>BTRB01000010.1:0-28526 GCA_036986175.1 Gammaproteobacteria bacterium
TCTTGTCCCAGTCCACCACGCTCAAATCCATGGTGGCGCCAATGCGCGCGACATAGACGTAGATGATGGCCATGGCGATCGGTTGCGCAGCCGGCAGCTTGCGGGCCGGCGTGACCGAAGCAATCAGCGCGAAGGTGGTGACCAGCAATATCAGCCAGGTGCCTGCGGTGATCACCGTGGCGCCCGCAATCACAACGGGTGGCAGTGTTTCGGACAGGCTCAGCGCTATCGCAGTAAAGCCGATGGCTAACAAACCCAGGTGTAACATGCTGGTCATGGTCGGTGCATTTTCGCTGTTGCTATTGTCGAACTTGCTCGCTGCCTGCTCCATTAGTTCGATGCGATTTTCCGGTACTTTCATCCTGCGGTTGAAACGCTCAGCGAATACCTTGGAGCCAAGCAATATCGGCAGCCAGACGAGATACACCATTTGGTCGGCAGCAGCAGCCATGGTCAGATCACCCGGCGTACCTTCCAGCCCGGCATGTGCGGCTGTCATGTTTCCGGTGCCGCCGATCCAGCTACCAGCCAGCGTGCCAAACGCCCGCCAGCTGTCTTGTGCCAATGGGAAGTAATTGCCAATACTTAGCACTTGCCCCAGTTTGTAAGCGATTACGCCCCCAACCACAACGCCGACACTACCCAACAGCATCACGTACACACCCTTGCCCATGATGCGGATTGCGCCGAGTACATCCACTTTTATCAACATCAGCACTATAAAAACTGGCAGTCCGTATTGGTACAGGAAGTCATAAGCGGCACTGTCAAACGGGATGACAGCGTAGTTTGACAGCAGTACCGGTGAGGCATAAATGAAAACCAGCGGCGGCAGGAACTCAAATATTTTCCAATGGGTGATGCGTTCCAGCCAGAACCAGAAGGCAACGACCGCAATTAATACCGTCATGACGCCGGCTGGAGATGAGACGATGGCTGAGTTCATGGCTTTTCCAGATTTGTAGTCCTGCGCACTTTATCAAGAAGCGTGCAGATTAATTCTATGCTGTCCAGTAAGCGTGGCGCCGCACGGCTGATGTCATCGGCGGGCAGGTACAGCATTGCCTTGTTCTGCACTGCTTGCAAGCGGGGCCAGTCATGCCAGGCACGCAATGCCTTTGGTTCCCCCGGAATTTGAGGTGCGATCATTGCTTGTGGATTCGCCAGGATGACGGATTCCCGGCTGACTTGCGGTGCCAGGGCCTGGAGGTTTGCAAAGACATTCCGACCGCCGCATATTTCTATGCTGCGGCTAATAATGTGCTGGCCGTTGACGGTATACAGTGGACGAGCTGCGATCTGGTAAAAAAATTTTACCGGTATTTTTGCTGCATTCTGCTGTACAAGAGCGGACAATCTGCTGCGCAATTGCTCTGCAACAGCCTGGCCATGGGCCTGGGTACCTGCCGCAAAGGAGATGTCTTCGACCGCGTCGGCAATTTCTTCCGGTCGTGTGATTTCCATTTGCCAGACGGTGATACCCAGTTGTTGCAGTTTTTGCAGCGCGCTCTGCGGATTGCCTGAATTCCAGGCGATGACCAGATCCGGTTCTAATTCGATGATGCGTTCAAGGTCGATCCGGAAAGCGTCACCGATACGGGGGATTTGTAAAACAGGCGCTGGGAAATCACTGTATTCAACCACCGCCTGCAACCGGTCTCCCGCACCGGCCGCAAACACCAGCTCGGCGAGATTGGGCGCCAGTGTGATGATACGTTTGGCAGGAGCGGGTAGCTTGAGGATTTCGCCATTGGCCTGGCGTAATGTGATTTCGGCAACCACACTTCCGGGAAAGCCGGCACCCAAAAAAACCAGGCTGGCAAAAAATATTGTAACAAACACCCTGGCAAGGGAATGAGGGGCAGGGTAATCGTGGGCACGGGGCCCGGTCATGCGATCACATTCACCAGCAACAAAATGGCCAGCGCAGTGGCCCAAACGCCCAGCGAGCGCCAGACCAGGTCCATGGACAGTTTGATGCTGGCCATCGGGCCCTGAAGCTGGTCTGCATAACCGTCATTTTCGGCGTGGCCGGTCATGACGATTGTACGTGCGCTGGTCAACATGAATTGATTATTGCCTTCGAACAGGCCGTTGCCACTTTCATCGTGGTATTTCTTCCAGGCGCGGTATACGGAGTCAAAATCCGTGGCAATAGCCAGTGACAGCGTGATCAGATGGGCGACGGGCCAGTCCAGCAGTTTAACCAAGCGGGTGAATAGGTCTTTTTGCTCATCAAACAGACCAAAATCACCATCAATTAGCCAGCTGGCAAGGCGGTAAAGCAGTGCACCATAGATGCCGAGTACGGCAAACCAGAAAATAATCCCGAACCAGCGCTTCAGCGCATTGCTGAAAACAGCATCGATTGCGGCGGCCTGGCAGGCTGCGTCGTCTTCCGGTACCGGACCGCCAAGCAAAGTTTCCAGTGCTTCCATTTGTTCTTCATCATTTTCAGCCCGGATAACACTACGGACATCAACATCCAGGTCACGGGGGCCGAAGGTGTAGATCAACACGATAATGGCGAACAGGAACTCGCCGATAAGCCCAAAGGCGGAAAACAACAGGCTGTTAATGATAAAAGCCGCCAGCAGCGGCAGGCCGAGTATCACCAGGAAGCCGGTAGGACCGGACCAGCCCGGCACGCTCTTAAGCATGTCGTTGCAGTGCTTTGTAAATGAGGTTACCCAATCAAAGCGGCGCAGATGTCGCAATTCGCGTATAAAATGACAAAGTGTAAATGCTATCAGTATCGAGATAATGGTCATTGACGCATGCTCTTCCTATGTATGCCGGTACCCATTACGGCTTGCGAGTCCATTCTAACAGGTTGGTTTGGCAAATCACCGGGGCTGTCGGCGGACTAATTCCTCAAGGTCATCGCCGCCATGCTGCCGAAACCAATCCGCCAGTAGCCTGAAGGCGATAGAAACAGGAGGTGACAGACAGACTTCATTGTTCAGTACGGCCTTGGTCAGTGTCTCAACGGTAAACCAGCGCGTTTCAACCACTTCTTCGCTGACGCCGCTGCTGCGGGTTAGTGCCTCGGCGTAGAAGCCGCACATCGCAGATGCGGGAAATGGCCAGGGCTGGGAAGATACATAGCGGATGTCTGACAATTGCACCTGTGCTTCTTCATAAACTTCTCGCACTACGGCATCTTCCAGGCTTTCGCCCGGCTCAACAAACCCGGCGAGTGTAGAAAATACTTTTGGCGGCCAGTTGGCGTTGTGTCCCAGCAGACAGGCGTCTTCGTGGGTCACCAGTACAATAATGGCGGGGTCGATGCGCGGGAAGGTTTCCCTGGCGCATTCTTCATTGCTACAGGCCATACGATGACCGGCTGAGCGCAAGCGGTTAGGGCTACCGCAGACACCGCAGAATGCGTGGCGGTGTTGCCAGTAGTGCAGGGCCTTGGCATAAGCGAGGATGCCGGCGTGCTTGGCCGCCATATGGATGGATGCCCTGCGCAGATCAGCAAAACGCGCATCCGGATAATGGTTGTGAATGTCTTCTTTCTGGGTGTCAGTGACCGACACGGCGAAATAATCACGTACACCATCATCACCCAGCAGGGTAGGCGGCTGGATGCGGTCCGGTTCAGTGAGTTCAGAGGGTGACAGGTAAACGGCGATGGTACCGTCAGCGCTGCGTTCCAGCAGGCTACGGCTACGCCACAGCGGTACAAAGCGGGTATTAGGCCTGGCCAGTGATGTGGCTACCCATTGCGCATCGTCACGCCGTTCTACGTCACGGTCCAGGCGCACAGCGGTGAATTGGTTCAGCCTCGACCGGGCCAGGTGATCCATGCCGGAAGCCAATGTCCTGCTTAAATTGAGAAAGAAGAGCCACAACCACAGGTGGTGGCTGCATTGGGGTTGCGGATCACAAACTGTGCACCCTGCAGGTTCTCAGTGTAATCCACTTCGGCTCCAATCAGGTATTGAAAGCTCATCGGGTCGATCAGTAGTGTTACACCTTCATTGCTGACTGCGATATCGTCATCGCCACTTTTTTCGTCGAAGCTGAATCCATACTGAAATCCGGAACAACCCCCGCCCGAGATATAGACACGCAATTTAAGTTCCGGATTGTGCTCTTCCATGATCAGTTCCATGACCTTTCTCGCGGCTGCATCTGTAAACTTGATTGCGTCTGTTGGGATATCATTTTGCATAAGGATTTAAACTAAAGAGCCTGGGATCGTTCATCGATTGTGGAGTTTACTACGTTAGCGAAAAAAAGCGGCCGAAGCCGCTTACGTTCCTGCAATTTTATCATTGTTGTCGATCGTTGTAATTTTTTGGCACGCCCCACAGGAGGGTAGAGCAGTTTATACTCCCTGAAAACCCTTGCGTCAAGCTGACGCAGGTGTAAAAAGGATCTGTAAACCCATAACTGTTTGATCTGTAAGTGTATTTTAACTATTGTCACTCACAATCAACTGGCAACACTAGTGGGAGCTGTCCTGAAACGGCCACAGCCATTCCCTTGCCGGGTCCCCGAAGACGAAGAAATAAGGATTCAGATACGCTTCCCTGGTGTTATAACCCAGTGGTGTGCCATCGATTTTAACTACCTGTCCACCGGCTGCTTCAACCACGGCCTGTGCTGCGGCTGTATCCCATTCTGAGGTGGGTCCTATGCGCGGGTAAAAATCGGCCAGGCCTTCTGCCACCCGGCAAAATTTTAGTGAGCTGCCCATACTGATCAGTTCATGTGGACCCAGCTTGTTGAGCTGACTGGCGAGTTCGGGGTTGGCGTGTGAGCGGCTGCCAACGATAACGGCCGGTTCTGCTGCAGGTTGCCTTACCTCAATGGCGGTAGCAGGGTCTTCATTCTTCTGCCGCCAGGCACCGTAATCCCCGGCACCGAAATAACAGATACCGGTGACGGGTACGTAGACGATCCCCAGCACGGGTTGGTGATCTTTAATCAGGGCAATATTGACGGTGAATTCATCGTTGTGGTTGATGAACTCCCGGGTGCCGTCCAGCGGGTCTACCAGCCAGTATCGTTGCCAGCTTTGGCGGGTCACCCAGGGAATGTCCGCAGATTCCTCGGATAGAACCGGAATTTCCGGCCATAGCCTGGTCAGTTCGGTACTGATCAAATCGTGGCTGGCAAGGTCGGCTTTCGTTAACGGTGTGTTATCAGCCTTTTGGGTGATACCCATGTCACCATCGTACCAGTCCAGGATGGCGGCTCCGGCGCGGCGGCTGATGCCTACGAGCTGGTCAAGAGCAAGTTCCAGGTTTGAGTCTGACATTGGGTCCGACACTAGGTTGTTTCCTGTTGCAGGAAGTCACGGGCAATGTACAAGGCGGCGATGCTGCGACCCTCGGTACAATCCGGTCGCTGTACGAGTGCATGCAGATCAGCCAGCAGCCATGGGATAATTTCCAATTCTTCCGGCTCATCACCCGCCAGTTTTTCCGGGTACAGGTCGCGTGCCAGTACCACATGGGTGATGTGTGTCATGTAACCCGGAGCCAGACTTAATTCCGTTAGCTCGACAAGGTTATGCGCGCCAAACCCGATTTCTTCCTTTAGCTCTCTTTCGGCTGCTTCCAGCACCGTTTCACCGGCTTCCAGCCTACCTTTGACCAGCCCGAGTTCGTACTGGTGTAAGCCGGCAGCATATTCACTGATCAGTAAAACGGTTTCAGCATCACGCATTGCTACTACGATGACGGCACCCAGGCCGTGGGTGTGCAGACGTTCATAGGTGCGTTTTTCGCCGTTGCTGAATTCCAGGTCCAGCTGTTCGATCCTGAATACCTTTCCGGGATCCCGTTCACGGGTAGCGTGGATTTTTGGGAGCGTGTGCATACTCTGTCAACCCGGGTCCAGTTTTGCCGACAATGCGGCATGCAGGGCGGGTGTCGCGGCCAGCACAGATCGTGTGTCCAGGTTGATCGCTATGCCATCAAGATCTGTAAACACACCACCTGCCTCTGTGACGATAAGCGTCAGTGCAGCGATATCGAGAATGTTGACGTCGGACTCAATGACAGCGTCCAGTTGGCCGGCAGCCAGTCGGTGATAATGGTAGTAGTCACCGTAACCCCGCGTGCGGTCAGCATTTGCCAGGATTTGTCCAAGTGCCGGCCAGCGGTTACCTGCAGCCAGGCTCTGGATATTGCCGGTCGAAATACTGGCTTGAGCAATATTGTTTACGTTACTGACATGTAACCGCCCGTTTTCATCATATGCGCCACCACCGTGTGTCGCCCAGACCAGCTCATTCATGGCCGGCGCGCAGGATACGCCGAGGATCAGTTTTCCCCCGTGCATCAATGCAATCTGGGTAGAAAACATGCCGTAGCGTTTGACAAAGCTCTTGGTACCGTCAATGGGATCTACCAGCCACAGGAATTGCGTGTCTCCGATTTCTGAGCCGTATTCCTCACCAAGTATTCCGTGATCAGGGAACGCGTTGCGGAGCGTGTCACGAATGACCTGTTCAGCCCCCCGGTCGGCCACCGTGACGGGTGTCTGGTCGGCTTTAGTCTCGATATTGAATACGCCACCGTAGTAAGAGAGGATCAATTCACGCGCCGCTTTGGCGGCTTCAAGCGCGACGGGGAGAAACTCTTTGGGGTCGATTATATTCACGATAGATTTGGCATGATAAGTTCAGTATGGTTTCTATCCCGGGTGAGTCTCGAAAAAGGTGTTATCCCGTGCTGCTTGCAAGGCTGGCGACGAATCTCCATGATACCAGAATCGTAATGAACTCAGGCACTATGAAAACAAGTAGAAATAGGGCTATCCGGCCGCATGCCCCGGTTGCGCGCCAATGAGGCGATTGTCCCGAATTTACACACCACAAGTTCTGACAGTTGGCGACACAGTCGAACTGGAAGGGCAGGCGAGCCATTACCTTGTGTGTGTGCTGAGGTTGTCAGTGGGTGACTCTGTGACGCTGTTTAATGGCAATGGTGAGGACTATTCGGGTGGGGTTCGGGAAATACAACCACAACGCGTGCTGGTCAGCTTGTCGGGCAATACGGTTCCAGGGACTGAGTCGGCGTTGAAGATCACGCTGGTACAAGCCATCAGCAGGCGGGAACGCATGGATTACACCGTGCAGAAAGCCGCTGAGTTGGGTGTTTACGCAATTCAGCCATTGCTTTCCAGCAGGGTTGAAGTCAAATTGGATGACAAACGACAGATCAAGCGTCTGGCACATTGGCGCGGGGTAACCATAGCGGCTTGTGAGCAAAGTGGCCGTGCTGTTGTGCCGCATATCCTGCAACCGATATCGCTTGGTGATTGGCTGGCGGGCGAAGGTGATGCCCAACGGTTGGTGCTGGACCCGGATGCCACATGCAAATTGAGCGCTTGTACGATTGCTGGTGATTCCATCTCGGTGCTTATTGGTCCTGAGGGTGGTTTCAGCCCGGATGAGCTTGATCAGGTAAGGCAAAAGGGTATCACTGCCGTTTCATTAGGTCCGAGGGTATTGAGGACCGAGTCAGCTGGTCCCGCAGCCATTGCAGTATTACAGGTGTTGGCGGGGGATTTTTAGGTCCCAGGCGGGTCAGTTGCCGTAAGCAGCCTGCTCAACGATACGTGTCAGATAACCCATCTCAGGTATCCATGCGGGTAGATCGTCTATGCTTACCTTGCTGAATAGTGCTTTTGGCAGTTTCTCGGTCTGCTTCTCAACCAGGGTGTCTGCTGTTATTTTTTTGAGCCGGGGTAAACCCTGGATCACCAGCCCGATATAGTTAACCTGGGTAGATTCACCCAGGGTTTTAATGATCAAAATGCGTGCTTTCGGCGTTACAGCGTCTCCGGCTTTGCTATCTATCAAGCGCTGGTAACTAATCACTGGCACCTGCCAGCCGTGCCAGGCCAGTTCACCCAGTAACCAGGCTGGGCCTTCTTTGAATGGTTCGGGCGCTGTGAACTCAAGCACTTCAGCTACCGCACTGTTCGGTAACAACACGTGTCCTTCCGTCAGGGCAGCCATGATCGTACGGATTTCTTTGTCAGACATTAGCTTGAACCCCCTTGCCCAGCAGTTTATTGACCTCGGTGATCAGATCCGATTCCTTGTAGGGCTTGGAAAGATAGGCATTGGCACCTGCTTTCTTGCCACGTTCACGATGTTTCTGGCCTGCGCGCGAGGTAATCATCACGATTGGAATGTGCCGTAGCCGGGCATCAGCACGTACGTATTCTGCAACTTCATAACCGTCCATACGCGGCATTTCTACATCCAGCAACAACAGGTCGGGTATTTGTTCCCGCATTTGCTCTGTGGCATCCACGCCGTCTCTTGCGGTAATGACATCGAATTCGTTCTTTTCCAGCACGCGTGAGGTCACTTTGCGCATGGTGATTGAGTCGTCTACTACCAACGCCAGTAGCTGTTTGGGCCGGATGTCGGTACTCTCCATCGGTGGTGCCGGGTGTGCACCACTCACCAGCGCATGCCTGATCAATGGTCCGGAATCGATGATAATAACTACCTGTCCGTCACCTGTTATCGTACCGCCGAGGATGCCGGGAACGCTGCTGATCTGTGGCCCGACCGGTTTGATGACGATTTCCCGGTGCCCCAATAGTTGCGGTACGCGGAAGGCTGCACGTTGTTCACCGGATTTGATCATCAGGATGGAAATGGTGTCATCACCAATCGGTGTCGAAGCTTCACCCAGCAACGGCTCCAGTTCCAAAATTGGAAATTTCTCCCCGGCAAATTCATACACCGGTGAGTCAGTCTCGATTAACTTCTGGTAATCGACAGGTAACATGCGTGCAACGCCTGCCACGCTGGCCAGCGGGATCAGGTAATTGTGTTCACCGGCGACCACGCCGATAGCCTGCATGACAGCCAGTGTGAACGGAATCCTGATCGTAAAGCAGCTGCCCTTGCCGGTTTCGGATTCAATTTCTATCGAACCGCCAATCTGCTTAATTTCGGTGTTGACGACATCCAAACCAATGCCGCGCCCGGACAAACCGGTAACAGTTTTAGATGTTGAGAAGCCGCTATGCAAAATGATTTGCAGGAATTGCTGGGGCTGCGGCTTGCTCTTCTTGTCAATTATGCCAAGCTCAATTGCACGCTTTCGGATAGCTTTCTGGTCAAGGCCTGCGCCATCATCTGCAACGCGCACAATAAACTCAGTAGCCTCGGCTGCGACCGTAATACTGATCTTCCCTTCTTTTGGCTTTTTGAGCTTGCGCCGCAGTTTTGGTGTCTCAATGCCGTGTGACACCGCATTGCGGAGCAAGTGCTCAAGTGGTGCTGTGATTCTTTCCAGTACATTGCGGTCCAGCTGATCGCCACCACCCTTCATACTCAACTTCAAACGCACGTTTTTCTCTGTTTCGCCTGCCGCTGTACGGACGATCCGGCGCAGACGTGGTGCAATGGTGCCGAAATGCACCATGCGGGTTTTCATCAGGCCATCCTGCAGCTCGGTGCTTACCCGGGATTGTTGTACCAGCAGCGATTCGGATCTGCGGGCAGCATCATCCAGCAATTCCTGCAGGTTCAGCAGGTCAGATACGGACTCTGACAGGCTGCGTGACAGTTGCTGCATGGAGGAGAAGCGGTCCAGTTCCAAGGGATCAAACTCTTCTGAACCGTCGGGTGCTTCTTGATGGTACCTGGAACGAATCTGTGTATCGGTCTCAATTTCAAGCTTGCGGAATTGTTCGCGTAAGCGTGAAACGGTATCATCAAATTCTTTCAGGTAGTCACGCAGCTGGCTGACTTCCTGCTCAAGGCGTGAACGGAAAATACTGATCTCACCAGCTGAATTGACCAGCGAGTCAAGCAGATCCGCATTGACACGGATTTGCTGCGGTCCTTTGGGTTCTTCTGTCGCTTCTTTTGCGCTGGGTTCCGGCCCGGTAATAGTTTCCGCTTCGTCTTCAGTGATGGGTTCCGCTGTGTCTTCAGTGACAAGCTCCGCGGTATCTTCCAACTGTTCCGGAATTGTTTCAATCTTGTCAGGCACAACCACGCTTGCGCCCGGCTTTACCTGCACCGCAGTCAACGCTTCGACCTGTTGTGCAAACAGCTTCAGGGCTTCACCCGCCGGCGGAATGCTGCCCTGGCTTGCCTGCTCCACCCATTCGTTCAGGCGGTCACAGCCTTGCTCGAGTGCTTCAATGGCGGATACCGACGGTGGTAACATCTGGCCGGCAATACGTTCCAGCAAGCTCTCCATCGCATGGCTGAGGTCGCCCATGGAGCGGACGCCGGACATACGTGCACCGCCCTTGAAGGTATGTATTTCGCGTTGCAGGTTCTCGACGATAGCCAGGTCCGGCAGGTTGTCACGCCAGGAGTTGAGTAAGGTATCACAACTTGCCAGCACTTCGGTTGCCTCTTCGAGGAATATTCCGAGAATCTCGGTATCGACAGGGTCGGATTCAATCGTTTCAGCAGCTTCTTCAACAGCTGGTTGTTCTTCTTCGGTGACAGGTACATCATCTGTTACATCATCTGATGCATCTGCCGGCTCAGTTGCGTCTGCGCTGGTGCCAAGGGCGGCTTCACGCTCTTCTGGCGGTAACTCGAACTCAACGGTCAGGGCAAGCAGTTGCTCGATCTGCTTATCTTCGTCTTCTGTCAATTCTGCTTCAGGATCACCTTCGAGGACTGCCAGGCAGGTATGCAAATGTGCCAGGCTGCTAACGACGGCCCACAACGCACGATCGGTAAATTTCTTGCGGCTTTGCTGTTGTGCTTCAAAGAGGCCCTCCAGCGCCTTGGCGACATCAGGTTCTCTGCTCAGCGGTTCCAGCGCAGTGGTACCGGCAATGGTATGAATGGCACGGATATGGTCATCAGTAACGGTCAGGTTGCGATCTCCTGAAATACCGTCCATCAGGCCTTTAAGGATGGCGAGGTTGTCAGCCAGTTCCTTGCATATCATGTCTTTCAGCGTGGCTTCACCCGGGGCTTCACCCGTTGCGGCAGATGTATCTTCCGCCACCGCTACACCATCTGGCAACAGGGCTGCCAGCGATTTAGGCAAAACTTCGTTGAGGCTGGTCCAATCAGGCGTGCTGCCAGCGCAGATCTTGTCGGCCTGCGTGCTGATCGCTTCAATTGCAGCTGAATCTAATTCGGATGGTTGTTGCAGCAAGCGCTGCTTCATGGCCGGCAAGACAGCATCGGCCAGGCGGACAATGACTGCAACGTCATCAATTGCTTCGATATGGCTATCAAGTAAACTATTGAGCAATTCCTCAATATGCCAGGAGAAGTCACCCAGTTCGTCCGCACCGACCATACGGCCGCTGCCTTTCAGGGTATGAAAACCACGGCGGATATCGGTCATCAGAGCATGGTCTTCCTGCTGTTTCATCCAGCGTGGAATTTGTTCGCTCAACGCGGCAGCAACAGATTCGTATTCTTCCAGGAATACTTCCAGTAATTCGCTGTCAAGTGTCGGCGGCAGGGTGGTTTCAACCGGCGGTTCGGTATCTGCGGCCGCTGCGGTAATTGTGTCTGCTGGTGTTGCTGGCGGAGTTACGGTTTCTACCATCTCCATTTCGCCAACGGGCAGTTTGCTTAACCGTTCTTTGAGGATTTCAAGAAAGCGTTCCCGGTTGTCTTGCTGGTCACGGCAGCCTGCCAGGTAGAGTTCGAATGCAGCTACAGCATCAGTAACGGACTCCAGCTTACCGGGGTCAACAGCTGATTCAGAACTGGCTGTCCGCAACAGATTGCCGAGCGCATTGCGCAGTTTCAGCGCCAGGGCGGCAGTTTCGGTTTCACCCATGAGATGCATTGCACCTGCAATGTGTTCCATTGGGCTGCAGTAATCTGCATCCTGGTCACCGTCAAAATGCCGCCGCACGGCATCCCGCACCTGGTGCAGACTGACTACGGTTTCATCAAGTAGCTGCGAGCGAATTCGCCGTTGCTCATGCAATGGCAGGTCGATGTATGTCGGCTGCTGGTCTTCCAGTAACGGTTCGCCCAGTGTCGCAATTTGTTCTTCAAGAACCGATTCAACCTGTATCAGTTTTTCCGCCAACCCCATCAGTAGTGAATCCCGCGACTGGCCGTTCTCGCCTTGATCCGCCTCGGGGTTTTCACTGGCCTCAAATGCCGGCATCATTGCATCTATGGACTGGGCTGAGTCGCTCAACCCCATCATCTTCAGTATGTCTTCTAACCTGAGCAGCGCCTCCCGGCTTTGCTGCCGCCTGCCGGATTCAGTCTTGCCCGTGCGCAATTCAAGATCAAGTGCATCTTTGACCAGGGCCAGTTCGTCGCGGACTGCCGCGCCGAGCGAAATGTATAGTTCACGATTGCGGCCGGAGACGGCACCACGGGCACGCATCAGAACATCCCGGTCTGGTACCAGTTCACTGAGATTGAAACGTTCGCGCAACTTATCCACGCCCTCGCTGCCGGGTTTGGCCTGTGCGATATGAAACAACAATGCCTGTGAAAGAGAATCGACGGATTGGGCGTCGGTAGCGTTTTCGCCGCCTTGCACCAGGGTTTTAAGGACCAGGTTCAAGCGCGCGAACAAACGACGCAGGTGCAAATCATTGTCCGTAACGCCATCCAGCAGTCCACCGATGACCTCGGTAGCTATCCACCAGAGCCGCCGTAATTCCATACCGTCCGCTCTGCGGTACAGGGTTTCACATACGGAGTGGAGCGGTGACAGCAAATCCAAATCCTGCTGGTTTTGTAACCATTGCAACAGAGCACTTTCGTATTGGCGGCGTACGCGCATGACAAACACATTGAACGGCTCATCCGGCGCGTCCCCGTGCTCATCTGCCTGCCGCTCCAATTCGGGTAGCGGGACATCGAGGCTGGGGGCGAACAGCGTTGCTTCCGACACGATATTGGCGTTATAAGCCAAACGCAGCTCATTGATGACAGGCAACAACAGTATGGGCAGGTCATGGTGGCCCGCCTGCAGGCGGTCCAGGTAGGACGGCACAACGACAATGGCATCCATTAGTGCGCCGAACGCTTTATCAACATCGCGGATGCTGGAGCGTTCGAGTTCAGCGCAAACGGCAATCATTTCCTCAACCACGAGGGTTGCACCCTGCAGAGTCAGCGCTTCGAAGGTGTACTTCAGCTGGGTGAGATTATTCGCTGCGTTTACAACTCCGTCACCAATGTGGGTGCTGTTGGCAATATGCTCAATTTGGGTACGGATCTGAACCAGATGCTTGTCCAGTTCCGGGCGCACCCAGGTCAATACCGTACTGGCATTTGAACCCTGCAGCAACATCAGGCAGGCCTAACGCCTTGTGAGGTGTTCAACCGGCATATTGCAGTTGCTGCCGTTTTCATTCTTCATCTTCCGGCAGTTTGAAATCTGTGACCGAATCACTCAGTCGCTTCACCAGTTCGGCCAGGTTCTCAACCGATGTTGCAGCTTTCGCGCTGCCTTCAGAGGCCTGCACGGATACGGTCTGCACATCTTTCATTAAATCGGAGATATTAGTCGCGGTTGCTGACTGGGTTTGTGCTTCGTCCGCAATACTGGCTATCAGGCTGGACAAGTCCTTGGAAACGGTTTCTATCTGCTCCAGCGCGGTACCCGCGTCCCGGGCCAGGCGAGCGCCGCTGACAACCTCGGTTGTGGTTGATTCCATGGATACAACAGCTTCTGATGTATCGGTCTGGATGGTTTGAACCAGGGTTTCGATTCTACGTGTCGCATTGGTAGCGCTTTCTGCCAACTGCTGAACCTCATCAGCCACCACCGCAAAACCCTTACCTGCACCTCCGGCTGAAGCGGCCTGGATAGCAGCGTTGAGTGCAAGTACGTTGGTTTGCTCCGCGATGCCATTGATCAGTTCTACGATATCACCTATTTCCTGGCTAGACTCACCCAGGCGCTTGATGCGTTTGGAGGTTTGCAGGATTTGTTCACGGATAGTGTCCATGCCACTGATGGTTTCGCGAACTTTCTCGCCACCATTGTGGGCGATTTCCACAGAGCGACGGGCTACATCACTTGATTTACTTGACCGCTTTGCCATCGTGTCAAACGACTGTGCCATATCTTTAACCGTATCGGTAGCTGCGCCGACCTGCTTAGCCTGCAAGGCCGCGGCCGTGGCAAGTTCGGACGTTGAAACGCGTGTTTCCATTGCTGAACCGGCAACTTCCTGGGCCGTATATTTAATTCCTTTGACCAGTTCTCGTAGCTGTTCAATGGCAAAATTAACTGCGTCCGCGATTGCACCGGTTATTTCTTCGGTGACAGTTGCCTGCACCGTCAGGTCCCCATCGGCCAGTGAACTCATTTCATCCAGCAATTTCAGGATGGCCTGCTGGGTTTTCTTGTTGTTCTTTGCCGCAAATTTTGCCCGCTTGCGTTCAGCTGACAGGAATGAAGCAACCAATACCCAGACAACGGTAACCATAATCGTCAGGCCGATGGCGCCCGCTGTTTGGGAGGGCCACAGGCGGTTTTGTGGTAACTCGGCGATGGCCTTTTTCAGGTTTGCGGCTTGATCAAATGCGTCGCGGCTGTCGAGGAAGATTTCATCCGCAGCACCGCGTACTTCAGACAGATCGCCGGATGAGTCCAGGATGGTCTTGATTTGCGGCTTGATTGTTTCAAACAGGTCGTTGACCTGCCCCAACGACCGTAGCGCCTGTGTATTGCGGACCTGGGTGATACGTAATTTCTTATTGCCCTTCAGCAAGGCTGTCAATACCTGTTCAAACAGGTCCCGGTCTTTGCGCAGGCTGTTGGCCGCAATAACAGCATTGCTGCCACCTTGCAGGACCTCGGAAACCCGGCGCAAAATCCGATCTGCCAAGACCAGCTGGCGACTGGCAAATACAACCTGGTTGGTTGGCGCACCACTTTGGGTAAGGGCACGTATGCCTTTATCTGTATATCTCTGAATCCCCGGAATGTTTTCCTGCACAACATTGCGGGCCGAAGCCAGTTCAAGGACCAGTTTCTCACGGGCGAGGATGCTGGTTGCATTGTTGCTCATGCGGCCCCAGGTCAGGCTGAGCTGTGTCATTGGCAACTCAACAGCCTTCGGAGTCGGCGGCAGTTCTGTTGCTACAGACCCCAGGCGTAACGTGATCATCGCTGTTGCTACTTTTGAACGCGAGCTACCAAGTTCCATGAATGCATCGAGGTTGCCGGAGGCTGCTTCTGCGGCAGATTTGGCCAGTTGCTGTGACGTGACCTGTGCATCTGTGGCCAATGAGATCCATTCCCGCTCTTGCTGGGCAGAGCGCACAAGGTGGAAAAATGTCACGGCAACGAAAATCAACGAAATAATCAGCATTCCGGTCCACAGGTAAACACTCCATGAACGCTCGCTCTTAGTTTTGTATAGTTTTTTATTCAACTTGTTTCCCGGGTTGCTCACGCTGCAGCACCATTGAGGAATTCTGCTGTTGAAAACAGCGTTTCAAGATCCAGTTCTTGCCATATTTCTTTTCCAGACCGGTACTGTTTGTGCACATATTCCCTTATCGGGGATTTCCTGGGCAGTCGGGTGTTCTTGCCTTCGGTGCTGACAAACTGGCGCTGGCCGAATACTTCATCCACAAGCAATCCCACAGGCCGTCCACGCAGGGTTGCAGCCAGTAGCCGGGTCCTCATGGTTACGGTTGTGCGTTCCCCATTCAGAAACCAGGCCAGGTCGATGATTGTTAAAAGGTCGCCACGTACGTTAGCGAGACCCAGTATCCACGGCTTTGTACCTGGTACCGGTGTAAACGCCGGAATAGGTAAAAATTCACTGACATCTTCAATACTGCAGGCCAGACGGACTTCGCCGATACGGAAAATCACACCGGCCCATTCGCCACCGCCAAACCGACCTTTGGCCTGGCCCGGTTCAAAGGCAAGGCTGCGTTGCTCGTAGTCCTGCAGTTTTTCAAACGAAGCGCTGACTGCACTCATGAGTTTTTGTCCTGCGAGAAATTTGTAATTATAATCATTATCCCCTTAACGATTAGCCCCTTAACGCCGGTTAGTGCTGGATTTAAGCACCAGTATGCTGCTTGACTGCGCCAAGTAGTTCTTCGCGTGTGAATGGTTTGGTCAGATACTGATCCGATCCCACGACTCTGCCACGGGCCTTGTCGAACAGACCGTCTTTACTGGTGAGCATGACTACGGGAGTCTCGCGGAAATCGTTATTGTTCTTGATGATGGCGCAGGTCTGGTACCCGTCCAGGCGCGGCATCATAATGTCGACGAAGATCAGGTCGGGGCGGTGACGGGTGATTTTGGAGAGCGCCTCAAAACCATTCTCTGCACTGATGACTTCATAGCCTTCATTGGCAAGCATGGTCTCTGCTGAACGGCGGATAGTGGCGCTGTCGTCAACCACCAATACTACGAGGTTTTTCGACCTGGCTGAACTTTGTTTCTCATCTTCTACAGTGTTTAAAATTTCCTGGCTCATAGTCTCTTCCATGGTTTTTCGACTTCAACAACGCGTCCATTGCATTGCGTATCGACCCGAATTGAAGCCGAAGCTGCCGTTCCCCGATTTAGGTGCCGTCCCCATAGTCTACCCGTAGAAAAGGACGGTTTCCAGCTTATTGTACTTTTACAGGAATGTTCTTCATATCATTGACCACTAAGGTTTTTAAATTTTTGCATGTTTCAAGTAGCTGGAATCACACGGTCAGGCACATGATAATAGGGTCTGGATTGCGAATGGATAAGACGATGGCTGAACCCGTTAATGAAACTCCGCGACTACTAAAAGTCGGTGTGGTCATGGACCCCATCAGCGGTATCAAAGCTTACAAGGACTCGACCTTTGCGATGCTGCTGGAAGCACAGCGGCGCGGCCACTCGCTCTACTACATGGAACCCGGTGATCTGTATGCCAGGGACGGGCGGGTGTTTGCCCGGATGCAAAAACTTGTGGTTCGCGACAACCGCACGGACTGGTTCAGCCTTTCCCCTTCAGGCAGCCGATCGCTGGATGAACTTGATATAGTGCTGATGCGTCGTGATCCGCCATTCGATATGGATTATATCTACACATCCTATATGCTGGAATTGGCAGAAAAAGCTGGTACGCTGGTCATCAACCGCCCGCAAAGTCTACGCGATGCCAACGAGAAGTTTTTTATCAATAATTTTCCGCAATGCTGCGTACCAATGCTGATCAGCAGTAGTTCTGAACTGATCAGGACGTTTGTTTCGCAACACGGATATTGTGTGGTCAAGCCCCTGGATGGCATGGGTGGAGAGTCTGTTTTTCAGGTCAGAGAATCAGACCTGAATCTGAATGTTATTCTTGAAACTATTACCCGCCATGATCGCCGGCCGGTGATGGCACAGAAGTTTATCGATGAGATTTCCGCAGGTGACAAACGCATCCTGATAGTCAATGGTGAGCCGATACCTTATGCATTGGCGCGATTCCCCGGCGCAGGCGATTTTCGTGGCAACCTGGCCAAGGGCGGCAGCAGCAAAGGGGTGCCGCTCAGCGAAAGGGACCTTTGGATTTGCTCGCAAGTTGCGCCCGAACTGAAACAGCGGGGTATATTGTTTGCGGGACTGGATGTTATTGGTGATTGGCTTTCCGAAGTTAATGTTACCAGCCCAACCTGTATTCGTGAGTTGGATGCCGAATTTGGATTGAATATTGCTGCACAACTTTTTGATGCGGCTGAGGAAATTTTGCTGGATGCAGGCTAGTCTCCACAGGCGTAACGAACCCATCACTGTCAGTTTCCTGATGGCGCTTGGGCTGCACGCGGCGGTATTGTTGGGGGTAGGTTTTTTGCTGGATTTCAAACCACTAACGCATCCGCTGGAAACGCTGGATGTTGTGTTGGTGAACTGGCGCTCTGAAACAGCACCGGATGAGGCGGACTTCCTGGCCCAGGCGCCACAGCAAGGAGGCGGAGAGTCTACTGAGGTCAGCCGGCCATCACAGGAAAACACGGGCGCTTCCCCCGGCTCTGCAGAAGGCCAAGACCCACTGGATCAGCAGGAACAGGCCTCAAGCGTTGCGGATGCCGCCCGTGAGCAGTTGCTAATTGAGGCTGAAGATGCCGAGTTGACCCAGCAGATCACTGCTATCGCACAACCGGAGCCACCGTTACCCAACGCAGCAACGCTGATGCAGGACAGCCTGACAATGGCGAAATTACAGCCGGGATTTCAACGCAACCGGAAGTCACACTCAAAGTTGCCGAGACGCAAGTGGATTTCAGCAAACACCAAAGAATATGAGTACGCCGCGTACAATCAGGCCTGGGTCGCCAAGGTGGAGCGCGTCGGAAACATTAACTACCCGGTCGAGATTCGGCGCAAGAAGCTGGTGGGTGACCTGATCCTGACAGTGGGCATCAATCGTGATGGCAGTGTGGAGAGCATTGATATTCGCCGAAGCTCAGGCAAGCCGGAACTGGATCAGGCGGCGATCCGTATCGTGCGCCTTGCCGCACCGTATTCACCGTTGCCGGATCAAATCAAAGCCAGTGTTGATATTTTACACATAACTCGAACGTGGCGATTTTCTCGCGATTTCAGGGGCCTGTAATAGCTGGGACACAATCGTGCTTGAATTGATGGGAATACAGACTAATATTTGATATATGAGCAATAAATCGCAAAACGTTGTAAGTGGCTATTTAAAGCAGCAAATGCTGATTGCCATGCCCGCCATGGCTGATCCAAACTTTTCACGCAGTGTGACGCTGATGTGTCAGCACAATGAAGAGGGTGCTATTGGCATTACGATAAACCGGCTGTCCGGTTTCACGCTGGGTGAGGTTTTGCAACAGCTGGATATTCCTTGTGAGCATGAAGAAATAATTTCAATGCCGGTACTGGAAGGTGGGCCGGTCAGCCCTGACCACGGTTTTGTACTACACCCTCCGGAAGAGGGTTTTGAGTCAAGTATGCGTATCAATGACGATATCATGGTGACCACATCACGCGATATTCTCGCTGCTATTGCAACCGGAAATGGTCCGCAACAATTTCTGGTGGCGCTCGGCTATGCAGGCTGGGGTAATGGCCAGCTTGAGTCAGAAATGCGCCAGAACGCATGGCTGTCTGTGGCTGCTGACAAGGCCATCCTGTTCGATTCACCACTGCAAAGCCGTTGGGAAAATGCGGTCGGTAAACTCGGCATCGACGCTGACCACCTGCACGGGGAAGGCGGGCATGCTTGATAAAGCCTGCATATTGCACCAGTATGCGGGCTAGCGACCCCAGGCCTTCAGGTACACTATTGTCGTTTGATTTTGGCCACCGGCGTATTGGCGTGGCTGTCGGTCAGACGCTGACGGGTACAGCCAGCGCGCTGGCAGTGGTGTCCGTCGCCAAAGAGCCAGACTGGCGAGCCATTGCAGAGATAGTAAAAGAGTGGAAGCCAGTTGCATTGATTGTTGGCCTGCCCCTGAGTGCTGATGGTGAAGAAACTGATATGTCACGGGATGCACGCCATTTTGGCACCTGCCTGGAAGACCGCTTCAACATCGTTGTATTATTTGAGGATGAACGCCTTACTTCGTTCGGTGCTGAGCAGCGTTTTATTGAAGCCAGGGCGCGTGGCAGCATGCGGCGCAAAGATGCTGCACAGAAAGATGCGATGGCCGCACAAATCATTCTTGAAAACTGGTTACAATCTGTACATTGATTAACCCGTTGTACCCGGCACCTCTTGTTCGGGACAGCGCACTACAGGGACAGCCGCTTGGACCAGACTCACTATAGAAATATGTTTGGGCAGCACCTGGTTGACATTGCAGACCTGGGGCCACAACAGTTGACTTCCCTGTTGGACTTGTCTGTCCAGATAGCCGGCGAGCCCGGTGCATTTGCCAATCGGCTGAACGGGAAAGTGATGATCAACCTGTTCCTGGAACCCAGTACACGCACACGGATTTCATTTGAGATTGCAGCGAGGCGCCTCGGTATGCATGTAATCAATTTTCAGCCTGAGTCCAGTTCAGCAGTCAAAGGCGAGGCACTTATCGATACGTTTCACACGCTTCAGGCCATGGCACCGGATGTGATAGCGATTCGCCATTCTGAGGATGGATTGATTGCATCACTGGCAGAAGTCAGCGATGCAGGTGTGCATATCATCAATGCGGGAGAGGGGTGTTCACAACATCCCACGCAGGCCTTGCTCGATGCGGTGACACTGATGCGCGCCCGTGGTGATCTTTCCGGGCTGACCGTAACCATTGCCGGTGATATCAGGCATTCCCGTGTGGCGCGTTCCAGTATCGTCATGCTCAAAAAACTGGGTGTGGCCGGGATCCGACTGACCGGTCCTGCGGACCTGTTGCCCGCAAATGACATTGACGGTGTCGATTTTTTCACCAGTTTGGAAGAAGCCCTTATTGACACTGACGTGGTGATGATGTTGCGCATCCAGCGGGAGCGTTTTGGCCGTCTGGCAGTGCCGGATGAAAAAGCCTATTTTGAAACATGGGGCTTAAGCCCTCAACGCCTCGGGCTCGCTTCACCGGATTGCCTGGTATTGCACCCCGGGCCGGTAAACCGGGGGATAGAGATTGCCTCTGAAGTGGTCGATGGAGCACAGTCCCTGATCCGGGAGCAAGTCACCAATGGTGTTTACACACGGATGGCAGTGCTGTTGGCCCTGGCCGGGTAGAGCCGAATATTGCACCGGTAATCCGGTCGTTGCTTGTCGCCGGATTAAAAAAAACCGCCCCGCGCCGAAAGAGGGCTAACAACGGGGGCGGCTGAAGCAAAGTCGGGATCGTCGGTCAGACGATGATCAGGGAGAAAATGTCCCGGCTTTACTTATCTCTAAAACCAACTAATTGAATCATTAAAAACTGACAGACCTAAGGTCTTTTCGTCTCTGAAGTATCCTGTTTAAACTTACTCTCCTGTTACCTGGGACGCTCGCAACTGCCAGGACGTTACACACGGCAATTCGAATTACCTAAATACGCCCATGGCTGTCATTGTGAACATAACCCCATATCCCCGCTTGGGTTCAGTAGATTTTTGCTGTGCAACAACTGAACCCATTGAGCCGAATACCCATGTGCTTTTTTGCAAACTACCTGAACAGCTTGAGCTTATTTTTGTACGTGCGTGAGAGTTTGACCCGGTGGCCGGATTCAAGGGTCAGGAAGTACTCGCCGTTAATGTGCGACTCCATTTCCCTGACCTGTCTGACGTTGACAATGGTTGAGCGGTGGATACGTTGCAGGAGGTTTCCATCCAGTTCCTTCTCAAGTTCCTTCATGGTTTTACGCATGATGTAAGTCACGCCGAGCGACTGGATGCACATGTAGTCACCGGCAGCGTCTATCCATTCGATATCCTGCTGGTCGATCCAGGTTGTGCGGCCGCCGTCCCGGATAGCGAGACGGGATGGCTCCTGGTTCACAAGATCCCCGGCATCTCTGTCTTTTAACTCATCAAAGCTGCTGATGTTCTCACCGCTGATGTTACTGACGAGTTTCAATAACAGGCGTTTGTGTTTCAACGCACGCTTTTCACGCAAGCTGGTTCGCACCTTGTCCAGTGCCTGCTGCAAGCGATCTTCATCGATTGGTTTGAGGATGTAGTCGAGCGCATTGACCTCGAAAGCCTTAACAGCGTGTTCATCGTAGGCGGTGAGAAAAAGGATGACGGGCATGCGCTCTATGTCCAGTTGCTGCACGACTTCAAAACCGTTTACGCCCGGCATTTGTATATCCAGAAATACCAGGTCAGGATTTAATTTACTGATGAGCTTGAGGGCTTCACGACCGTTGCGGGCTTCGCCCACAACTTCAATATCCGCAATGTTCTTAAGACGGTGGAGCAGGCCCCGGCGCGCAAGGGACTCATCGTCCACAATCAGGGTTTTTAAGG
This sequence comes from Gammaproteobacteria bacterium, assembly GCA_036986175.1. Lineage (GTDB taxonomy): Bacteria > Pseudomonadota > Gammaproteobacteria > Xanthomonadales > SZUA-36 > SZUA-36. Next base: position 21,825 of record BTRB01000010.1, read on the forward strand.
TTTTTACGGTCAAGATTCGCTGTTTCCGTCTTGTGGATTATTGTACCGGGCGCTTCCCGGATGCACAGCTTATCATTCCTGACAGCAGCTGTAATGAGCATGGTACTCCGCAGGCAGAAAAACATGCAGCAGGCAACGGATTAGATATCGATCTGGGAAATTTGCAAACGCCTGAAAGCAATGGCTTCAGCGATGTGTTCGCATGTGATGTCATCAGCCTGGTCAAGGTCGGCAATGGTGCGTGATACTTTGAGTATTCGATGGCAGGCGCGTGGAGAAAGAAACAGTCGTTCGGCAGCCATTTCAAGAAGCCCCAGTTGCTCACCCCCAATATGGCAATAGCTGGACAGCTCATCATTGTCCAGCAAGGCATTCGGCTTGCCGGCTCTTGCAAGTTGCCGGGCACGCGACCTGATAACCCGTTGGCGAACTGCTGCGGAGTTTTCAATATCATCTGCCGGCTCACTCAGAATGGACTTATCGGGGCGCATCACTTCGACCTGGATATCTATCCTGTCGAGTAGCGGGCCGGATATCTTGCCGCGGTAGCGTTGAATCTGCTCTGCGCTGCAACTACAGCGGCCGCTATTATCGCCCGCCATTCCGCAGGGGCAGGGGTTCATTGCGGTAATAAGCTGGAAGCGGGCCGGAAAGGTGGCCTGCCTGGCTGCTCGCGAGATCACGATGCGACCGGATTCCAGCGGTTCGCGTAGTACCTCGAGTGCATGCCGGCCGAATTCAGGTAATTCGTCGAGGAACAATATGCCGTTGTGTGCCAGCGATATCTCCCCGGGCCTGGGGCGCGAGCCACCGCCGGCAAGGGCGACATTGCTGCAGGAGTGATGGGGCGTTCTGAAGGGACGCACACCCCAGCTTCGATGGTCCAGACCGGCCTGGCTGACGGACGCCAACGAGGCGGCTTCCAGCGATTCGGATTCTGTCATGGGCGGCAGAATCCCCGGTAGTCTTGAAGCCAGCAATGTCTTGCCGGTTCCTGGCGGGCCAAGCATCAGAATGTTGTGGCAGCCAGCCGCAGCAACTTCCAATGCGCGCTTTGCACCGGGTAGTCCAATCACATCACAAAGGTCGGGCTGCACGGGTGGTTTACAGGATAAGTCAGGTTTGCACTCAGCCAGTTGATTGCGCCCATGCAGCCATTCAGCAATGTCCAGCAGAGAATGTCCGTGCAGTTGTTTGCCGCCTTTAACCAGCGCTGCTTCGGCTGCATTGGCCGTGGGAATCACCAGTGTTCTATTGCTGTCGCGGGCGCGAATAGCGGCGGGCAACACACCCCGAACCGAGCGCAAATCACCGTTGAGGGACAATTCTCCGAGGAATTCACAGTCACCGAAGACGGTATCAGGTACCTGGTTGTCTGCGGCCAATATGCCCAATGCAATGGGCAGGTCGAAACCGCCGCCTTCCTTGGGCAGTTCGGCCGGCCCCAGCGAGATCGTGATACGGCTTTGCGGCCATCGGAAATTGGAATTGAGACACGCCGCCCTTACGCGATCCTTGGATTCCCTGACAGCAGTTTCAGGTAGCCCGACCAGATGCATCAACGGCAGACCGCCGGACAGGTGAACTTCTACCGTTATCAGGGGTGACTCAACCCCGACACAGCCACGACTGTGTACCAGCGATAATCCCACAAACACTCCTGGCCGGGCAAGCCTGTACTGTGCACCTGGTCCTGGCACAATAGTCGGGTTGGTTCAACCGGCATTAATTGCTATTGAATTAGTTTGCGTTCTTTGATCACCAAAGACATCGGTAGAATTCTGCAATGCTTGTAGGCAATTGGCCTCCAATTCCGCTCGCTTTGTCGGATTCAAGCTTGATCAGGTAAGCAATTTGCCAGATTGATGGTCACAGGTAGCGAGGTGTCCGGTTGGCGCATTAGTTCCCTTGCGGCACGGAAACAAGGGCTATACAGTGATGGTTCCCCCATTGCCAGCTACCCGGAAATCATAAAGATGAAAATGATAATAGCGATCATAAAACCGTTTAAGCTCGACGATGTGCGTGACGCACTCAGTGAAGTTGGTGTCCAGGGTATGACCGTCACTGAGGTGCGTGGTTTTGGCCGGCAGAAAGGCCATACGGAACTGTACCGGGGTGCGGAGTACGTGGTCGATTTTCTGCCCAAGCTACGGCTGGAAGTTGCCGTACCTGACGAACGGGTTGAGGCTGTGGTTGAAGCCATTGCCGAGGCTGCCGCCTCGGGACGTATCGGCGACGGCAAGATTTTTGTCCAGCCCATGGAACAGGCCATAAGGATCAGAACGGGTGAAGAAGGTGATGACGCTCTGTAGGGAATCAGCGTCAGGTTCCGTGAAATTGGTGCAATATGCGGGTTAAGAGTATTGAGGTTGAGAGTATTAGGGTTGGAGCCATTGGTCTGGGCGCCATGGGCGCGTTCATGGCGGGGGGTGATTCCGCCAATATTTTGCGAATTATGCCAGTACTGGAGGCCATTTCTGCTTCTGTCACACACATGGGTCCGGTGGGTGCCGGCCAGGCGACCAAGGCCGTAAACCAGGTCATGATTGCCGGTATTGCAGAAGCAGTTTGTGAAGCGCTTGCACTCGGAGAGAAACTAAACCTGCCTTCGGAGCGTCTATTATCAGTAGTAGGCGCGGGCGCAGCGGGTAGTTGGTTCCTGGACCATCGTGGATCAAGCATGTTGGAAAATAATTTTGACGTCGGTTTCAAGCTGTCGCTGTTGCTCAAGGATTTGTTAATTTGCCGGACATTGGCACGGGATTTGGATAGTTCCATGCCGACAGTGGAAGCCGCAATCACGGATTACCGTGAACTGGTGAAACTGGGTGATGGAGATCATGATATTTCAGGACTGATCCGTCTGAAGCGGAGCACAAACGGAACACATTGATGGTGATAGCTGAGGGAATATGAGCGCGGGACAATCTTTCATTTCTGCGGTTTTGACGGAGCTTAACCGGCGTAAAGTCCTGCGTACTGTTGGTGCGTACGCCGTGGCTGTGTTTGTCGTGTTGCAACTAATGGACGCAGCCGTTGAGCCTTTGCGCCTGCCCGACTGGTTGCCAACCCTGGTTGTCATTGTATTGATTCTGGGGTTCCCATTGGTATTCATTCTGGCCTGGCAATTTGAAGTTACTCCGGAGGGTGTCAGGAAAACCCGCACTGCCGGTTTGTTGACCAGTCCGCAAAACACCCTGCTTTTCAGCCTGATGATGCTGGGGACCGTCGGTCTGGGTTATGGCTTTTATGGTTATTACTCAAATGTATTTGTCGCGGGTGGCTCAGGTAATGCTGCAAGCCCTTCAGGACAACGTCGTGAATTTGTTGCTCCGGAAAATTCGATCGCAGTGCTGCCGTTTTCAGACCTGTCGCAGGACAGTAGCCAGGGTTATTTTTCGGACGGTATTTCGGAAGAAATCCTGAACCTGCTTGCACAGGTTGATGGTTTGCGCGTTGCTGCCCGGACATCTTCTTTTGCGTTTCGCAAGGGTAATAAGGACATCCGCGAGATTGGCCGCTTGCTGAATGTGGGTGCAATACTTGAAGGTAGCATCAGAAAAGCCGGTGATCGTATCCGCCTTACAGCGCAACTGATAAATGTTGCCGATGGTTATCACATCTGGTCGCAAACTTATGACCGAAAACTGGATGATGTTTTTGCGATTCAGGATGATGTTGCCAGCGCCATTGCAACGGCGCTGGTTGACTCATTTGATGGTCTACAACAAAAGCAGGCCTCAAGGACCCAAAACCTGGCCGCGTTTGAAGCCTACAGGACCGGGCGCCTGCACTGGTGGCGTCGTTCACCGGATGAATTGCAAAAAGCGCTTACCCTGTTTGCAGAGGCGCTGAAGAATGATCCGGCGTTTGCTCCGGCCTATGCTGCAATAGCCGATTCCTGGTTGCTGTTATCGCTGTATGGCAACCTGACCAGTATGCAGGCAACCGAGCGTGCCATGCCGATGATAGAAAAAGCACTGGAGATTGATCCTGAATCTGCGGAAGCGTTTGCTGCACTTGGTCTGGCACGCTGGCAGATCGGACAAAAGGACGCCGCTGAATCTGCGCTCAGACAGTCCATCAAGCTTAATGATGACTACATTCCGGCTTACTTGTGGTTGGGTGGGTTATTGGGTGAGTTGGGCAGGCTGCCGGAACAAAACCAGATTCTGCAGCAAGCGATGGCAATAGATCCGCTGAATGAATTGCTGGCAATCAATGTTGCCGGAAATCTTTCCAGCCGGGGGGATTACCAGGCGGGTAAAGACCTTCTGCAAAGCCTGGTCGCACTGAGGCCGGATTCCTCTACCCTGTTGAGGATCATGTCGGGCCACGCCATGAAAAGCGGTGACCTGGTAGAAGCGTGGCGATTTGCTGATCAGTCTTATCGGCTGGAGCCGGACAGCCCCGTCGTAATCCAAACCCTGGCAGGCGTATGGGAAAGCATGGGTGTCATGGATAAGGCGGAGCGTCTGCTTCTTGAAGGGCTTGAAATAGCCAGCGATAACTTCAGTTTGAGATCGAGTTATTTTTTCCTGTTGCTCAGGCAAGGGCGGCTGGAAAAGGCTGAGCGCCTGGTGCAGGAACAATATGGTGATTCTGTCGACGATTTACCGAATCAACTCCAGCATTTTTACTACTTTCAAAAAAGCATGATCAGTCTGGTGGGCGGTGACAGGGATGCGGCCAGGGAGTTGCTTGAACACGCTCTTGATGAAGATTCTGATCAGGCCTGGGATGGCGAACAGATATTTCTTATCACCCTTTCATCGGCGCTGCAACGTGATGCAGGCCACGCAGAACTCGCAGAACAAAGGTTGGCACAAGCTGAACACGCGGTACGCCGGGCCCGCATCAATGGCGTGGATGATGCTTCGATCTACTACACGGAATCCAGTATCCATGCACTCAGGGGCGAGTCCCAGGCAGCACTCGACTCCCTGCAGGGTGCCTATGAACGCGGCTTCAGAGGTGTGTGGATGCTGGAGATGGATTTGCGCCTGGAATCATTACATCAGGAACCGCAATTTATCGCTTTGAGGCAACAAATTGAAAGGGATCTTGAACGAGCACGGTCTGAAGTGGAGACATTTACTGTCGCACTTCGCTAATGCAAACAATTCTTCAGCAGATCCGTGGAAATTCAGTGGCTCTCATCAGCCTCATGACGGCCGTAATAGCATTGAGCTATAACACCTGGCGCAATGAAACCACCGAATCACAGCGAAATATCCGTCAGGCATCATTCCAGGTACTCGAAAGCCTGGGCGACCTGCAGGAAGTCGCGGACTATCGTTATTACTATTTTCCCTTTGAGGGTGGCCAGAGCGGCGAAGGTGAGCTGCGCCTGCGTGGTTATGGCAGCGTCACAATGGTACGCGACCTGATGAACCTTATGCCGCCACCGGCGCCGGACGCCAGTGACAAATTGTTTCGCCTGTGGAATGAGCATGTAAATGCATTGACGGAGTTGGACGGGGAAGGACACCATACGGAAAATGCGAAGAGTGCTGAGAATGAGCTGGCAACTGCCATTAAGCAAGCGCGCGCAGCGGTAATCCATGTCCTTAAAAAACTGGATTAAATTCTGGCAGGAGAGATTATGTACAGGAGGAGGTGAGAGAAGGTGAGAGAAGGTGAGAGAAGGTGAGAGAAGGTGAGACCGGGAACCGGTCGAGAGGCCGGCCGGGGACATGGTGCATGTTAAACACCAGCGAAGCGGGAGGCATCGCCTATCCAGCGGAGAATAAGTTTGTCAGCCTGTGCCGGGTGTTGTTTCAATAACGTATCGGCGGCTGAGGGGATGGACTTCAATAAAGCAGCGTCGCGTGCCAGGTCGGCTACGCGGAATTGCAACATGCCGGTTTGGCGCGTACCCAGCACGTCGCCCGGGCCACGCAGTTCAAGGTCTTTTTCGGCGATACGAAAACCGTCTGCGGTCTCCCGCATGATTTCCATGCGTTGCCTGGCCAGGTCACCCAAAGGCGGGTTGTAGAGCAACACGCAGCTTGATTGACTTGTACCGCGTCCGACACGGCCCCGCAACTGGTGGAGTTGGGCCAGCCCAAGCCGCTCCGCATTTTCGATAATCATCAGTGAGGCATTCGGTATGTCCACCCCGACTTCAACCACCGTGGTGGCTACCAGAAGATGGATTTTTCCGGTCTTGAATTCATCCATGACCTGCTGTTTTTTAACCGGCTTCATGCGTCCATGGATTAAGCCGATTTTAATGCCATTGAGATCGCCACGCAGGTTTTCAGCCACTTCTTCAGCCGCCTGGGCCTCAATGGCATCGGATTCTTCAATCAGTGTACACACCCAGTACGCCTGTTGCCCCGCAGCGCATGCAGTAGCAACGCGCTGAATGACTTCAGGCCGGCGCTGATTCGACATCACCACGGTTTTCACCGGCTTCCTGCCCGGTGGAAGTTCATCAATGACAGAAATGTCCATGCCGGCATAAGCGGTCATCGCCAGTGTGCGGGGGATTGGTGTTGCGGTCATGATCAACTGGTGCGCCTGCTGGTTGCCCGTGGTGCCTTTTTCCAGCAGGTTCATGCGCTGGTGTACACCAAAACGATGCTGTTCATCCACGATAACGAGCCCGAGCTTACTGAATTCAACGCCTTCCTGCATCAAAGCATGTGTGCCGATAACCATTTCAGCACCGGTTCTTATCCTCTCCAGTGCAAG
>BTRB01000011.1:0-28146 GCA_036986175.1 Gammaproteobacteria bacterium
GGCAATACGGCGCATGACTTCGGCACCGGTACCGCTTCCCAGCATAATAGGCAGCAGGCCGGCAATGATGGCGGCGACAGTCATCATGATTGGGCGTACACGCATCAGGGCACCGTCATGTACGGCACGCTCAATGTCTTCACGTCGCATAGGTCTGCCCGCCTGTGCTGCTGCAAGTTGATGACTTCTCATTGCCTGCTTCATGTACACCAGCATGACTACGCCGATTTCCACCGCTACCCCGGCCAGCGCTATAAAGCCGACACCGACGGCGACTGACATATTGTAATCAAGCAGGTAAAGCAGCCAAAGGCCACCAATCAACGCCATAGGCAAGGTGCCGAGGATAATCAGCACTTCGGTCACGTTTCTGAAGTTAAGAAACAGCAGCAGCATGATGGTGATGATCGTAATCGGGATCACAACGGCCAAATGCTGCTTGGCCCGTTCCATGTATTCATACTGCCCGGCCCAGGTAATGGAATAACCTGTCGGCAAATCAACCTGATCCGCAACTGCTTTACGGGCTGCGGCGACGTAAGTGCCGAGGTCGACACCGCTGATATCAACATAAATCCAGCCATTTAAACGGGCATTTTCACTTTTGATTAATGGTGGCCCGTCCTCCACGCGTAAGTCAGCCACAGCTTGCAAAGTAATGTGCTGGCCGGAAGGAGTAACAATCGGCAGTAGTTTTAGTTGTCCCAGCGAGCTGCGCATACTGCGCGGATAGCGCAAGTTAACCGGGTAACGCTCGAGGCCTTCAACGGTTTCGGTGACATTCATGCCGCCAATGGCAGTGCTTACCACGACCTGCACATCATCTATATTGAGCCCGTAGCGGGAAGCTGCTTCACGGTTGATATCCACGGTAATATAACGCCCACCGGCAACCCGCTCAGCATAGGCCGAGGTTGTGCCGGGCACGCCCAGCAATACCTTCTCAATGTCCTGGCCAATGGTTTGAATGACTCCCAGGTCGGCACCGCCAATCTTGATGCCCACAGGTGTCTTGATGCCGGTGGCCAGCATGTCAATACGGGTTTTGATCGGCCACACCCAGGCGTTGGTCACGCCGGGTAGTTTCAGCCGTTGGTTTAACTCGTTCTTAATGCTGTCGATGGTGACACCGGTCCGCCACTCTGATTCAGGTTTGAGTTGTATGATGGATTCAACCATTGCCAGCGGTGCGGGATCGGTTGCTGTTTCAGCCCGGCCGATCTTGCCGAACACGCTCTTGACCTCCGGCACCGATTTGATCAGTTTGTTGGTTTGTTGCAACAGTTGCTGTGCCTTGCCAATGGATATACCGGGGAAGGTTGTTGGCATATACATGAGATTGCCCTCATTCAGATCGGGCATGAATTCTGATCCTAACCGGGTGGCGGGCCACATCCCGATGACCACCAGCACTGCTGAAGCTGCCAGTACCAGGAAAGGCCGGTGGGTAACGGCATTGATCAACGGTCTGTAGAGCCAGATCATCAGGCGGTTGAGCGGGTTTTTATATTCCGGTGTAATCTTCCCGCGGATGAAGTAACCCATTAATACGGGAACTAAGGTAATGGACAAAATGGCTGCTCCGGCCATGGAATAGGTCTTGGTGAATGCCAGCGGGGCAAACATACGGCCCTCCTGGGCCTGCAGGGTAAATACGGGTAAAAAGCTCAACGTGATAATCAGCAGTGAGAAGAACAGTGGCGGACCGACTTCACAGGCCGCTTCGGCGATCACGGACCAGTGGTTCTTCGGGTCATAATTCCCATGCTCCATTTTCTTATGGACGGTTTCGATCATGACAATGGCAGCATCGACCATGGCGCCGATCGCAATGGCGATACCGCCCAGCGACATAATATTGGCGTTCAGGCCCTGGAAGCGCATCACCAGGAAAGCGATGATGATACCCACAGGCAGTGACAGGATCACGACCAAAGATGAGCGGAAGTGGAACAGGAAAAGGATAGATACCAGCACGACTACCAGGAATTCCTCAATCAGCTTCATCTTCAGTGTAGTAATCGAGCGGTCAATCAGGGCTGAACGATTGTAAGTTTCCACTACTTCAACGCCTTCAGGCAGGCTCGCCTTTAGTTCTTCCAACCTTTTTTTGACACCAGCGATCGTGGTTTGAGCTTTTTCGCCAGAACGCATGACGATAACACCACCCACGACTTCACCTTCGCCATTCAATTCGGCAATGCCGCGCCTGAGTTGCGGGCCCATCCATATATCTGCAATATTTCCCAGTCTCACCGGTGTGCCTTTATCGTTCATGCTCAGCGGGATTTGTTGCAGATCGGCGATGGAGGTCAGGTAACCGGTCGCCCGCACCATATATTCGGCTTCCCCCATTTCTACAACGGAACCACCGACTTCCTGGTTGCCGCGTTTGATCGCGTTACGCACCTGGGCCAGGGAAAGGTTATAGGCTTGCAGCGCATCCGGGTCGATGACCACCTGGTATTGCTGAACCATTCCACCGATGGTTGCGACTTCCGCAACACCGGGTACCATCTGCAATTCAAATTTCAGGAACCAGTCCTGTATTGAGCGTAGTTGGGCAAGATCATGGTTACCGGTACGGTCAACCAATGCGTATTCGTAAACCCAGCCGACACCGGTTGCATCCGGGCCGAGCGCAGACCTGGCTGCGGGTGGCAGGTCCCCGGCTACCTGGTTCAGGTATTCCAGCACCCTTGAGCGGGCCCAATAAAGATCGGTGCCATCTTCAAAAATAATATATACAAAGGAATCACCAAAAAATGAATAACCGCGAACATTGACGGCGCCGGGTACCGCCAGCATGGCAGTGGTCAACGGGTAGGTTACCTGGTCTTCTACAACCTGGGGCGCCTGACCGGGGTAGCTGGTTTTAACGATTACCTGTACATCGGACAGGTCAGGTAGGGCATCAATGGGTGTGGTGATGATAGCCTGTACGCCAGCCAGCACCAGGATGCCGGTCATCAGTAATACAAGGAAGCGGTTATTCAATGACCAGCGAATAATTGCTTCGATCACGGGGCACGCTCCGGCTGGCTTTCTGCAGCGCCTTCACCAGTACCGGCAGGTTCCGGTTGGTGGATGATATGGATGACATAGTCACCAACATCTGACTGGCTCAACGAGAAATGTATGCTTTGGCCGATTCTGATGATATCCAGGTTCACCCCTGGCAATACGTCAAACTCCATGGTCATAGCAGCCCAGCCCAGCGGTTCAATGGGGCCGTGGCTAATCCGGATGCGCCGGGTTTCCGGATCCAGTGCTTCAACAATACCATTGCCGAATACCGTATCCCGGTCATCTTCGTTGCCTGCCATGTGCGAGGCGTCGAGCCGCCTTATACTACCGGCCAGGCTGGCTTCAGAATCAAGTAGAAATTGTGCGGAAGTAACCACCTCGTCACCGACCTCAAGTCCAGCAATAATTTCTACCCAGTCGCCGCTTTCGATGCCTGACATGACTTCATAAACAGTATATTTGCCACCGCCAAGAGCGACCACTACCCGGTCAGTTTCCTGGCCCTGGATTAACGCTTCGAGGGGAATACTCAATGCACCGGGGTGAGATTTACCGAAAATTGTTACACGGGCATACATGTTGGGTTTGAGTCGTTCACCCGGGTTATCAAAACGGAGTCGCACTTGCAGTGTGCGGGTTTTCGGGTCAAGCACCGGATAGACGTAATCCACACGGCCGCCAAAGACTTCGCCGGGCATATAGTTCAGGCGTGCTTCAGCGGATTGGGATTCAGTTACCCAGTCGGCTTGTGATTCGAAAACCCCGGCCAGCAGCCATACACTGGAAAGGTCTGCCAGGCTCATGATTTCGGTGGCCGGTTTGACAAACATGCCTTCCCTGACATGCAAACTGGTAACCGTACCATCCTGTGGTGCAAGCACTTGCACAGTGTTACTTACCCTGGAAGTTTTTGCCAGTTGCCGGACATCAGCCCGTACCATACCCAGTGCCATCAGTTTTTCCTCGGCTGCAGATAACATCTGAGCATCATTCCGGCGCTTGGCCTGGACATATTCTTTTTGGGCATTCACCAGTTGTGGGGAATAAAATTCAAACAGCAGTTGGCCTTTTCTGACACGCTCACCTTCATTTTTGACCAACAGGCGTTCAATCCAGCCCTCGGTACGCAAATTGATCTGACTGACACGCGACTCGTCAAAACCGACATAGCCGGTGACTTCCACTTTGCGCCACAGTGAGCGTCTTTCAGCCTTGCTGGTGCGCACCCCCAGGCTTTGTTCGACTGCTGCAGAGACGTGTACGGCGTCGCTATCCGCTCCTTGCTCTGCGTACACGGGAACCAAATCCATGCCCATCGGCGATTTACCAGGTTCATCGCGACGGTAGGTCGGGTCCATGGGAGCCACCCAGTACAGAATTTCCTTTTCAGCTTTCCTGCTGCTGTCAGCCGTGTTGCTGGTGCTCTGGCCCATGCTCTGGCCCAGAATAGTGTAATTGCTAATCAATACACCACCGGCGAGGCCAACTATCAAAGTAACAAGCAGTGGCAACATTGCTTTACCTGCCAATTTGCTTTTCAAATTCATGCGGTTTCTCCCTGTAAATACAGCAGGCGGGCGCGGGTTATAACCTCATCCGCCCGCAAGGCCGCATGGCTCAATTTAAGTTCGTATTCGCCGATCCGGGCCTGCATTAACGTGGTCAGATCGTCGACAGCATCCTGATAGGCTTCAAAAGCCGCTTCGGCGTTAAAGGCGGCTTGCGGCAACAGGTAATCTTTGTAAAGCCCAAGACGTTCCTGCTCGCGGGTCAGTATTGCTGTGTTTTGAGCTACCCGGGCCTTCATTGAACGGTAAATATCGTCGCGGGCGAAACGGGTAGCAGAGGTATCTGCGATGCTGGAAGCCAGCACGCGGTCCTGGCGGTTTTTGGTGAATAACGGAATATCCATGCTGACAAATACGGATAAAAAATCAGCACGGCCACTACCATCCGGATTCTGACCGCCGCGACCACCGTAGGCCAGGTCAACGGCAAAGCCCGGCTTGTATGCCTGGCGTGCTATTTCCTCCGATGTTTTGGCTTTGGCAATTTCGTGCTGCCAGGCACGTATGCGTGGATGCTCAACCAGATCTGCAATTATTTGCTCCGCGGCTGCCGGCTGAGCAATTTGTGGCCACTGCGGATCAAGATCACGATAGGCGTCCGCGCCTATCCATTTCGCCAGCCGGGCCCGGGCTTCATCTTCCTGTTGCTGAATACCGGCCAAGCGCTCTTCAACCTTGGATAATTCCAACTGGGCCTGTATGACATCCTGCTGGTGAGCACGGCCGGTGGCGTAGTAATCACGGGTTATTTCTGCGAGGTCGGCAAAAACAACCAGCGACCGCTGCAGGATTTTCTGCCGTTCCCGGTGCAGGTATATCCGCGTATATTCCTCCCGAACTGCCAGCAACACCAGGTATTTGCGATCCTCTGCTTCGGCATCGCTACGCGCGACAGACTCTGTGATACGTGCACTGCTGAGTGAGCGGGTTTGGCCGCGCGGAAACATTTGCCGAACACCGATAACTACCTGGGTCATAGCCTCCTGGCCCAGGTTGAAAGTGTCGGTCGGTAGGTTGGAAAAACCCAGTTTTAACTGTGGATCGGGCAGTCTTCCGGTGGCCACCGAAAGCTCTGACATCGACTGGCTGCGGGCCTTGATGGCCAACAATGAAAAATCGTCTTTTATCGCAATTTGCTCTGCTTCGGCAATCGACAGGCTGGCGGCAAAAATATTGCCGACACTTGAAACCAGGAGCAGTGTTAACGCAACCACGCGGCAGAATGCCTTGCTGGCAAAGGATGGGTACATCGTATTCTCCGAAAAAACACAGGCCGGTTTGACCTGTGCGACAACTAGCAAATAAATAAAAGCCGCAATAGTAGCAGTTCGAATTGCATTAGGTGTAATTGATCGGAGACCGGAAAGATGGAGAAAGGCTTTCGCTTAAAGCTTCGCTGGTATCAGTAAGAGTCTGGCGGGCGTTTGCTGCCAATCGAATGACTCGTAGTAGCGACGGCACGACACACGTGATTTCGCGCCTCTGGACTTGATCGCCAGGCCGGCCTTGTTGACTACACTATTTGCCAGCCCAGCACTGGGCAGCGGTTTTTGTCGGTCCACCTGACAGTGTCTTTTTACCGGTGTGATCCAGGCGCAGACGCTTACACCCGTCTTCTGCCTGCCCTCCATTCGGTATTGCTACAATTCGGAAACCCTGCCCGGTATTCAGGTTGGTGATATTCAGTCTGTTATAACCGTCCGGGGTCGACTTACAGGTATTGTCGTATATATATTGTCCGGTGCGGCTATAAATGCGTTCCTCGCAAGCTGCAGACGCGAGAATAGCCTCCATCGCAGCGGTCCGGTTTGAACGGATCACAAAGGCCCGATAACTTGGCAGGGCCAGGGATACCAGGATAGCGACCACCGCCACAGTTATCATCAACTCTAATAAGCTAAACCCTTTAATTTTCCGCATAACAACCCCTCTAGCTTTCCATTCCCGGGATACGGGTGATAATCTCCAGTTGAATTACTTCCCCCTGGCCCTGCTGCTTTTCGTTTTCACGAAAAATAACCCTGACTCTGAGTCCCGGCCTGAGAGGATCCATACCGACAGACTCTCCGTCATAGGTAATATTCAGGTTCTCCAAATCCACCCAGTAAATCTGCTGATTGACTGTCAGGCGTTTCTCCTTAACAGAATACGCATTCAATGTGCCGGTTAAACCGGCGGCAAAACTATGGATGGGCTGGAGCAACAAAAGCAGCAGCGAAGCTTTGACAAAAATCTTTTTCATACCATTCACCTTGACTTATTCAGCCTACTTTGATTGTTTCCAGCTTTGACGGCCACAAGATAGTGGCTGAGCCGCAGTTGTTACCATGGTTACACTGCCATTGGTTTGGGTAGTGTAAGTATACGCCCGAGCGCCACTACTGCCACAACCTCTGGACGTATTGGGCGATGGCGGAAATACCGATACCACGCTGCCGCTCAAATCCACCGGGCGATCATCGAACAGGAAGGCCGGTAAATTCGGAATACTCAAAGATCCGAGGCCAATAGGGTTCGTGGGATCCGGTTCACCATTTCCACCAGTAGAAGTACCCACCAGCAGGGTATCGTCAATATTCACAATATTGTTCCCATCGATATCAAATACCGGGAATCGCGGCGCCGTACCTGTGGTTGAATCAATTGCCATCAACCAGCCACGGCCACCGGCAGAACAAACATCATCTTGCGGTATCAGCGTAACAAAGAATGCCAGATCATCACGCAATACAATTCTGCGGTTAACCCGCTCGCCTGTCTCCGGCAGATCGATTACCCAGCCGCGATCTTTGGGTGATCCATCTGCATTAAACCAGATCGGCAGACTGGAGGCGGTAGCATCAATGATTCGGGAGCCCGAACCGGAGTCAACGAGAATCGTCTGATTTTGCAGCTGGGTTGAACGATTGAATCCATTCGCACCATAATTGTTCCTGGCTGCCGGTACTACAGTGCCGTTATAGTAACCGTCCCGATCCCAGATTGAATAGACTGACTGGGTTGGAACACCGGTCGCCGTATCGTCTGCAAGCTCCAGATAGCGGCCGGTACCGAACAGGACCAGCACACCGTTGCTGATTCCCATCGGGTGGCGCTTGATCGCAGGACGGGTCGTAATTGATTGTGGAATTCCGCCGGATGTGGTGGCGGTAAATAGTGGCGCTCCACTAAATGCGACAGCCCAACTGCCGCTGGAACTGCTGGTAACATCAATTTTCCACAGTTTACCGTTCAGGTCACCCACATAGATAAAGTCGGCCTTGGCATCTCCATCCACATCGGCAACTGCGGGCTCAGCCAGACCATCCGCACCAGGCACCGGAATTTTTACGTAACTTCCGTCTTCGATATAGACTACATAAACATATGCAGCCCCGGTTGCTGATTGATACGTGTCTGCCTCGGTGTTGTTATAGCCGCTGGTGAAGATAGCCGCCCACTTGCCGTTCTGCATTTTCTTGATCTGGGGGCTACCATAGTAGTAGCCGAGATCAGAATCGTCGGCATCGGTGAACTCCCAGAGCACATTTGCGGCGGAAAATCCTGCCGGATTGGTAATATCCAGGGCATAAACCGCCTGACCACCGCCGCGCAGCGAAGCGACTAATACAGATTTCCAGGCGCTGTTAATATAGGCATCACCATAGGTTGGAGAACCGTCAACAAAAAACTCATGGCCATAACTGGGATCAGTCAACTGGTTCAGTTTTGGAATCACATAATTGGGGACATAGGCAAACAATTCCTCTCCGGTATCTTCCGCAAAGCCGTGCAGCATACCATCGTTACCCCCCACATAAACAGCCGCCTGACGAGTCCTGTTGGCAGCGGCGAAGCTTGAATAGGCGTTAAACGGATAGAAAAATGGTGGTCCGCCTACGAACACAGGATCAGAGTGAGTGAGATCGCCTAATTTAAAACTACGCGGACGGAAATCGGATGAGGTGGGACCCTCATTACTATCATCACCCCGAATATACAGGAGACGATCCTGGCCGCGGCCGTCAGCTAAACCTGATTGTGGGTTTATGCCGAGAGCGGCTTGCTGGGAACCATTCAGAGCTGTCCAACTGAAGTTGCTGCCACTGCTGCCGTTGAAGGTAAAAATGTTACGGCTGGCCGCTGATCTCAGATTGAGAAGACCACCGGCCTCCCACTCAACATTACCTAAGGCACCGGTAGTCGGGTCGACATTTAAGGCCAGAAGTTCACCGTGCCAATCGGAAGCATCAAATTTGGCCTGGAATATTTTGGAACTGGAACTGATTGACCCGCCGTTGGCCGAACCGGAAGCTGCACTACCAATCCGGTCACTGATATTGAATATGGCATCTCTTAGCCCGGTAATCAGATCTTCAGGCCGCTTGGCAGATACATATTTCCCCTTGCTGTTGAAGGCAGCGTGCCAGAGGTCATCGACGCGTTTTTCATTATCACCTGAACTGGGGGTGTACCAGAGGTCACTACTGGTCAAAGCCGGGTTTGGCCAGCCATCACCGTCGGTATCACGTAAATCACCTGTCACACCAAAACCGATCGTAAAGGTCACCATATGCTGCCAATTGGCGGCATCAAATGGATCAGTCGGTACAACATTGGGAAACGATGAGGAAAGATCCGTGTCGTAGTAGTGTTTGGCAACATCGGCGAGCGTAACAGATCTGTTGCTTATGACGGCGCCGTCACCATCGACATCAGAAGTGACATTGTATGGATTGCCGCCATTCCAGAAACCATCCGTAAACAGAACCGTAAAATTCTTTTGGCAAGCCTCAACAATTGGTGAAACCTTGCCGCTTAAGTCACCCGCATAATAATCACCAATCCGTTCCAGGCCGCGACGCAAAGGTGTTCCACGGGGTTGCTGCTGATACTCGATGAAGCTGTCAACCAGCGCATTATTGTGGGCGGTATACACGGTAGTAGAAGCTGGCGGCATTTCAACAAAAAGGTTCTGATCGTTGATCATTCCGAAGCCGTAGCGGAAGCCCGGTATGTCATTTATCACCGTAGCAACACCCGCCCTGGCTACCATCGTACGGCGGCGGTAGTACTGGTACCAATTGGCAATATTCTGGGCTAACGCGCTGGCACTGGCGCTCCCTGTGGCAGCCAGACATCCGGGATCGCTGGGTGGAAGCGTGGTTGTTGTCCGATTCAGGCCAGCGGCATTCGGAGCGTAGGTAACCCATTCACAAGTTGCTCCGGCACTATCCACAGTAACCTTGATGTGGCTGTCCCATTCATCAACCAACCCGTTGGCGCCGTTGAGCACATCAGTTCTATCCGGTTGGGTGCCGCTAAAGCCCTTGTCATCGATCCAGTAATTGTAAACAAAGCCACTCAAATCACGGGTATCAGTGTACCCGGCAAGTGCTGGATCGGGGTAGGAGCGCGCACTCCCGAACGATGCCGGGGTATAGCCCGGCCAGGGTTTATAGTTTGCCGCAGGATTGAAAAAAATAACATTCAGGGCCGCACTGCGGGCACGCCAGTCAAAATCATCCGGGTTACGATTGGTGCACAGTTCGAATACATTGCGGCCTGAATTACAACCTGTGTTATAGGCGTCATCACTTGCGGAGTCAACGTATTCAAAATTGGCAAAATCGTCATCCTCACCCGTGTAGTCATAGATCAGTCCGCTTCCGGTTGGTTCTATCGTGTCGCAATCCAGGTTGGCATCGTAGCGGCAGGCAGTAAAATGCCGGGGAGCGAGAACAGTCCAGTCCATCGAGCCGGAATCATCCATTTCGATAAAAATATTTGGTACCGCATTGATATTCACAAACAACGGAACCTTCGGCAGGACCAGAATGTTAGCTGACCATGCTGTACCCGGATTGCTGATACCGGCTGAAAATCCAATCACCGCTATCGCTACCATCCGTCCTGTCTTATTGAATGTAGAAATAAGCTTATTCATAAATAACTCCATCGTTGTGAGCACTTACACCCACACACTTACTGAAATCTTTTGGCTAACAGGGTATTGATAATCCGCTCAGTCCTCGCACGCTGGCCATTGCCCCGGGCAATTACCCGGTAATAAACCACGCCACGCGCCTGTGACACTGCCAAATCATCCCGGGAAAAAAACTGTTCTTCAAGCACGAATTTTGGTGGGCTGGAAACCATTAAAAAGGACTGTACTGAACTGGCATCAAAAGTGGGAACCACGCTGGCATCCGTCGGATTCTGACCATAAGTCCAGCCGTTGCTCGTCCAGTCAAAGGTAGTTGGGTCATACTGCCCTGTGACCCAAACCGCCGATGGGGCTGAGGCAGTGCAGGAACTGGGACAAGGGAATGGTCTTGGTTGTCCCGTAGATGCCCCCAAACTCTGCAACCAGGACGCACCCCAACGGGCGCCGGCTTCTGTTGCCTGGAAGGCAAGACTGGCATCACGGAAATTACCCGCTATTTTTTCCTGCAGGATCGCACTATTGGAGGCCGTCAAAGCCAACAGGATCATTACCACCAACAACAGCAAACCAATGATCAACACGACACCCTGTTGCCTTGCTCCTGCCAGCTGGCCGGAAATATGACGTTTATTCATAGTGTGAGATTCCTGAGATTGACGGTGGTCGTAAATAACTGTCGGTACAGGTTGTCATTCGCGGCCGCCACCGCCTGATCCAGCACGGTAAAGGCAACACCATCCCTGCCTCCCGCGGAATCAGGGGAGCGCAACAACAATCCGATCTGGACACTCACAGGAACGCCGTTTGACATCGCAGCCATCAGACCGGCCTCTGTTTCACAAAGGAAACGGCTTTGCAGGCAAATGGTCGTTTTTGGATTAATCGCGCTTGCTAAAGCCCAGCTATTCAGCGCGAAATCAGATGGTAAATCGGTATCTACCCCATACAGCAGTTGAAAACTGTCGACACCCTCAATGATGGTTTCGGCATTAATCTGGACCGCGAGTGCACCCGTGCTCGCGCCATATTCACAGTTCCAGGTAAGCTGGTCATTCCCGTTTACGGAAAAAGTAACCCGTTTATACCAGGTCACTGGTAAATTTGTTTCCGGATGATTGGCCGCGCCATTCGAGACGCCAAAACAATCCAGATCATCTTGATACATCAACTGCAAAGTATCATTTGCAGCACCGCCGCCATCCAGCGCTCCGCCGGTAATGGGATAAAAACCCGACTGAGGGTCATCCCAGACCGGTCGTGTGTGCCCGGCCAAACGCAACTCGTGGGCCATCAAATTGATTGCTATACGGCCATTTTCCTGGACTCTTGCCATGCCCTCCTGAAAACGGTAGGAGCTCTTCATGCCGGCGAATAACTCCACCATCCCCAACAATAAAAAGGCGCCGATCGCTATTGAGATCATTAACTCGATAAGGGTAAAACCCCGGATCTTCCCGGCTTTAATTACAACTGCTTTTGTCATCCCTGGCATCTCCATGGTTACGGTACCACCGGGACAACCAAGCGGCGCCAGTCCGTAGTGCCCGCCTGTTTTTCTTTGGTGAACCGGCTGTTATTCCAAAAAATTTTAATTACATTGGTTCCGGCGCCATCACAGGCAAGGGCGGCGGGGGTACCGTCGTCCGGGCTTGAATCAACACAAATAAAGGCCTGTCCTGCCGGTAGTAAATTGGCGATGCGGGTAGTCCATGCTGTAGCATCGTAGCTGGCAATGGTTGCGGCATCGCAGGTTGCGCCAGTGCAATTACTTGTAGTAGCAACCGGGGTCGCGGCGAATGCACCGGTCTCATAAGCCACCATATTTGCGCGCATGGATTCAACCAATTGATCGGCCAAAATAACCGCCTCGGTTCGCGTAGATGCCGAGGCGGTGGTGCGTACATTATTCAGAACCATCATCGACGTTCCCGCAAGGCCGATTGCAAACACAACAATGGCGACCAGGATTTCAATCATGGTTACGCCCGACTGGTGACTGGGATTTTGTATCTTCATAGTATCAACTACTCGTCATTCAGCCCGGATACACGTTCTATCCGGTTGTTTCCTGAGATGAGACAGAACCAAACCGGCTGATTGTTATGGAACGGCATTTATTGGTTACACCGGTGTCGGCATAACAAATTTTCATAGTCTGGGCGGTGCCCAGGGTGGTTGTCCCGTCCGGTTGAAATACAATGGTTCCTGCAAATCCCGTCCTGTTTACGGTTTCATTCCTGCTGTTAACCCGAATGATTTCCGCTGTTACGAGGGTGGCGTTTCCATCAGTATCATCAAATACAATCCAACCTCTATTCCATTTGCCGTTATTACAGCCGTTGCCGGTATTCGATGGGCAGACAGCGACGGCATTGCCCCGTGTAATTGCCTCAGATCTTGCTAAATTGATACCCGAGACAATGGAGTTATTGGCAACTGCCACCTGATTATTGGCCATCGTATCGCGGATCGAAGGAACCGCCAGTGATAAACCAATAGCAATAATTGTGATGGTAATCATTAACTCAAGCATGGTAAAACCCGAAACAAACCGAAGGTTGCTTGTCCTGCGAGGTATTGGCGTTTTAAGACATTGCATACTGCGAACCCTGGATAAATTGACCAGGCCAAGCTTACACGATCTCGCTTCGCTTGCCGCCCGTACGGATTGTTTTTCGGATGAACGCTCAAATAATCCTGATAAGCGGTAGGTTTTGCTAGAATTCTTCGCTATGCATTCCGCCTCCCCACCACCGGTTTTAAAGGTCGCCTTGCCGCTACCGCTAAGACAGCTTTTTGACTACCTGCCGTGTGGAAGTGCGATCACGGCACGGCCTGGCATGCGCGTGCTGGTGCCCTTTGGGCGGCGTAAAATGGTTGGGGTGATTGTAGAAGTAGCGGATAAGAGCGAACTGCCGTTGGAAAAGCTTGCATGCGTGATCACCTATCCCGATGGCGAACAGGCTGTCCTGAGCAATGAAACCCTGGGTTTACTCAAATGGTGCTGGCGTTATTACAAACACGCGCCCGGTGAGGTGGTTTTCAATGCGTTGCCGCCGCTGCTCAGAAAAGCAGATGGCGTGATTCCATCACCGTGCGTGCAATACAGCCTGACCGCTGCCGGTGAGGCTCGCCTGCAGCAACCGGCCGGACGGATAAAGGCCCAGCACCGCCTGCTCGGGGAAATGCGGGAAGGACCAGCCACTGTTTCTCAGTTGCGTGCGGCTTCACCCGCCTGGCGCAAGACACTGGCACGCTTGCTGCAGCAGGATTGGGTCCGATCCGAAACTCAACGGCCTGCACAATTGAACCCCTGTCCGGGGCCGGTTTTGATCGATGAACAGCGGGTCGCGGTTGCTGCCATCAGCGCAAGCTTCGGCGATTTTCATTGTCACTTGCTTGATGGTGTCACCGGTAGCGGCAAGACCGAGGTCTATATGTGTGTACTGGAACAGATCCTGCGCCAGGGTGGACAGGCGCTGTTGCTGGTTCCGGAGATTGGCCTGACACCCCAGTTGGTCAGCCGTTTCCACAAACGCCTGGGTTTTGAGCCGGTGGTTACCCATTCCGGCCTCAGCGAAGGCCAGCGCCTGAGAGCATGGGCGATGGCGAAAAGCGGGCTGGCGCGGTTGGTGATTGGGACTCGCTCGGCATTGTTTTTACCCATGCCTGAGCTGCAGATAATTATTCTGGATGAAGAGCACGACGCTTCCTTCAAGCAGCAGGATGGTTTTCGTTATTCCAGCCGCGATGTGGCGGTCAAGCGTGCTGCCGGCTTAGGGGTTCCGGTGGTGTTGGGAAGCGCAACACCATCGCTCGAATCATTCAATAATGCGGCAGGTGGTCGCTACAACTGGCACCGGCTCCGGCAGCGTGCCACCGGCGCCGCTGCACCGCGTTGGCGGGTGCTGGATTTGTGCCGGCAGACCATGCAGGGTGGTATCTCAGCCACCGCCATGGATGCCATCGGTGAAACGCTGGAGAAGCGTGAACAGGCCCTGATTTTTCTGAACCGCCGTGGTTATGCGCCGGTCATCTTGTGCCATGACTGTGGCTGGCACGCCGCCTGTCAGCGCTGTGATGCCAATCTGACCTGGCACAAGGCCAGCCAGCACCTGTTATGCCACCATTGTGACGGCGGTATGCGCGTGCCGGTGGTGTGTCCGGAATGTGGTGCCGATGCGTTACAAGGTGCCGGTGAAGGTACGGAACAACTGGAACAGATGTTGGCCCGGGCCTGGCCGGAAACACCCTTGCTGCGCTTTGACCGCGATACCGTGCGCAAAAAAGGTGAATTTCACCGCCTTTCGGAACAAGTCAAAGCCGGTGAGCCCTGTCTGCTGGTCGGAACCCAGATGCTGGCCAAGGGACATCACTTCCCGAAAGTGACGCTGGTGGTCATTGTTAACCTGGACCAGGCCCTGTACAGCGCAGACTTCCGCGCGCTGGAGCGCATGGGGCAATTGATGGTACAGGTAGCGGGCCGCGCCGGCCGGGACCAACTGCCCGGTGAGGTCATTTTGCAGACGCATTATCCGCAGCATGAAGCGCTTCTCACATTGCTGGAATCTGGCTATGAGGCTTTCGCCGCTGACTTAAGCGCAGACCGGCAGACCGCCTGCCTGCCGCCATTCAGTTATCAGGCTTTGTTACGCTCAGACGCGTATAAAAAGGAAGATGTCAGAGCATTTCTGAACCAGGCAAAACAACTATTCCCAACTGGAAAAGCCGAAGTTTACGGGCCGTTCCCGGCCATGATGGAGCGCAGGAGCGGGCGTACCCGATGGTATTTGCTGGCACAGGCAGACCGGCGGCTAATTCTGCACCGTCAACTGGATGGGTGGGTAGCAAAACTCAAGAAACTCCCCGCTGCCCGTAAAGTGCGCTGGGCAGTCGATGTGGATCCACAGGACTATTGATCCGCATATTGCGCTAAAACCTGCTTGCCTCCATGACCAATGACACTGATGGGGTAACACCCATTTAGGCGACGATGAACGGTTGAAAAAGTGCCTTGTCGTACCTATAAATCAATCAGCTCCGTGATCGGAGCGGCAACCACAGGCTTAGCAAATGGATTCAGTCGAAGAAAAACTACGAGAAGCTGCCCCCCAATGCCCGGAAAGGGATGCTTTCAAGGCGCTCAGCAAGGTCGCCAATGAACTCATCATCGGGCAGGAACGCTTAATGGAGCGCCTGGTGATGGCTTTGCTTTGCAATGGTCACTTGCTGGTCGAGGGTGCGCCGGGCCTTGCCAAGACCACCGCTATCAAGGTACTGGCTGAGCGCATCGAAGGTGACTTTCACCGCATTCAGTTTACCCCGGACCTGTTACCCGCCGACCTGACAGGTACGGAGATATACCGACCTCAGGAAGCAACATTTGAATTCCAGCAAGGGCCTATTTTCCATAACATGATTCTTGCTGATGAAGTTAACCGTGCACCGGCCAAAGTGCAGTCCGCCATGCTTGAGGCAATGGGTGAGCACCAGGTGACCGTGGGCAGGGTTACCTACCCGATGGCACCTTTGTTCCTGGTTATGGCTACGCAGAATCCCATTGAGCAGGAGGGCACCTACCCTTTGCCGGAAGCGCAGCTGGACCGCTTTTTGATGCATGTATCCATTGATTATCCGGACGCGCAAACCGAGCGGGACATCCTGGAACTGGCCCGGGGCCAGGCGCGTGATGAATTGGGTGAAACCCCCGTGCCCGGGACGCTGGTGACCCAGCAACAGGTATTTGCCGCACAAAGGCAGGTACTGGATCTACACATGGCGCCGGCGCTGCAGGAATATATCGTGCAACTGGTGCTGGCGACCCGTGACCCGGGCAAGTGGGATGAAAAGCTAGGTCACCTGGTAAGTTACGGCGCCAGTCCCCGTGCTACGATCGGACTGGACCGTTGTGCCCGTGCCCGGGCCTGGCTCGATGGTCGGGACTTTGCATCCCCGGACGATATCCATGCAGTGATCCACGAGATTCTGCGCCACCGTGTGCTGCTTTCTTATGAAGCTGAAGCCGATGGCGTCACTGTCGATGAACTGGTCAATCGCCTGCTGGACCTGGTTCCTGTTCCATGACGGGCACCCAACAAGGGGATGGTATTCATTTGCGCGCCCCAGAGTTGATTGCACTTAAGCCCCGTTGTAATGCACTCAGCCTGCCCATGCACCGGCCGGCCGCTTCAGCGCTTGCGGGTGCCTACCGGTCGCGTTTTCGTGGCCGTGGGGTGGATTTTGTTGAGTCGCGCAGTTACCTGCCGGGTGATGATATTCGCAATATGGACTGGCGCGTGACTGCGCGTACCGGCAAGCCGCACACCAAGATATTCCAGGAAGAACGTGAGCGCCCGGTGCTGGTCGTCGTGGACGCCAGTTCCAGTCTGTATTTCGGTACACGAAGACGGCTTAAATCTGTTGCCGCAGGACAACTGGCGGCAGCCATTGCCTGGGCTGCTGTACGACGGGGTGACCGCATTGGCGCATTTCTGTTTGCGCCGGATAAGCATCGTGAATTGCGGCCCGCCGGGGGCCGGCGAGGCGCCATGCGGGTTATCCAGGGCCTGGTGGAATGGCTCAATCCCGAGTCGGCGCCTGAGAGCCACGAGCCGCTTTCGGGCTCCCTGGAACGGGTCCGCCATACTGTGCGGCCCGGTAGTCTGGTGCTGATCATCAGTGATTTCTTTAACCTGGACGAACAATGCCACCGCCATCTGTCGCGACTACGGCAGCACAATGACGTCATTGGCTGCCAGGTAATGGACCCTGCGGAGGAATCTCTGCCGGCAGGGCGGTTTCCGATTTCCGATGGCAAACACAGTGCGCTGCTCGATACCCATCAACAGAAATCACGCCAGCGCTATGATTTGATGACCACGGCGCACGCAGATATGCCCCGGCGAATGTTCCAGCGCCACAAATGCGGCTGGATGGTGCTAAAAACCACCGACGATCCGGTGGAAGTACTGGGACGTGAACTACGCTTGCTGATAGGAAGGGCCGCATGAGCCCGGACTTGCTGGCACAATTACGGGACATTCACGGCGCCCCGGAGGTGCCGTGGTGGCCACCGGCGCCGGGTTGGTGGGTGCTGGCGTTACTGGCTTTGACTGCATTCATTTGGCTTGGCCGTCGCGTGGCCGCAGCTTACAGGGCTCATCGTCGCCGCAAGCGTATGCTGGCCTGGATTGACCATCTGAATGCCACGGTTGACCCGCAGAAAGACCCTCATTCCTACCTGTCTACGCTGAACCGGGTGTTCAAGGTTGTTGCTTTGCATGCTTTCCCCGGCCAGCAGTGTGCTGCGATGGCAGGTCATGAATGGGCAGGTTTTCTGCAACAGAACCTGAAAACCAGGCAGTCAGGCGAGGTCTTGTCAGTGCTTGCATCCGGCCCTTATAAGCCGGCGCCGCAGTTTGATCCTGCGGTTATCAGCGAACTTGCCCGTGCGTGGATAAAGCAGCATGGTTGAAGAAGTACTCACCAGCGGTTTTACCATTGCCTGGCCATGGTTGCTGTTGCTCATACCGCTGCCGTGGCTGTTACGAAAATTGCTGCCGGCTTCACCGTCCAGCGAATTGCAAGCTTTGCGGGTACCCTGGTTTAGTGCCGTCGTGGGTAACCAGGCAGGCTGGGTGCGTCGTCCCTGGCTGGCGCTGGTTGCCGCACTGATCTGGCTGCTACTGGTACTGGCAGCATCGCGGCCGCAATGGATCGGTGAAATTGAAAGCGTGCCGGTGACCGGACGTGACCTGCTGTTGGCAGTGGATATTTCCGGCAGTATGGATACCCGGGACATGATCCTGAACAGAACTGCAGTCAACCGCCTCAAGGTGGTCAAGAAGGTTGCCGGCGAGTTTATCCAGCGCCGCCACGGCGACCGTGTCGGGCTGATCCTGTTTGGAAGCCGGGCCTACCTGCAGACGCCATTAACGTTCGATACGGAAACCACGGCTACCTTGCTGGATGAGTCAGAAATCGGCCTGGCGGGGCGGGAAACAGCTATTGGTGATGCGATTGGATTGGCAGTCAAACGGATGCGGGATGATGCGGCCGCTGATCGCGTACTGGTGTTGCTGACCGATGGCGCCAACACCTCCGGCGAAGTTCAACCTTTGCAGGCCGCTGAATTTGCCGCCCGTGACAGTCTTACCATTTATACAGTTGGTGTAGGCGCAGATGAAATGATGGTGCAGGACTTTTTTGGCAGCCGTGTGGTCAACCCGTCTACTGATCTGGATGAAGATACCCTGCGCACCATTGCCGAGCGCACCGGTGGCCGATATTTCAGGGCGCGTGACGCGGTAAGCCTGGAAAAAATATACGAAATTCTGGATGAACTGGAACCGGTTGAGAGCGATGTTGAAATTATCCGGCCGGTAGATGAGTTGTTCTTCTGGCCGCTAGGTATTGCTTTGGCACTTGCCCTGCTGGCAGCCTTGTTTTCAATCCGGCCGTTTGGTTTCCGCGCGGTGACAACATGAGAATCCCGGCATGAGGACTTGGGCGCGATGGACATAGTGCCGCTGCATTTTATTCGTCCGGGCTGGCTGGTCCTGTTGCCGCTGGCTATATTGATTCCCGCACTATGGCGCCGCTTAGGTCGCCCGTCCGGTGACTGGAGCAGGGTTTGTGACGCACATTTACTACGCTGGTTGAGCGTTGGCAAGGCGTCTGCCCGGCCAGGGCGCATCGGCCAATGGATCGCCGGGCTGGTATGGCTGATCGCAGTGATTGCGCTGGCAGGACCGGCTTGGGAGAAGTTACCCGATAGCTCGTTCTCATCCCGTGATGCGCGCGTACTGGTATTGGACTTGTCCCTGTCGATGATGGCAGAGGACCTGAGGCCCAACCGGCTTACCCAGGCGCGTTTCAGGTTATCCGACATGCTGAACGAGACACTCGAGGGCCAGACCGGGCTGGTGTCTTATGCCGGGGATGCCTTCGTCGTTTCGCCATTGACCAGTGACACCAATACCATCAGGAACATGCTTCCGGCACTGCGCCCGGACGTGATCCCGGTATCCGGCAGCCGTCCGGACCGGGCACTCGAACTGGCCGCCGAACTGCTCAAGCGGTCCGGCTTTGTACGTGGAGAGGTTTTGTTAATTGCCGATAGTGGTAACAACGCAGCGGCCAGTCTTGCCGCAAAGCTGGCGAAACAGGGTATCTACACGTCGGTACTGGCCGTTGGCACACCGCAGGGTGCGCCCATTCCCAGTGGTGACGGTTTTGTCAGTGACAGCAAAGGCAATATCGTCGTGGCGCGATTGCAGCGGGATGTTTTACAAGCCATTGCCAATGCCGGTGGCGGCAGATATTCGGAGCTGACTGCGGGCAGCAAAGCTGACTCACCATGGGCTTCTGCCCAGGGTAGCGAGTTCGCACGCAACGATGATGCGCTGGGCGAGCGCTGGAAAGACAGCGGGCCGTGGCTGGTGTTGTTGTTGTTGCCACTGGTTGCTTTCAGCTTTCGGCGCGGGTTGCTGTTCGTTCTGCCGTTGTTGATACTGCCGGGGATACTGGTCAGTACCGATGCCAGCGCCGGGTTCTGGGATGACCTATGGTCGAGCAGGGATCAACAGGCCCAGGATGCTTTACAACAGGAGCGCGCCGCTGATGCAGCCGTGCTTGCAAATGATCCGGCTATCGCCGGTGAGGCCTTTTACCGCAGCGGTGATTTCGTCCGCGCCGGCCAGTCCTGGTCGCAGCCTGCACGGAAAGCCAATCAGGCAGACAACCATTACAACCGGGGCAACGCACTGGCCCAGGCGGGAGAGTTGGAAGCAGCCATTGCTGCGTATGATGCCGCGCTTGAGCTCAACCCGCAGATGGCGGATGCCGCGTTTAACCGGGACCTGGTTGAGCAGATGAAGCAACAGCAGGAACAGGAACGGCAGGACCAGGGAGACCAGCAAGGGGAATCCTCCGAGGCGGAGCAAGGTGATGAGTCCCAGGACAGCGGGCAGAGTGAAGACCAGAAGGATGGCGGCCAGGACGGCGAACAGAGCGATGAAGAATCCAATGAAGAACCCGAAGGTGAGCAGGAAGGCCAGCCTTCACCATCGGAAATGGAACAGAACTGGTCCGAAGAAGACGCGCAGGCCATGGAGCAGTGGTTGCGCCGGATTCCGGACGACCCAGGTGGCCTGTTGAGGCGTAAATTCCGTAGCCAATACCAGCGCCGTGGTAAATCTGCTGATGAAGCAGAGGGCTGGTAAGCAGGAATGAGGGTGACGATGATTAAGAATCTGCAGGTTTTCGGAGTGGCTGGGGTGTTGTTGCTCAGTTCTGTTGCACACGCTGCTGCGGTCACAGCCAGGCTGGATCGCAGCAATGCAGTGGTGGGTGAAACGGTTACGCTGATATTGCAAACCGATGATACGGACCAGTCCCTGGATACCGACCTGGCAGCGCTGGAGAGTGATTTCGATATACTCGACCGGCGTTCTGAGACCCAGATGTCTTTTGTCAACGGGCGCAAGACAGCTTATGTACGCCTGGTAATCACGCTGGAGCCCAAACGTGCGGGTAATCTCAGGATACCTGCCCTGAAGTTCCCCGGTGCCTCGTCCGCGCCACTGACCCTGAAGGTGTCTGCAGCCCCTGCACTCGCAACCGGTGACCCTGAGCCGGTATTTATTGAGGTCACCGTGCTGCCTGATGCCGGGCCATACTACGTGCTTTCACAAGTGGGCCTGGTGGTGAGGATTTTCTACCAGGTAAACCTCACCGAAGCAGCGATCAATCCACCTGCACCCGTTCAGGCTTCGGTGCGCTTACTGGATGAAGTGCCATACCAGGCTGAGCGCAATGGTGCTGAATACCGGGTACTGGAACGGCGTTACGCCATTTTTCCAGAACGCTCCGGCACCCTGACCATCCCGCCTATGCAACTATCCGGCCGCTTGATTGAGCGGCCTTCGGACCGTTTGTGGCAGCCAACGGTTCGTGGCCGCCGCGTACGGGTGGCGAGTGAGCCATTAAACCTGGAGATCAGTCCACGACCTGATGAATTTACAGGAAACAGCTGGTTGCCTGCCCGCCGCATTACCCTGTCGCAAAAGATATCGGACAATGAAACACTGCGCGTTGGCGAACCCGTGACACGCACGGTCATCGTAGATGCGGTGGGTCTGGAAGAAAATATGCTGGAAGAGCCGGTCTGGCCGGACATGCCTGATACCCGGATTTATCCTGACCAGCCGCAGGGCATTAGCCGGGATGATGGTGAGTGGGTGCTGGGCCATAAAGAATTCCGCTATGCCATTGTGCCTGAGAATGCCGGTGAGTTGGTATTGCCCGAGATCCGGCTGGACTGGTGGGATACAGTCACCAATCGTCAGCGTACAGCCGTGCTGCCGGAACACAGGCTCACTGTTTTACCATCAAAGTTGAGTCCGGCAGTGACCGTGTTACCGCCTGCGACAGACATCGTGTCTGGTTCCGGCATCAGCACATCAGGCGGGCAGGCAGGCGCTACCGGTAACGCAATGCTGTGGAAAACAGCAACGGGTGTTCTTGCTCTTGTGTGGTTGCTGACTTTGTATTTTTACTATCGACGGGATTCGGCTGTGTCGCTGCAGGCAGGCACAAATGATTCAGTTTCGCTGGCTGAAAAAGCGCTGTTGAAGCAATTCCAGAAAGCCTGCCAAAAAAATGATGCATCCTTAGCGCGCAAGGACCTGGCGCAGTGGATCAGGAACTACTCGCCGCAACCCATGCGTGGCAGCATGCGTGATTTTGGTGCGGCCTGCGGCGATCAGACGCTGCAGCAAAGCATAGCCGAACTCGATGCCAGTGGATTTACCGGTGATGGTATCGTTGCCTGGCAAGGCGCTGCCCTGTGGGCAGCTTTCAAAACCTGGCAAAATCAGGCAGCCAGCCCCGGCAAATCTGAAATCGGTGATAGTCCGGACTTATACGGACAGTAGGAGGGGGAAGCTGCTCCCCTTACGGATTAACCTTCATCACCAGGGTATCGAAATCGTTTTCGGATAACATTCGCCGTTTTTCATCAGCCTTGCGTGCACCTTTGAACGGTCCGATCCGGACCCGGTGCCAGGTTTGGCCGTTGACGGTAACCTTTTGCACAGTCGCAATTGATCCCATTAGTGCCAACCGGGCCTTCATTTGCTCGGCATCAGGTGCACTGCGAAAAGAGCCTACCTGCAGAACATAACTGTCCTGGTCGGTGGTATCGGTACTACCGGTAGAAGTATCGCGCAGCGGTTTTGCTTTGCGTTTTAATTCCTGCTCAGGTACCACGACTTCCATTTCTGGTAATACCGTAAAAAAGTCGTAACGTGGTTTTTTAGGCTTGTCCGCCTCCGCATTGTCATCCAGCAAAGCTGCTTCTGATACAGCGGATGATGGGCTGCCAACAGCTGGTGCGTGTTGCTTAATCTCCGGCAAATAACCTTTGGACATTAACACTATAGCGGTGCCCAGTCCGATCAGGATGCCACCCAGCAGCCAGAACAAGGCCGGTATGCCAGACGAACCCCTTTTGTGTGCACCACGCCGTCTTCCGGCTATTTTTTTTCGCTTGGTCATTTCTACATTGACTCCGGTGCTGATATCCCCAGCAGTTCCAGGCCGTTGGCCAAAACAGTGCGGGTTGCGAGTATCAGGTTCAGGCGTACATTTCTGATGTTTTCATCATCTACCAGGAACTGTTGGGAATTGTAGTAAGCATGGAACTCGGTTGCCAGCGATTGCAGGTAGTGAGCAACCAGGTGCGGTGCGCGCAAGCGTGCTGAGGCCTCAATAATTTCCGGGTAACGGCTCAAAACACGCAGCAAATCGATTTCTTTGGGCTCGGTCAGCAGTTTTAGTGCAGCCTCGCCGATCGCCTGGTTATGTGTTTCATTTATCTGCTCAAGGTTTCGGAATACACTGCAAATCCGTGCATGGGCATACTGGATGTAGTACACCGGGTTTTCATTGCTGCGTGATTTGGCCAGGTCCAGGTCAAAATCCAGGTGCTGTTCATGGGAGCGCATTACGTAAAAGAAGCGTGCGGCATCACTGCCGACTTCTTCCCGCAGTTCGCGTAACGTGATGAATTGCCCCGAACGAGTTGACATCGCCACTTTTTTGCCATTGCGGAACAACACGGCGAACTGAACCAGTATTATTTCCAGCCGGTCCGGGTCTTCGCCCATGCCAATAGCGGCAGCCCGTAAGCGAGCGATGTAACCGTGATGGTCGGCACCGAGAACATAGATGGCGCGTTCAAAACCACGTTCCATTTTGTTCAGGAAATAGGCTATGTCGGAAGCGAAATAGGTCGTGCGGCCATTCTCACGGATGATAACCCGGTCTTTTTCATCACCGAGTTCTGACGCCTGGAACCAGGTTGCACCGTCCTTTTTATACAGGTAGTTGTTTTCTTCCAGGCGCTCGATGGCATGCGTAATGGCACCGCTGTCTTCCAGTTTCTTTTCTGAAAACCATACATCAAAGTTGACACCAAACTCCGTCAGGTCTTGCTGTATGTCACTGAGAATGCTGCCCACTGACGCGTCAAAGAATGTCCGGTAGCCAGCCTGACCCAGCATTTCACGGGCACGCAGGATGATTGCGTCGATAAGGTTTTCACTGTCGCCACCATCCGCTTCGCCAGGCGGCAGGTCATTCATGACATCCTGTCCCTTATGACGCCACTGGTCACCCACTTCCTCGCGGATTTTTCGAGCAATATCATAGATGTAATCGCCACGGTAACCGTTTTTCGGAAAACGCACCTGTTCGCCACACAATTCGAGGTAACGCAACCAGACACTGGCGGCGAGTATGTCCATCTGCCTGCCATTGTCATTGACGTAGTATTCGCGCTGTACTGTATAGCCGGCGGCTTGCAAAATACTGGCAAGGCTGGCTCCGTAGGCCGCACCCCGACCGTGGCCTACGTGCAGTGGCCCGGTTGGATTGGCAGAGACGAATTCTACG
Source organism: Gammaproteobacteria bacterium (assembly GCA_036986175.1). Taxonomy (GTDB): domain Bacteria; phylum Pseudomonadota; class Gammaproteobacteria; order Xanthomonadales; family SZUA-36; genus SZUA-36. The sequence continues at coordinate 24,478 of BTRB01000011.1, forward strand.
GTAACCTCGTGTTCCGGGTCCTGCGGCAGGTGCCCATAGCGATCGCCATGATAGAGGATATCGTTAACCACACCGGTCAGGGCGACGTGGTTCATATAGAAGTTGATGAATCCCGGGCCGGCGATTTCAGCTCGATCTACCTGACGGGAGCGCGGCAGGTTATCAATGATCGCCTGTGCCAGCTCCCGTGGTGGCATACCCGCTCGCTTGGCGAGTACCATAGCGAGATTGGAGGCAAATTCGCCGTGTTCAGGGGAGCGTGTACGCTCCAGTTGGGGAACGACATCGGAATCTGCTTGTAGCACGTCATTGCGTATCAGGTGCAGAAGGGCCTGAATTAATAATTCTTCAACATGTTCTTTCAAGAAAGCAGATCCTGTGACTGGTCGCGTAAAGGCGGCCCGGAAGAGAGCTATTGTAAACCTTTGAACCAACGCTGAAAACGGCTGGCTGTAGCATAATCGGCTTTCCCAGGCTACGATCGGTTAAGTCCGACCAGCCGCCAGCCTGTGGATAACTCTGTGAACAAAATTTCTGAAAGCGCCTCTGCCGGGAGGGCATGTTAACATTATGCGGAATTCAGCTTCAACATAAAAACTAATAAAGTATTAATAATCAAATAATTAAATAATATTCTGAATGACACATTACCAACAAGTTCATTAAACCCATGTTTCTTTATAGAGTGGGCTCATCTGTGTATAAGAAAAAGGCATCGCAACAACGGCGGGATAGTATGGACAAAGAAAGTGCATTTTGTATGCATCAAAATGCAAGCCACTGTTGTCACTTCATTTCCTCAGGGAAAGTGGGTTGAGATGGCTGGCCTGATGTCATTGGGTTTATTCCTCGCTGTGGGATTGTCTTTGTTGGCAGGCTTCCCGGTAGCATTCACCCTGGCCGGGGTTGCGCTGATATTTGCCTTGCTGGGCATCATCACCGGGACCTTTGATCCTGCGTTTCTCGGTGCCTTTCCAAGCCGCATATTCGGCATCATGAGCAATGAGACACTGATCGCTGTACCGGTGTTTGTTTTCATGGGCGTGATGCTGGAAAAGTCAAAGCTGGCGGACCAACTGCTGCAGGCACTGGCTCAGCTGATGCACCGCGTACCGGGTGGCCTCGGCCTGGCGGTTATGCTGGTGGGAGCCCTGATGGCAGCCAGTACCGGTATTGTCGGCGCTACGGTGGTGACTATGGGCCTGTTATCTTTGCCGACCATGCTGCGCCACAACTATGACCCGTCAATCGCCACTGGCAGTATCTGCGCTGCAGGTACACTTGGCCAGATCATTCCACCATCTATTGTTTTGATTCTGCTTGCTGACGTGCTTTCCAACGCCTACCAGCAGGCCCAGTTGCGTATGGGTATTTTTAGCCCCGAAACAGTCTCTGTCGGTGAGTTATTTGCCGGCGCGTTGCTGCCGGGGCTGATGCTGGTCGGTCTCTACATGCTCTACCTTGTCGCGGTGGCTTATTTCAAGCCATCAGCGATGCCGCCAGTGGAGCAAAAGCCCGGTGATAAGGTTACGCTGGTGGCTTTGCTGGGCCTGCTGGCGGGGCCCTTGCTACTGATCCTCGCGGTGCTGGGTTCGATCCTGGTGGGGATTGCAACACCTACCGAGGCTGCGGCGGTTGGTGCGACCGGTACCATGCTGTTGGCGCTAATGCAAAAACAGTTATCGCTGGAAACTTTGCGTGCAGTTGTATATCAGTCCACCCGGGTCAGTGCGATGGTGTTCATGATTTTGATCGGTGCATCGTTGTTCAGCCTGGTGTTTCGCGGTTACGGTGGTGATGAATACGTCCAGTCACTGCTGATAGGCCTGCCGGGCGGTAAGGTCGGTGCTTTGCTGTTTGTGATGCTGGTATTGTTCCTGCTTGGCTTCATCCTGGATTTCATTGAGATCACTTACGTGGTCATCCCAATTGTCGGCCCAATATTATTGGCCATGGGCATAGACCCGATCTGGCTGGGTATTATGGTAGCCATCAATTTGCAGACCTCTTTCCTGACCCCACCGTTTGGCTTTGCCCTGTTTTATCTACGTGGTGTGACGCCGCCGGAGGTTGCCACGTCTGCGATTTATAAAGGGGTGATTCCATTCATTTTCATCCAGGTTCTGATGTTGGGCTTTTTGTCATTGTGGCCGGGTCTGGCCACCTGGCTGCCGTCGGTGCTCTACTCCGGCCCGTAATTCGAGGATTACCCCATCGTTGTCAAAAAATGGTGGGCAACAAGTTGCCCACCCTACGGATCCGGGCGCAGGTTCAGGAGGGTACGGTCGGAGATGGCTGTCCAGGGGTTGACGATTTCCTGGTACGCTTTGAATGAGGCGTAAATCCGGCCCGCTAATTCACTGTTATCTGCCATCTCCCGTATCACTTCATCGCTGATTTCGTTCAGCCGGCTGAGCACTTCGTCCGGGAAGCGGCGTAGCTGCACGCCGTGTTTTTTGAGCAGTGTTCTGAGGGCTATGCCATTGTTGTAGGTGAAGTCTGACAGCGTGTCCGTGACCGCTGCCTGGCTGGCAATTTTAACGATTGCCTGCAGGTCGGCGGGTAAGGTATTCCACGCCTCTGCGTTAATCATGAGTTCCAGGCCGGTGCCCGGTTCATGCCAGCCGGGGTAATAATAGTATTTGGCTGCGCGGAACAGTCCAAAGGCAAGATCATTGAAAGGCCCGACCCATTCGGTGGCATCAATGGTTCCGGTTTGTAGTGCGGTAAATAGTTCAGCCCCGGGAATGGTTGTTGGTGTGCCGCCAGCGCGTTTGAGAATCTCTCCGCCGGGCCCGGGAATACGCATTTTGAGGCCCTTCAGATCATCAAGACTGTTGATCTCACGGTTGAACCAGCCCCCCATCTGGGGGCCTGAGCTGCCAGCAAGAAAGGGTATGAGTCCGTGAGGGGCATAAACTTCCTGCCATAACTCAAGACCACCAGCATAATAAATCCATCCATGCAGTTCCTGTGCGGTCATGCCGAAAGGTATACCGGCAAAAAACTGTGCAGCAGGGACTTTGCCTTTCCAGTAGTAGGTGGCGCTGTGGCCCATTTCCGCCGTGCCCTGGGAAACCGTGTCAAACACCTCAAACGCCGGCACCAACTCGTTAGCCCCGTAAACTTTGATTTTCAAACGGCCGTTACTCAGGTCATCAATTGACTCAGCCAGGTGGCTGGCACCAGTACCCAAACCCGGGAAATCGCGCGGCCATGATGTGACCATTTTCCATACGAAAGTTTCCGTCGGGGATGGCCCGGTGCTGTCTGCTTGCGAAGGGGTCTGCTTTGTGCATGCGCTTAACAGTCCGGCCGCTCCAGCCAGCCCCGCAGCGCCGACAAACTTTCTTCTATCCATGGGCTGAATTCTCCACAAACGGCTCAAAAAGTGCGCCGTGATGCTATAGTTAAAGAAAGCAGTCTATATTAATAGCAGTCCAGTTTGGCTTTGGGTTTTCATGAAATCAGAAGATACCGCAGAGATACGGCAACTGCTCAGTGAGTTGCGCGAGGAGCACCGTGATCTGGACCAGGCGATCAGCCGCATGTCCATTGATCCCTGGCAGGACCAGCTGCGTTTACGGCGGATGAAAAAGCGCAAACTGAAATTGAAAGACTGGATTTCACGGCTGGAGTCGAAGCTGATACCGGACCTGGATGCTTAGG
>BTRB01000012.1:0-28115 GCA_036986175.1 Gammaproteobacteria bacterium
CATGCGGTCCCATTCCTGGAATAGACCTTTTTCAAGCCGCATGTCGTCGATCGTCTGGTCTGCCAGGCTGAGCGCCTCAGCGCCCCAGAGATCTTCATCCGGGCGCCACTCGAGCCATGCCGGCGGCGACTCCTCACTCCTGGTGTAGAGCAACCGGGAGGCGGCGTGGGTCGCCTCATGCAGGATGGTCTGCTTGGCTTCCACTCGTGCGCGTTCGCTGAGTTTCAGGACTTGCTCCTGAAACTTGGGTGCCGCCGCGTTCAGATAGATGAGGTCCTGGCGATTGTTGCTCTTGTTGCGACCGGACGTTCCCTTGTTGTCCGTATCGTTGACAAAGACCACGCGCTGTACGGCGCGGCACAACAGCGGTGAAGCCATGTCGAAGGCCTCGCCGACGACTCTTCTCTGCGTCGGACCGGCCAGGATCACATCGTCGCTCAGGCTGTAGTGCACCTCGTCTGTATTATCCGGCCCCAGTATCCGGATATGCGGGCAGTTCGAAGAGACCTGGGCGATCGCCGGGTTAACTGCCATCAGTGACAACAAGGCAATGACCAAAATTTTTTGTAGATAGCTTCGCCGCCGGCCTGCGTGGCATGGTTGGAACCGGTCTCTGATAGGTAGTGACATGGCAGTTCCTCGAGTGGTCACGGCGACTTTTCAGGTTATGGGGCCAAATGATCGGGCACCACCAGAAAATAATGTGGATGCAGTTTTAATTTTATGCCCGAATCCAATCATCTTTACTTAAAGTCAAAAACCTTGCCCAAAGCTAACATAGCAACAGCTAGCCCAAATCCCGCTACAAACCCCGCTCCGACAGCGGCCAACAAAAAACTGCCACCCGCTCCGGTTCCCAGTGCCACGCAGTCGCCCCCTGTGAGGATTTCTTTCGATGGCTCATTGATGGTCCGGCCGACCATCAAACATCCGATAGTCGTTGCTACCACAATAGTGTAGGCTGCTACGAGCGTTAGGCCTCCCAAATACTCAGCAATGGCCGTACCCTCTCCAGATCTTCCAATTCCAAGCGTCTCTCCGGTTCTCGTATTCACTCGCCACCAGAAGAGTGTGGAAGCATCGGCCAGGTCCCTGGGCCCAGGCAGGATAACGGTAAATCCCCGTTGCAGTTCCCGGGTAAGGTTGGTTTTTTCCACTTCACCGATGTCAAGGTCCGCGATTAACCGTATGTTATCTGGTTGGATTACCTGAAAACCCATTCCACTTTCCCTGTACTCTTCGAACATCGATTGAGTATTCTGCACCAGCGCGCCGTCCTTGCCCAGAAGCAGACCCTCGGTGACGGATTCCCAAACGCCCATGCCGATCAGGGACTTCACAGCCTGTGGTGATCCGCTTCCAGACATGGCAAGAAGCCGCCGTTTGTTCTGTACCACATCCATGTGCTCTGAAGGGGGGGACTGCAACGGTAGGGAAACTCGGTACGCGAGCAGTGATGGTTGATGACGGTAAGTCCCATTCGTCAGGCCCTCCCTATAGCTGTCAAAAATACCGTATAAGACCGGTAACCCAATCCAGCTTGTATCCACGATCTTCTTCTTGCTGGCGGCATTGACGTCGCTCTTTGCCGAGAATACCTGAGCGATTATGACCTCGATTATCCCTTGCTTCTCTTCGACCGCCCTAAGCATAGTATCTAAGAGAGCCGCTGGGCTCGAGCTACCGGTGGCAATCATGAAAGTATAATTTTGAGTCAGTGCACGGTAAGTTTGCAGTGCTTGTGTGGCACCAGTTTGACCGCCTTGAGCTTGTCTTGAAAAGACGGTGCGCCAGTACTCAGTCTCCTTGCCCCCAGGTTCAACGAATACAAATCTGATCTTCAATGAAGACAGGCCTATCGCCGGCTCATTGCCGTCTTTTTGTTTCTTCCCTATGGAACTTAAACTGATTGCTGCGTTAGACAATTTTTCGGTGCTGGTGGCGAACAGCGCGGCATAATTGGATAGGGCTGCGTCCAACGGAACCACGTTTCCCAGGAGATCAAATGCGGTGTCCGCGTAGTCTCCAAGAAACACCGGGACAAATATTTCGTTGCGTCCTTCAGGAACGTCGATTTTTCCTTTACTGATCTGCTCGAAAAAAGACAACGGGATGCTGGTAAAGGTGAGTCGCTTCTCCACGAGATTTGCAGTGGGTCGTTCCCACGGCTTCAGCAGCTGTTGCGAACGCACGTTTCCATTTAAATCCTGTTCCAGAATGACGTCGAACCGGAACCTGTGTTGGAGCTCTGCGGGAATACGCTCGGCAAAAATCTTTTCTGCCGGAATCGTTTCAGTGTTCAGATTCGCTCCGCCAATGGCAGGGTGCGCATTGAGCCATCCTGAAGAGGGGCCGAGGCGGTATTCAACCCAGAAATAGTCACGCGCTTCCTCAACGAGATCGTTTAAGGCAAGTGGGCTGCCCAGAGCGATATCATTTGCAGTCAATTGCTGCAGGATGAATTCGGTCTCCTTCTGCACGATATCATGATATTTCGCCTGCAAAGGGGAATTCGAACCACTTGAGCGCGCAATGAACGCCTCAAATTCTGATTCCGTTTGGCCCGAGATCTTCCAAATTTTCCTGAGAACCGAATTGAATGCGTTTTCATCAGTGTAGGGTGATTGCTCGGTTCTCTCCTTTGTCATTGTAGCCAGGAGGGCTTCAGCCTGAGACAACGAAAGCGTTCCCTGCACCACACGTGCTCCAAATCCCGCGTTCTTGAAAAGCGTCGCCAAAAGGACGGACTGGTCCAGTGAATTACCTGCCCTGCTTTTCAGCGTGCCCTCCGCACCACGGAGCAGCCCAGGATACTGCTCGAAATAGATCTCTTCCTTGACGAACTTGATGATCTTGTCCGCGTCGTAGTCAAGTTTCTCCAAGAGGGCATCCAGGTCGAACTGGCTGCGATCGATGTGGGAGCGCAGCTTTTCAATCAAGCCCATAAAGCGGTCGAGGCGCTCAAGCGCCTGCTTGTATGTGACGGTTGGGTTTGTTTGGGGTGGCGGCGGATCGGCGGCCCACGCGAGCCCATTCCAGTTCAGAGTCACGATGAGTGTCCAGATCAAGATCTTGCGTGTCATTTCGGTTCTTCCTGTCACTTCAGCAGCCAAGCCGCCTTGTACTTCATCCTCTGGTCGATGTCGAAACTCGTGGCCATCTTGGGAGCAATGTCGTCCCGATCCCTGTAGAGATGCTTGAAATCGATGGATCGTTTTCGCCGCGGACGGTGGTAATCGCGTCCAGACCACCAGGTGGCAGGCTGCTGGGCGTGTGTTTGAGAATTTGAGAAAGGGTATTGCGAAGCAAGACTGATAGCCTCTCATTCAGAAGTATATCGATAAGTATAGGTGAAACAAACGCTAATTTCTCAGCCGACCGAAGACGCGCCCGTGAGTCTCATAAAAACCTGTAAGGGTTTCCAATTCTGTCCATTCTTTGATAACGCCGGCGGAGCGAGTCAAATCATGTTTACCAGAGTGTTGGGCGGAAATCAACGGCTGGTCGGAATCCTTGCTATTGGACTGGATCCTCCTCAATGGTAGCGGAGGACTTGAGCGCGTTTATCCTGATTTCATTGTGATCAATGCTGAAAAAGTCTATGGTAACAGCAATGGACAAACGACTCATAACCGTGTTATTTCTGCTTCTCGCTTTCGCGCTTTATTTTGTTGGCATGGCATTGCCCGCAGCGATATTCCTGCTGCTGGGTTTGTTGTCAGAAGCTGTTTTTTGGGTGCGATTACTCAGGTCAGGGTGGCGCAAGTCCCGAAAATGGGGTCAGAGTAAAAACCATTAGAATTCAGTAGGGTGTTGGTAGAAATTGAAGGGTTTTTACTCTGACCCCGTTCTTTTGAGCCGTTCCAGGAACGTATCAATCGCGGCCAGGGCTTCAGGTTCGTCGAGGAATGGCGCATGGCCCCGGTCGGCAACTGTTGTGATTTCCATTTCCGGGTGAATGGCCTGCATTTTTTCTACGGTTTCCTCCGGCAGCACATCGGAGAGTACACCGTGAAGCAGCAAAATGGGCATACTCATTTCACTGAACTGTTGCCAATATCCGTCACTGATTAACGCGGCTGCATTTTTCATCAACCCGACGCGCCGCAGAAACCTGACCAGTTTCACTTTCCGGTAACTTTTTCGCAAAAACCTGCCGATCGCCGGATCCATATCCGGGACGATGGATCCGGTGCTGGTTTCGCGCATGGAAAGATGGGCATGGCTGAGCCAAAAACTTTCCGGCCGATCAGGGAAGGTCGTTGCATACACTTCCCGGACACGGCCCGCGGCGGCTTGCCAGTTTGGCTCTGCCGGAATACGTCCCACATACTGCGTTATGCGGCTGGCAGCTTCATCCGGGATGACCGGGCCGATATCGTTAAGTATGATGCCAGGCAGCCGGTTTGGCTGTTGTGTAGCCATAAGCATGGCAATCAAGCCGCCGAGTGACGTGCCCAGAATAACGAAGTTCTGAACTTCAAGTTCGTCTACCAGTTTCCAGATATCGTTTGTATAGGTCAGGTGTTGATAGCGGGAGGGATCCGGATCCCGGTCAGACTGCCCGCGCCCGCGAAGGTCCGGTGTGATGACGCGCCATTGTGGTGCGTAGCGGAGCGCCAGTTCTTCAAAGTCCTTGCTGTTGCGGGACAGACCGGGCAGGCAGACCAGGACATGATTGGAAGACCCATAATTACGGTAATACAATGACAGTCCGTCAACGGACTGATAATGATGCTCGGTATAGCCGGGGTGCATTTATTTTGCGGTCCAGCCGCCGTCAATAGGTAACACGCTACCGGTAATGGAACTTGCCTGCTCAGAACACAGAAACAATACAACTTCAGCGACCTGTTCCACCGTGATCAGTTTTTTGGTCGGTTGCGCCAATAACATGACATCCCGGACGACCTCTTCCTCCGTTATGCCCCGCGCCAGCGCCGTATCAGCGATCTGGCCCGTCACCAGCGGTGTTTTTACATAGCCGGGCGCCACTGCATTGACGGTTATGTTTTTTTCCGCCATTTCCAGGGCCACCGTCTTGGTCAATCCAGCGATACCATGCTTGGCGGCTACGTAGGCACTTTTAAAAGGTGAGGCCACCAGTGCGTGCGTGGATGCGATGTTGACGATCCTGCCCCAACCGGCCTCGACCATGCAGGGCAGAGCAGTACGCATGGTGTGGAAAGCGGAAGACAGGTTGATAGCGAGAATGTCATTCCATTTTTCCACCGGAAAGGATTCGATCGCGCAGACGTGTTGAATGCCTGCGTTATTAACCAAAATATCAAGGCCACCGAAGCGCTCGATGGCCTCTGTGACCATGGTCTCAATCTGTGCCGGTTCACGCATGTCAGCCCCAGAATGCACGACCTTTACCGCACCGTCCCTGGCTAGTTCTGAGCACAGGGCGTCAATATGGACGGGATCCCCGAAACCATTGAGGGTCAGGTCGCAGCCATTTGCAGCCAGTGCCCTGGCTATGCCCAGTCCGATGCCCGAGGTGGAGCCGGTTACCAGTGCGTGTTTGCCTCGAAACGATTTATCAGTAGTGGTCATTTAACCCTCCCAATCCTGTTCTATCCATCTTGCAGCCAGGAAAAACAATGCAGAGGCAATAATATAAAAGCCGGTGCCGGCCAAAATGGAATAACGGAGTGAATCATCACCATATTGCACTGCAAGCGTATCCGATAACCAACCAATCGCAAACGTGCCAAGGCCGATTCCGATCAGGTTATTGATAAACAGGAATATGGCTGACGTTGTCGCCCGCATGTTGGGTGGAACGAGGTGCTGAATAACCGAGATGACCGGTCCCAGCCAGATCAGGCCCAGGGCCGTTGGCACCAGCAGAACAGTAAAGGTCAAAAGCATTGAATTTGACATGATGGCGACGATGTAGAACGGTACTGTTGCACTAAAAGCGATCGCGGGTATGGTGACATATCTTGAACGACGCATCAGACCGAACCGGTCACCCAGCCAGCCGCCGGCCCAGATACCTGCCAATCCACCCACTAAAAGCACTGCACCAAAGTAAAGTGATGCATCTAACAAGGTCAGCCCAAAGCTGCGAACAAAAAATGAAGGCAGCCAGAAGAACAAACCATAACCCATCATCGACGAGCACGACGCACCCAACGACACCACCCAGAAACTGGGTTTGCGCGACAGGGTACGCAAGATGGTTTTTATGCCGGGCGGCGAAGTGTCCTCCTGTGGGTGGTCGAATTTTCCACGTGGTGGTTCTTGTATGGTGAGTCTGAATATGGGTGCCAGCACGATGCCGGCCAGGCCGACTATAAAAAATGCGACCCGCCAGTCAAGCATGCTGGCAATCACGCCACCGAAGACGATACCGATCGCGCTGCCAATCGGGATGCCAAAGGAATAAATGCTCAAAGCCCGCGCGCGCTGGCTGGGTGGAAAAAAATCTGCGATCAGGGAATAGGCAGGCGCCACGCCACCGGCCTCGCCAACACCGACGCCAAGGCGGGCAGCAAATAACTGCCAAAAATTCGTCGCCAGTCCGGATATGGCAGTCAATGCACTCCAGACAGCCAGTGCTACAGTCATGATCCATGTACGGCTATAACGATCGGCGAGCATTGCTATCGGGATACCAAGCCCGGTGTAGAACAGCGCAAAAGCCAGTCCGCCCATCAGCCCAAGCTCGGTGTCACTCAGACCCAGGTCTGCCTTGATTGGCACGGCCAGAATGCCAATGATTTGACGGTCTATAAAATTGAATGTGTAGACCAGTACCAGGATAAACAGCACATAAGCCCGTTTGCCTTGTAGTGGGCTTGTGCTTTCCAGGGGGGCGTTACGCATATATTCTCAGGTCCGGTTTTCTGTGATCATACACTGTTGGAAAAACGGCGCAGTAAAGCTGCGCCGTTTTTCAGTTCATTGAATGAAAATTCAGAACCAGTTGTACCGCACAACCGCACTAATCTGTCTTGGATTACCATAAAAGGCGGTAACACTGCCTTCAAGCCCCAGGGTGGGAAAGAAGTAACCGGCGACTTTGTACGCTTCATCGGTCAGGTTTTTGCCGTGCAGGCCGACCTGCCAATGACCGCTGTCGCCTGTCCAGACAATACTCAGATCCCACAGTGTATATGCTTCCTGATCCAGGAATGGGTTCGGTGCTTCGAACTGGCTGGTGTCGTCGCGGTAGGAGAGCGTCGTGATAAAGGCAAGTTCACCGGTATTGGCAAACAGGTTCATAGGCATTGCATAACTAAGCATACCGCTGACGGTCCATTTCGGCGTGTTCTGGAACACACGTTCATCAGCTACATCATTGCCGAATGGGTCAATAAACACGTTAAAGTCAGCTTTGATGTAGCCAACGGCCCAACGTAAGTCAAGGCTGCTGCCCGAAGTACCCAGGTCCCGGGCGAGAATCGCCATTCCTTCCCACTCAACACCTGAGATATCTGCATCGGCGGCATTGGAGGTGATGCCAATGAATGTATCGTTATTGCCGTCCCCGGTGGAATCGAAGCCGATGGAACCCGGAATCTGCACGTCTTTATAGTCGGCAAAAAACACTGCCAGGCTGGAGGTCATACGGCCGTCCAGAAGTGTAGACTTCAGACCGATTTCATAAGAATTAACTTCTTCCGGCTGGAACAGCATAAAGTCGAAAATTTCCTGTTCGCTCACCACACCATCCCCATCGAGGTCCGGGGCAGCCGTGGTCAGGCCACGCGGGTCAAAACTGCCGCCTTTGAACCCTTCGCTGTAACTGAAGTACAGGTTTTGATTATCATTCGGCCGCCAACTGATGGACGCGCGCGGGGAGAAATCATCGAAGGTCTCAGAGCCCGAGAAATCCGACGTGGTTACGATAGGGATCGCTGTACCGCCGAAGACCGGGGAGGTGCCAAATATTTTCGTCTGCCTGATGACCGTGGAGGTGCGCTTGTCTTCCGTGTAACGGCCGCCCAAAGAAACGCTGACAGTGTCGGTCCAGTCAAAGGTCACATCTGCAAACAGTGACCAGGTCTTGGTATTGACATCGCCGAAGGTGTAAGCATTCAGACCCGGCAGGCTGATGAGGGCGCCCAGGTTACCCAGAATCACATCAAATTCGTTGGATGCATTGGCGTCAAGATAATAGAAGCCGGCGACACCACTGAGCCGCTCGCCATCGAACACCAACTGTAACTCTTCGGAGAATTGGTCGTTTTCATACAGCACCGGTACATCCAGATCTGCTGACGGTAAACTGTCGAAGTCAATTGGAGACCAGTTCTCATCGTCGCGGCTGGCAAGAATGTTGCGGAACATGAAGGTGTCATTGACTTGCCATTCTGCCAACAGGGATACACCTTTTGCCTTGACTGACTGGATGGGGTTGTTGAGGCCCGCCCGGGTGTCATAAACATTGTCCAGGATTGGTGCTCCGGTCAGATTCCCGACTGTGAGCCGGTGCCCTTGTCTGGGGTCGGAATCGTCATCTATATAGTCTCCCGCCAGGCGGAAAAACAGACTGTCGGTCGGTTCCCATTCGGCGCTTAGCCGGCCACCCAGAATATCCTTGCTGTAGTTATCGATACCGGCAATGTTGAGGTTTTTGCCAAATCCGTCACGTTTAAACCTGGCGATGGAGCCCCCGATCCGAAAAGTATCGCCCAGTGGTACTGAACCGGTCAGCACCAGGTCGAGTTGGGCATCAGTGCCGACTGTGAACCGCGCCCGCGCTTCGGTTGAAGTACTTAAGCGACGCGTAACATACTTGATGGCACCGCCGATAGTGTTGCGTCCATACAGTGTGCCTTGCGGGCCACGCAGTACTTCGATTCGTTCCACATCATAAATATTCAGGATACCTGCCTGGGGACGATTCAGGTAAACATCGTCGATATACAGGCCTACACCTGATTCAAACCCGGCCACGGGATCCTGTTGTCCAACGCCGCGAATAAAAGCAGTAATTGTAGTATTGGTGCCACGTGACACTTCAAGGGTCACATTCGGCGTAGTTTGGGCAACGTAGGTGATGTCTGTCGCGGCGATCAATTCAAGTTGCTCACCGGTAAAGGCGGTTATTGAAACCGGGACATCCATCAGGTTTTCTTCCCTGCGGCGTGCAGTGACGACGACCTCCTCAATACCTTCAACGCCCTCATCCTCTTCGCTGTCAGATTGGGCCAGGCTTGTCAGGGGTAGTATCATCGCGGCTGCCAGCGCCGCTACGAGAACTTTTCGGTTCCACTGCCAGGCAGGCCGGCGCTGAAAGTACTGTTTTGACATGTGCATAAATATCTCCTGTTTTATTTGGTTTTCTCGCTGGCCTGGGCCGCAAATTGGGTGTTGGGGTTTTGCTTAGAGACGACGCTGTCCACAAAATCGGTCAGCAGTCGGTTGAAGCGCTCCGGTTCTTCCATATGTGGCGCATGTCCGGAGCGGGAAAACTTGATTAATCGTGCCTGGGGCATCCGTGAAGCGACCCATTCACTGGCCGTCACGCTGTAAAGCTGGCTGTGCTGGCCCGCCATAATCAGGGCCGGTATGGCTATACCCGGCAGGCTCTCACGAAAATCCTGTTCAGCCATACGCATCCAGATTTGTGCCAGGCTACCGGGATCATTGCTTAAGGCGACTGCGCAGGAACTGTCTGTGAGTTCCTGAGTTTGTGCATCGGGTAGCGACGAAAACATGTTGCGCACAAACTGCGTGGCAAACTCGGGCCAGTTGGTATTCATTGCCTCGACATGGGGATCAAAAACGTGAATACCGGATCCGGATCGCAGTCCATACTGCCAATCTTGCTCACTCAACAGACGGGGGACCATGTCAATGGTTACCAACCCTGCTATATCGAGTTCCGGGTAGCGCAACAATAAGTCCCAGGAAATCATTGCCCCCAGTGACCAGCCTGCAAGGACCACATTTTTGAGGTCCAATTCTGAAACCAGCTCCGCGATGTTGTCAGCAAGGATGGAAAAGGAGCCATTGGCGGGAAATACTCCGGAAGCACCGTGTCCCGGCAGATCCGGTGCAATAAGACGATAGCGGTCTGATAATCCGTCAATCTGTGCTTTAAACAATGCACCACTGACACCCCAGCCGTGAACAAGTAAGATGGGCGTGCCCAGACCCTCATCGCGATACGCTAAAGCGATGCCTGGCGAGCATTGAATTGTTTTCACTTTATCCAAGGTTTTGCATGTTCCCGGGCTTGCATTCCTGACCCTAGTATGCAAGGTTATGAAACATGAATCAAGTTTCAAGTTTGAAAAAAATACCAAAAACCAAACGCGGCAGGTTAACGCGTGAAAAAATATTACGTGCAGCCGAGATCGAATTTGGGGAGAAAGGCTTCCATGAAGCAGCCATCAGCGGCATTACCTACCGGGCAGGCGTAGCGCTGGGTACATTTTATGTCTATTTCGAAAGCAAGGAAGAAATCTTCCGTGCGCTGGTCACCTATATGAGTGATCGCACCCGCAGTTGGATTGCCGAAAGGGTGGCCGATGCACCGGATCGCTTGACGGCAGAACGCAAAGGGCTGGAGGCATTTATTGAATTCGTGCGGGAGCACAAGGGTATCTACAGAATTATTTCCGAGGCGGAATTCGTGGCCAACAGTGCGTTCCGTGATCATTACACCAGTTTTGCAGATGCCTACCGGGAAAATCTGATGAAGGCGGGAGACAGTGGCGATATCCGCAAAGGTGATTATGAGGTCTGGTCCTGGGCGATCATGGGTATGTCCGTATTCCTCGGCATGAGGTACGCCGAATGGGACGAGGAAACGCCTGCATCCAGGGTGGCTGAAACCATGGCGGACCTGATTGCCAACGGGATCGGTCCGAAAAAAAACTGATTGTGACCTTATGAACTTCCCGATTTTTGACTTCCTCGAAAAACGAGCAGAGATCGATCCTGAGCGAATCGCACTGGAGGACATCGTTACCGGGGACAGGGTCAATTACGGGGAATTGAATTTGCGTGTCGGGCGCACCGCTGCGCTATTGAGAGCCCTGGGTGTGACAGCGGGCGACCGCGTTGCACTGTTGTGCCGAAACCGGATTGAATTCTTTGAGTTGTTATTTGCCTGCGCCAGGCTGGGTGCCATCCTGGTACCGCTTAACTGGCGGATGCCAATAAGCGAAATTGCCCCGCTACTGATGGACAGTGGGGCGGGTGTGCTCATCCACAGCAGAGAAGATATGGAAGTTGCACAAGGCATTGCTTCACTGGGGTCCGACGGGTTTCAGTTGCAGTATCTTGACCTTGATGATGCAGGTGAATCGGGATTCCGTTCCTGCCGTGACGCATTTGCACCGCTGGAAGGTCGTGCTGTCTGGCCTTGCAATGACACCTGGTACCTGCTCTATACATCGGGAACTACCGGTAAGCCCAGGGCGGTTATCCAGACTTTTGGTATGGCGCTGGCCAACTACATCAATATCTCCCAGGCAATGGGTCTGCGTGGTGACGACACAACACTCAATTACTTACCACTTTTTCATACCGGTGGAATCAACCTGGTGACCTTGCCCACACTGATCATGGGCGGCAGGGTGCTGCTTACACACGGTTTCGATCTGGAACTTACCGTCGATCTGCTCGAATCAGGGGAGCTGGACAGCTTTTTCGGCGTGCCGGCAATTTACCAGGCGATCAGCGTGCACTTACGGTTTGCTGAACTGGACCTGTCCAGGGTGCGTAGCTGGGGCTGCGGTGGTGCCCCCATGCCTGACCCATTGTTGCAACAATTCGCTGCGCGCGGCGCCACGGTCCAAAACGGCATGGGCATGACTGAAACCGGTCCCACCGTTTTCCTGATGGATAAGAAAAATGCGCTCCGCAAGATCGGCTCGGTGGGCAAGCCGCAGTTACTGGCTTCGGTGCGCCTGGTCGATGCTGACGGTAAAGATGTTGCACGAGGTGAGGCGGGTGAACTGTGGTTCTCCGGAGCCGCTATTACCCCGGGTTATTACAATCGACCTGAGGCCACAGCCGAAGCGCTCACAGATGGCAACTGGCTACGCAGCGGGGATATCGGCCGGCAGGACGACGATGGCTACTACTATATCGTTGGCCGACTTAAGGATATGTTCATCTCGGGTGGTGAGAACGTCTTTCCTGCCGAAATAGAAAACCAGCTGGCCAAACACCCCGATGTATTGGAAGCTGCTATCGTTGCTGTGGAGGACGAAAAATGGGGAGAGGTTGGTTGCGCTTATATCCTTGCCAGGCCGGGTCATTCACAGCCTCCGGACGCGGAGTTGGCGACATTCTGCAGACAACGCCTGGCAGCTTACAAAATCCCAAAATATTTCCTGGCAGTTGAAGACTTTCCACGCACAGCCGCCGGCAAGGTGCAAAAACACCTGTTAACACGACCTGAGGCTGAGTCCTGATGCCAGGTCCATCGCAGGTCAGTATTGAGCACAGCTTCAGCCAGGCGGAGTTTGACCGGTGTGCACGTTTGAGCGGAGACAACAACCCGATACACGTGGATGCGGTGTTCGCCTCACATTCACGATTCGGCCGCACGGTCGCCCATGGATGGCTGTTGTGCAGCAAGTTGCGGGGATTGGTTGAACAATTGGTACCGGGCGGCCGCCTCCTTGATCAGTCCGTCACGTTCGAGGCACCAACTTTTGCCGGTGACAAGATGATGTTTAGTGCAAGAATAGTAGAGAAGGGTAGTAGTTGCGTGAAATTCGAAATGGAAGTCACACGGGTTAGCGACGGTGTGGTTACCTGTAGCGGGAAAGGCAGGGTGGTAACGTGAAACCTGGTGATCATGCCGAGGTTTCACGGTCTTTCAGTGTTGAAGAAATAGCGGAATACATTGCACTGAGCGGCCATGCGATACCTGACGGGGTGGTCCCGGAGCCGTTGATCGGCGCTCTTTTTTCCTACTTGCTGGGTGTCAGACTACCCGGAGAGGGCACCATGTACCTCAAGCAGGAAACCCGCTATCTGTCTGAAGTGTTGATTGATGAGCCCCTGATTGCGCGGGTGGAGATTACCCGTCTCCGGCCCGAAAAATACCTGGTGGATTTATCCACCACCTGCCACGGCACGAACAACCGGATCATCGCCAGGGGCCGGGCTTTGGTTTATGTTCGTGATGCGACGCTTCGGTCAGGCGGTGCTGGCAAGTCCGCTGATTTTTAAACCGCGTATACTTGAGTTGATGCCACTTACCGATTGAATTCCAGGCAAGGAAACTGAGCATGCGTTGCATTTTTCTAACCGTTGCCCTGATATTGTCCAGCTTGGCAATTGCATCCGGTCCAGCACAGAAATTGACCATTGATCCAGGTCAAATTACCGTGTCCGGCATATCCTCCGGTGCACAAATGGCCCACCAGTTGCACATTGCCTACCCGGATGTATTTTCCGGTGCGGGCATGATTGCGGGAGGCCCTTTTGGTTGCGCCGAAGGATCACTGGCAACTGCCATTACAAGATGTATGGGTAGTGTGACAGGCGAATTACCGCTGGCTCAATGGGTACAGGAAATCAGATTGGCGGCCGGGGATGGCCGGGTTGGTAAAACGGCAGCACTGGCGGATGACCCGGTGTGGGTATTCCACGGCGAGTTGGATAAGACCGTTGCCGGGGAGTTGAGTGATGCGGTGGTTGCGCTATACGCCGAATTTATGCCATCTGCAAACATTCGCTACGTGAATGATATTGAAGCCGGGCATAATTTTCCGACACGGGGCTATGGTAACGACTGTACTTCCAGCGAGCCCCCTTTTATTGGAGATTGTGATTACGACGCCGCAGGAGAGTTACTGCAACACCTGTATGGCAAGCTTGCAACACCAGCGGCAGAGTTTGCAGGTAAACTAACCGAAACGGCACTGCCTGGCGCGGGTGATGCAGGACTGCTTGACACCGCTTATCTATACGTTCCAGAAGCTTGCAACACCACCGGCAACAATACCGGGCAATCCTGCAAGGCGCACCTTGTGTTGCACGGCTGTGCCCAGTCAAGCGCCCAGATCGGTACCACTTTTATCGAGCAAAGCGGCTATCTGCCCTGGGCCGGAGCCAACAATATTGTGCTGGCTTTCCCACAAGTCGCGCCTGCGGCTGCCAACCCTTTTGCCTGCTGGGACTGGTGGGGTTACACCGGCGCCTCTTACCGCTGGCGTGATGGTGCGCAGATGAAAGTACTCAGCGACTGGTTGCGGTTACTGACGGAACAGGAATGATAAAGGGAAAATGATGAAATCTTCAGATCTGATGGTAAAAGCCCTGGAAAACGAGGGTGTTGAATATATTTTTGGTATTCCCGGTGAAGAAAATTTGGACTTTCTCAACTCGTTGGTCGGCTCCAGCATTCGACTGGTATTAACCCGACATGAGCAAGCAGCCGGATTTATGGCTGCAACCTGTGGTCGTCTAACGGGTAAACCTGGTCTGTGTTTGTCCACGCTCGGTCCGGGAGCTACCAATTTTGTTACCGCCGCAGCCTACGCTCAATTGGGGGCCATGCCCATGGTTATGCTGTCCGGTCAAAAACCGATAAGGAATAGCAAACAGGGACGTTTTCAGATTGTAGACCTGGTGGATTTGATGCGACCGATCACCAAGTATGCCGAGCAGGTGGTGGACGGTGGCAACATCCCTGCGATAGTCAGGGATGCATTCCGCATTGCGACAGAAGAACGACCGGGTGCCGTTTACATCGAGTTGCCGGAAGACATTGCGGAGGAACAAACCGATGCCAGTTTGTTTGATGTAGTTGGTAGCCGGCGGCCTCATGCTGACAGCCTGGTGATCGACCAGGCCGTGGCCATGATTACAGCGGCAAAAATGCCGTTGTTGTTAATTGGTGCCGGCGCCAACCGGAAAGCCACCGGCAAGGCTTTGAAAGAATTCGTCGACAGGAGCGGGATCTTCTTTTTCAATACCCAATTGGGTAAAGGGGTTATTGATGAACGGCATGAACAATTCCTGGGTACAGCGGCTTTGACCGATGGTGATTTTCTGCATTGTGCTATCGACAGAGCCGATCTGATCATCAATGTTGGTCATGATGTGATTGAAAAACCGCCTTTCCTTATGGAAAAAGGTGGGAAAGAAGTGATTCATGTGAATTTTTTTGCTTCCCATGTGGATGATGTTTATTTCCCACAGCTGAATGTAGTCGGTGATATTTCTTCATCTGTTCAGAGTATTGCCAACAAATTAAATATGAATCCTGACAGGGACTTCTCCTATTTCGCTCGGGTCAGGCAGGAAGTAGATGGCCACCTGGTCAAGTACTTTGAAGATGATCGTTTTCCCTTGTTACCCCAGCGTCTGGTAAGCATTCTCAGGGAACAACTGGCGCAGGAGGATATTGTCACCCTGGATAATGGCGTTTATAAAATCTGGTTCGCCAGGAATTATAAATGTTATCAGCCCAATACCCTGCTACTGGATAACGCGTTAGCAACCATGGGTGCAGGCTTACCTTCGGCCATGGCAGCCAAGTTGTTGCACCCGGACAGAAAAGTCGTTTCAGTGAATGGTGACGGTGGCTTCATGATGAATTCACAGGAACTGGAAACAGCCGTGCGTTTGAAGCTGGACCTGGTGGTGATCATCCTCAATGACAGCGCCTATGGGATGATCAAGTGGAAGCAGGAAGGCATGGGTTTTGAAGAGTTCGGACTGGATTTTGGTAACCCTGATTTCGTCCAGTATGCCGAAAGCTTCGGGGCGACAGGTCACAGACCTGAAAGTGTGGCCGAATTTCACACTGTGCTTGGCGAATCCCTGAATTCCAGCGGTATCCATGTTATAGATTTGCCGGTAGACTATTCATTGAACCACTCAATATTGAATGTGCTTATCAAGGAATCAGCCTGTCTTGTATAGGACATGTCTTGTATAGGAGACCAGCATGCACCTGCTTCAGGTAAACAGGCCTTTTGACGGTACACTGATCAAAGAAATCCCTTTGCACAGTGCCGCTGACGTGGAACATGCACTGCTGGTAGCTTATGGACTTTTTCAGGACCGGACACAATGGTTGCCCGCCTGGCAACGGATCGCCATCCTGGAGAAAGTGGCGGCGATCATGGCTGGCCAGATCGACGAATTGACCCGCATTGCGGCAGAGGAGGGCGGCAAGCCCTTTATGGACTCCAGGGTCGAGGTTTTGCGTGCCATCAATAGTGTAAAACTGGCCGTTGAAAACATCGCACATATTAAGGGTGAACAGATTCCCATGGGGCTAACCGGGTCATCTGTCAATCGGCTGGCGTTCACCCTGCGCGAGCCAATTGGTGTCGTTTCCTCTATCAGTGCGTTCAACCACCCGCTAAACCTGATTGTCCACCAGGTGGTGCCGGCAATTGCCGTTGGTTCGCCAGTGATCATTAAACCGGCCCTGACCACGCCATTGACCTGTATAAGGTTTGTTGAAATTCTCATGGCGGCAGGTTTACCCGATGGCTGGTGCCAGTACTTAATCGTTGACAATGAAAATGCCGAGAAATTGGTCACCGATGAGCGTATCAATTTTTTGTCCTTCATTGGTTCCGCCAGTGTTGGCTGGTTATTGCGTTCCAAACTACCGCCGGGTACACGCTGCGCGCTGGAGCACGGTGGCGCTGCACCAGTTATTGTCGAACCTGATGCCGATTTTGAGCCCATGATCGACAGTTTGCTTAAAGGCGGTTTTTACCACGCCGGTCAGGTGTGTGTATCCGTGCAGCGGATTTTTGCCCACCAAAGTATTTGTGAAAGCCTGGCAAAACAACTGTCGGCCAAAGCGGGCAAGCTGGTGGTGGGTGATCCGCTCGATCAGAAAACTGAGGTTGGGCCACTTATCCTGCCGCGCGAGGTAGACCGGATTGAGAGTTGGATCGATGAAGCCAGAGACCAGGGTGCCACGGTACTTTGTGGCGGACACAGGATCTCCGATACCTGTTACGCACCCACTGTGTTATTGAACCCACCCGAAGAAGCCAGGGTATCCCAACTGGAAATTTTCGGACCGGTTGTCTGTATTTATTCCTATCAGGAGCGGTCTGAGGCTATTGAACGCGCCAATGCCCTGCCTTTTGCCTTCCAGGCGTCGATTTTCACCAAGGACCTCGATGCCGCGTTGGATACTGTCAACCGACTAAACGCCACTGCGGTGATGGTCAATGATCATACGGCTTTTCGTGTTGACTGGATGCCATTTGGTGGCAGGGACTTTTCAGGTATAGGCATGGGTGGAATTAAGTATACGATGCATGAAATGACCCGGGAAAAAATGCTGGTAATCAAGAGTAGCATTTTGTAAAAGATACGCAATTTAACGTCTGCGCCAGGCAGGAAATTATTGGCCTAACCAGGCTTCCATTTCCACTTTATGATACTTGACTTTGGCTATGCAAAGGTCAATGCTCTCCAGACCCTTGGCGAGGCTGCGCGGGCCGCCTGCCAGGTTTTTTACCCGCTCTGCAAAGAAGGCTTCAACCTCGGTTTTTTTCTGCTGGTCACAAAAAGTACTGCCGATGCCAGCAATACGCCCCCTACGATGTTCAGGCATACGAAGCAGGAGTTTTTCGATATTTTTTTGCAGCCATTCCCAGGTGGCTTCACGGGTTTTGTCACCATAAGCCTGCGGATAGAAGATGTTGTAAATCTCGTTGTCGCGTAGTTCCGGAGAAGAGATCAGTTCGAGAACAGCTGCGGTTAACAAAGGATCCTTATTGCTGCCGATTGCGGCCAGCGCCCGCCCCCGAACCACTGCATCGGTTGATGCCAGCGCCAGTTGCTGCAGGTGATCTATAAACGCTGCCCCCAGCTCATCTACAGCAACACCAAGTGCTGTACCGATAATATTCGGGTTGGCAGCATCGATATGGATTTCACCATCAGTCTCATAACCGGTATAGGCACGCGCCATTTCTACCAACTGGCTGCGTAGTTCGGGCTGTTTTGCAGTATCAGCGAGAAAGCGGACCAGGGCGCCTTGCAGCCTGGCTTTGTCGCGATCATCGGTGCTTGCCAGACCGGTTTCTTCCAACTTCGTGGAATAAAATTCTCTAAAGCGTTTTTCCAATTCGATTTTCTGCGTCGCACTGGCCATGCGCGAGTAAATAAAGTTCATTTGTCCCATGGGTGCGGTTGCAACCTGCCAGTCCGGACTGGCGATCATTTGCGGGGCGATTGACATCAATGTGGCGACATCCAGATCGCCGGAATCAAACGCTCCGGACAGGCTGGCGAGCATGGCCATCATTTCTTCCGTGTTTTGTTTGTCACTATTGGCCAGCAGTTTCTTCCAGTCTGCTTTGCTCAGGGTGTAGCGGTAATAACCGGCACTATCGGCATTGGGGATGATCCAGTCGGGACATTGCCCGGGTAACTGGAAGGTTTGCTCTTTTTCGGTCAGCAGCAAACAGTTTCTGCTGGACTGTTCGGCATTTCCCATGCGCAGACAAACCGGTAAATTCCACTGCTGGTTGCGGTCACCGTTGGAGCCGAGGGGGAAATAGCGGGATTGCTTCAGTTGGATACTCACACCATCAGTGGTGCACTGACTGCTGAAATCAAGCAGCGGTAAGCCGGCTTGTTCGAGGAAAGAATTGAATGCCACCGTCACAACTTCTTCTGGTTGACTGGTTGATGCCGCAGCCAGATAACGAATAAAGTCATCTGCGGTGGCAGTTCCATATTCAAACTCCTGCATATAGTTGCGCACACCCTGGCGGAAATTTTCCCGGCCAATGAAGCTCTCGAACATGGACAGAACCGCACCGCCCTTACTGTAAGTGATGCCATCAAAGGCAGTGGCGATATCGTTATTGCTTTTGATCGGCTGCCGGATCTGACGAGCATTTAGCAGCGAGTCGCTGCCCATTACCTGCAATCCGCGGGAAAGCAGATCGCGTCGGAAATTGGCCTGTGGCTCGGCGAGATCCAAACTCACAAACGCCATCCAGGTGGCGAAAGATTCATTCAGCCAGATGTCATTCCACCACACGGGTGTGACAAGGTCGCCAAACCACTGATGTGCCAATTCATGCGCATGCACCATCTTGAAGCGACGTTTGCGCACCGCTGTAGCGTTGGAATCAAATAACAGCAGGCTATCGCGATAGGTAATCGCACCGGCGTTTTCCATTGCCCCGGCAGCAAAATCAGGTACCGCGATCAAATCCAGTTTGGACCAGGGGTATGGCGTTCCAAAATAGCTTTCCAACGCGGTTACTATTGCATTGGTTTCTGCCAGAGCATATTTAAGCTGTTCGCCTTTGCCTTTCACTGCAACCCCCCGCAGAGGCAGTTCCCGGGTACGAATTTCAGTTGCAGGCAGAGGATCTGCCGTGACCACATCGAAATCACCTACGGCAAATGCGATCAGGTAGGTTGACAGAGGTTTGCTGGTGGCAAAACGGACAGTTTTCATGCCATTTTCGAGCTTGCTGGTCAGTACCGGTGTGTTGCTGATTGCGATCATGTTCTCCGGCACGATCAGGGTGATATCAAAAGGTGTTTTGAAGCGTGGCTCATCAAAACCAGGAAAGGCCAGCCGTGCGGAGATGGCTTCAAATTGGGTGAAGGCATAATCTGCACCACTTTCGGTGACTTTATAGAGACCTTCCAAAACCTGATTGAAGGCTGCGGTATAGTGAATTTGCAGGGTGGCCCTGCCTTGCACAGCCTCTGGTAAATCAATGCGAACGGTACCGGATTGATCGACTTGCCGGTAGCTTGCCGGCAGGGTTTGGCTGCCAATAGTCAGCTCCACCCTGGTTGCTTCCAGTTCTTTGCCGTGCAGATAGAAACGATCCGTTGAGTTGAGCAAATCCAGTTCAATCGACACCCGCCCACTGAATTTCTCTGTTTGCGGATCAATGGTCAACTCCAATTGATAGGCCAGCGGTTCGACCGTAGCGGGTAACGGGCCCTGGGGGATGTCACTGTCGGTATCTGAAGTGGCAGTAAGCTCTGCTGCACCTTCCTCAGCCGGGTCGTCTTGCTGTTGACAGGCACTGATGCCCAGGCTGGAGAAAATGGTAATAAAAACGAATTTAATGACGAGTTTATGCATGGGCGGAACCCCTTCCAAATAAAAACGATATAAAGCTAAAGAGGAAGTTTACCCACTTCTCCAGCGACGGTCGAGAAAGACCGGGTTACAAAGGCATACCGCTGTCAACCTGGATTTTTCTGCGTCGACCAGAAAGCATTTGACTCCAGTCACATTTAAATGGATTCTTGACCACCATCCCGCCACCACCAATACGAAAAACAAACATGAGCGCAATCGACAACAGCACAAAATTTCATCCCGATGAAGAATTCTGGGGGCAACCAAAAGGCCTGTATATCTGCTTTTTCACCGAGATGTGGGAGCGGTTTTCTTTTTATGGCATGAAGGCCCTGTTATTTCTCTACCTGATCAAATACCACCTGATGGGTGACGCGGCCAGTTACCAGCTGCTCGGGGCATATGGCGGATTGGTCTACGCCATGCCGGTGATAGGCGGTTTGCTGGCGGATCGCTGGCTGGGTATGCGCAAGGCGGTCGTTGCAGGTGGGGTGTTGTTAATCTTCGGACATTTTGGTCTGGCCCTTGAAGGCGAACAGGCGCGTGTGGTTAGCGGTGAAATCCAGCGTGATGAAGGCGCACTGCAGGTATTCTATTTTTCACTGGCACTGATTATTGCCGGCGTTGGGCTTTTAAAGCCGAATATTTCAACCATTGTCGGCAAGCTGTACCCGCAGAATGATCCACGCAGGGATGGTGGCTTCACTATATTCTATGCCGGTATCAATGTTGGTGCGCTGTTTGCCAGTCTGATTGTTGGTTACCTGGGCGAGACTTTTGGCTGGAAGTATGGCTTTGGTGCTGCAGGCATCGGTATGCTGCTGGGTTTGACAGTCTTTTTGGCTGGCCAGAAATACCTGCACGGCCATGCTGAACCGCGGAATCCGGAGCTGTTAAAGGCAAGGCTGTTGGGGCGGTTGAACCGTGAATGGGCTATTTACCTGGGCTCGTTGCTTGGTGTGGTGGTGATCTGGCAGTTAATACAACATACATGGGCTGTCGCTGGTGCCATGCACATTGTGTCTGCAGTGCTGGTGACCTGGTTCATCTGGTTTGTGACAAAAAAATGCAACAAAATTGAACGCCAGCAAATGATCAGCCTGGTTGTGCTGATACTGATGGTGCTGGTGTTTTTCACTTTGTATGAGCAGACCTATGGTTCCTGGGTAGCCTTTACCGACCGGCTGCTGAGCAAGGATCTGTTCAGCATTGCAAATGCGACGACAGAGCCGGTGTTGCCCTGGACGGTTGTTCCGTTGGCAATCAGTCCGCTGGCCATGCTGCTGGCGTTGAAGCTGGCCGGTCAGAACCAACTCAGACTGGGTGAAATACTGATCGGCACGGTTGCTGTTTTAATGCTTGCAGCCTTTATCCGTGATTTGTCTTTTGTGCAGCAAACCGCGGGGTCCCTGACGTTCCTGGGTGCATTCTTTATCGTGGCGCTTACACCGTTATTTGCATGGTTATGGCCCTGGTTGGAAAAACACGGCAAGAACCCCAGCAAGCCGGCCAAGAGTGCAATCGGTCTGTTACTCGGCGGTATCGCCTTCCTGCCTATGGCTTACGCTGCCCAACTGGCCGGTATCAACGGTGTGGCCAGTGTCTGGTGGCTGGTGCTGGCTTACGCGGTGCTTGAATTCGGTGAATTGAGCATCTCACCCATCGGTCTCAGTGCGGTAACCCAGTTATCTGTGCCGCGTGTTGTCAGCGTCATGATGGGTGCCTGGTTCCTGGCGACCGCCTATTCAGAAGTGCTGGCAGCGAAGTTCGGCGAATTGACGGCGATGGATGTCCCTGAAGGCGAAACGCTGGATGTGGCGGTGGCAGCGGCGCGTTATGGCGACCTGTTCATGGTGATGTTCTGGATAGGTATTAGCGCCTCAGCCGTCGCATTCGCGCTGGTCCCGCTAGTCCGAAAGGGCATGCACGGTGTTAGATAAATCACCTTGGCCGAATTACAGGAACCAGTCAAGTGATTGACCGTGATGGTCAAGCCGAAGGCCCTGCAGGTGCTTAAAGTAAATGCACCCTGAATCCATATGGAAGGATCATGAAAAATTATATTGTCTGGATAGCGCTGGCAGTACTGATGATGACCGGAGCGTTTGCTGAAGGCCTGATTGAAGGATTGCCACAGCAACTGGTGCAATTAAAGTGTGTGTTTGATGGCTTCAGCGAGGATTTCCAGTGCGGTCTGGTCGCAAGGTGGTAGTTCAGCGTCACTTGGTTTCAACGGAGTCGTGCGGTCGCCCCAGCGGATCAAACCGGCCGCCCGGGTCAGTCCGGCACCAAAGGCAGCCAGCAATATCCGGTCTCCGGACTTGATGCGGCCGGCTTCAAGTGCCTCTACCATCGCCACCGGGATGGTAGCGGCAGAAGTATTACCGTATTTCTGAATATTCACTTCAACCTTGGACATATCAATCGACAGGTGTTTTGCCAGTGCCTCGATGATCCGCAGGTTGGCCTGGTGCGGAATAACCATGTCGATGTCGTTATTGGTCAAACCCAATTCATCCAGCACGATCCTGGTCTCCATGGCCATGCCCTTGACCGCACGGCGAAAAATCTCGCGACCGTCAAACTGGACACCAAAAACACCGTAGTTTTCAACGAAACGGTTTCCGGCCGTGCCGAAATTAGGAATCTGAAGTGCGCCTGCTGCGTCACCTTCACAGCCCAGATGGGAAAACAACAAGCCGGATTCTTCCTTTGAGGGTTCCACCAGGACTGCGCCTGCACCATCGCCAAACAGCACGGCCGTATCACGCAGCGACCAGTTTAAAAACCAGGTGACACGCTCTGAACCGATCACCAATGCCTTTTTGTAAGCACCGGAACGAATCATGGCAGTTGCTACAGACAGGCTGTAGATAAAGCCACTACAGCCGGCGTTGAGATCGAAAATGGCGGCATTGTAAGCAGCGATTTTACGTTGTACATGCGCCCCCGTACTGGGGATGACGGTATCGGGCGTGCAGGTCGCTACGATGAGCAGATCAACGTCTTTGACGTTGACGTCTGCAGCAGCCAGCGCACGCTGTGCAGCTACCGCTGCGAGGTCGCTACCCGGGACATGCGATACACGCCGCTCGCTGATTCCACTGCGTGTTCTAATCCACTTATCAGACGTGTCGATAACTGTGGCGATTTCGTCATTGGTCAGAACTGCGGGCGGGACACATTTTCCCCAGCCGGTAATTGCAGCGTATCCTGTCATGCTTACTGATGTCCTGAAGGCAAAGGTCGGGAGACTAGCAGTGTATTTTATAGAACTCAAATTCAAATGAGTACAGTTTTTGGTCAAACGGTGCAACACAAACATTGCAACACTTTAGCAATCGCACCGCACATGTCCCGGGCCGGTCTCCCGACCGGTTACCGGTCTGACCTTCCCCCTGCTTCAGGATGATATGCCGTACAATCATGACCACGACTCGTGACCAGCGGAGCTGGGCCCTTCTACAGGAGTGATATGTTATGACAGCTAAACAGGGGTTCGTGATTTTCAGTGCTGCCGCGGCAATATTACTGGTAGTCTGGTCCGCTAATTGGCCGCCGGCAGCCTGGCTGTTCGTGGTGCTGATTCCATTAATTGTGTTGGGTATCCGCGACATGGTGCAGCGCCGACATACCATTTTGCGTCTGTATCCCGTCATCGGTCATTTCCGTTACTTGTTCGAATCGGTACGCAAGGAAATCCAGCAGTACTTTGTGGAGTCAGATATCGACGGCCGACCCGTCAGTCGGGAATTTCGTTCATTGGTCTATCAACGTGCCAAAGGTGACCGGGATACCCGTCCGTTCGGCACCATTTTTGATGTCTACCGTGATGGCTATGAGTGGATCAATCACTCCCTGGCACCCAAAGAAATTACTGATCACGACCCACGGATTATTTTTGGTGAGAAAAATTGCAAGCAACCGTATGCAGCAGCGCCGTTAAATATATCTGCAATGAGCTTTGGCGCGTTGAGCAAGAATGCCATCATGGCTCTGAACAAGGGTGCAAAAATGGGCGGGTTTTTCCACAATACCGGTGAAGGCGGGCTAAGCCCTTACCACCTCAAATACGGCGGGGATATTGTCTGGCAGATTGGTACCGCCTATTTTGGTTGCCGTACCGAAGAGGGGGGGTTTAACACTGAAAAATTTGCAGAATCAGCCAACTTGCCGGTGGTCAAGATGATAGAAATCAAACTGTCCCAGGGCGCCAAGCCCGGTCATGGCGGAATTCTGCCGGCGGCGAAACTGACCAAAGAAATTGCCGCCATCCGTCACGTCCCCATGGGTAAGGACGTGGTCTCACCCCCGAAGCACAGCACCTTTGATACCCCGGTTGGATTGCTGCAGTTTGTAGCGCAATTACGTGACCTGTCCGGCAGCAAGCCTACCGGCTTTAAGCTGTGTATTGGCAGCAAAACCGAGTTCCTGGCGATCTGCAAAGCGATGCTGGAAACCGGTATCACACCCGACTTTATCACCATTGACGGCGCGGAAGGGGGTACCGGTGCGGCCCCTATCGAACTGACCAATTCGGTTGGCACGCCGTTGCGGGATGCGCTGGTTTTTGTGAACCGTGCACTCATAGGTATTGGCCTGCGCGGGCAAATCCGCTTGATCGCTTCGGGTAAAGCGGTATCTGCATTTCATATCATCAGGTTACTGGCCCTGGGTGCGGATACCGTCAATTCAGCACGTGCGATGATGTTTGCAGTGGGTTGCATACAATCCCGTAGTTGTAACACCGATAAATGCCCGACAGGTGTTGCCACGCAGGATCCGGCACGTAGCAAGGCGCTGGACGTTGATGACAAGAGCAAACGTGTCTGCACCTACCAAGAAACCATGGTCGAAAACCTGCTGGATGTACTGGCTGCCGCCGGCCTGGAAAAGTTTGAAGACCTGCAACCACGGCATATAAACCAGCGCGTCAATGGAACCGTGGTCAGGAACTACGACGAAATGCACCCGACCATTCCGGCCGGGTGCCTGCTGTCAGAAGCCTCGGTGCCGGAGCGTTGGCGATCGGATTGGGAAATGGCAAATGCGCATGCGTGGTAGCAACCGGGAAGGCGCTTATCGGGTATGGACAGCAGCCGCATGAAGCAAGCCGCCATTATTTTTCTTGGCCTGTTGCTGTCTGCGTGTGCCACAACGCCGGAGCATGGCGGTTCAGAAAATGGAGCGGTGGTAAATGGCGCTGCCTGCCACGTTGTTTACGATGCCGGCAGCAATGAAACACGGCTCTACATCTACCAGCATACTGCAGCGGGATGGGTGCAACACAGCGGGCCAGGAAGGGCCGCATTGGCTGATCCGGTGCGCCGGAACCGGGGAAGAACCATGGCCGATGCCGGTACCGTGACCAATTCCATTGTCGCGGCATTGGATGACATTCGGCGTGACGGTGTGTTGAAAAAGGATGGCAGTCGCAGGTGGCAGGCTTTTGACTGGCAGTCACAATGTCGTCTGGACACAGTGGCTGTCTATGCTACAGCGGGCATGAGGTTGGCCGCGCTGAATTATCCGGCCGATGCTGGATTACTCTGGGATATGCTGAACCGCAAACTCAGCGATGCACTCGGTATGGCTGTCACTACACGCACGTTGACAGGTTTTGAAGAGGGGTTGTTTGCCTGGCTTGCCACTCGCGAAGAGCAGGGGGACGGGAATTTCGGTATTGCTGAAATGGGCGGTGCTTCGGCGCAAATCAGTTTTCCGTGCACATCTTGCGAGACCTCCAGGCAGATCAAAGTGCAGGGTGTTGATGTGCCCCTGGTCAGCATTTCTTTTTTGGGGATGGGTCAGGATGAGGTGTGGAAAAAGCACTCCAGGCACGCTGCGTGCAAGCGGGGGGTTGGCTTGAAAAACCCGGACTGGCGGGTTGCGGATTGTACGGATGGCATTGAGATACCCGCGAATACCGGGCAGGCAGTCAGGGAATTTATCGATCAGGCTGACGTGCGCCGCTGGTACCTGGCAGGTGCATTTCGCTATAGAGAATATTCTGATATTGATAATTATTGCCGCGACGATATCGACAGCGGGTTCAAACCGGAGAGTTCGTGTTTTCGTGCGGTGTACCAGTCGTATTTCTTGAGCTCACTCGGTGTGCCGGTGAGCTCTGAACTCAGTGGTGTGGACTGGACGCTGGGGGCAGCAATATGCACGGCCAGCTCCTGCCTGGCGAAAGCCGGACCACCGGAATGCCACTGGTCCGCCCGTGGTTGTGCAGATTAACTGTCTTGGGGGGTTTGTGTTTCGCCCTGAACATCCTGCGACCTGATAGCACCACTGCCATCGGTTAGAACGCGGAAGTCACCGCCAACCTCTTTGACAGAGATATCACCCGATGAATCGATTTCCACGATGACATCGTGCGTGACCTGCGTTACGCGAATATCGCCGGAACTGTCTTTTTTAACCAGCACTGTACCGTCAATGTCGCGGGCACGAATGTCGCCGGAGCTATCAGCCTCAATGGTGAAATCGCCGGCCACCTGGTCAACGTCAATATCGCCGGATGAATCGCGTATGGACAAGGCGCCGCCTACATTTTCGATTTCTATATCACCGGACGAATCCTTGATGGATACAGGACCCGCTGCACCCTCAATTTCGATATTCCCAGAGCTGTCCTGCAGCTCCATGGCGGCGATATTCCGGAAGGTGGCATCGCCGCTGCTGTCTTTAACGTCCAGGGCTATGTCTTGTGGCAATTCGATTTCGAGGTCGAGTGTAGCGTAGTTACTACCAAACAGGGACCAGCCACCGATGCTGTCTGGCAGGTTAACGTTGATTTGAGCCCGTTTACCTGACAGGGTCTCGACCTCTGCTTTGTCCAGCCAGGCCTGTTTCGACACGCAGACTTTACCCTTAATGACGGCACTGTCAGAGCCTGGAACACCACGAACCTCAAGGTCACCTGCAGCAGCGGTGATGACCAGCACATCACTGGCAGACAGGTCCAGGGTCAGGTCAATCTCTTTTTCATATTTACACCAGTCGGCTGCAGTGTCAGTGCTGAACTGGTAAATCAGTAAGGCGGTCAGCATTATGGCCCAAAACCGGATTGGGAAAGTCATAGAAGTTTTCATTGTCCTCTCTCCTGATAATCACTAAAGATACAATGTATTGCTAATGCAAGAAAGAAGCCATGGTGAGGTTCAGCCATCAATATCCCGCAGTTATTGTGTTTCAGGCTTTAGACGCTGCCGGTGCAGAAATGGTTACGGGTTTTGGTGGTGCGATAAGCTCGAAAGGGGTGAAATTGACCAGGCGGACGCCGACGGTATCAGAAATACAGGTCAGGTAAATATTGCCAGGTCCTGATGCAGGCAGGAGATCGAAGCCGGGGTTTTGCCGCGGAATTCGCCATCCGGGCCCATCAGCATGCCGGCGGGTGATCGTATGGTTATGCGGGCGGCCTTGTGAACAGTGACTTCTGCGTGTTCGACGTGCCCGCCATGGTAGATGGTCGGGAACAGTTTGAGCAGTCGGTGGCGAGGCAGGTTCTCCAATATTGTGATGTCCAGAAGTCCGTCATCA
Organism: Gammaproteobacteria bacterium; assembly: GCA_036986175.1. Lineage (GTDB taxonomy): Bacteria > Pseudomonadota > Gammaproteobacteria > Xanthomonadales > SZUA-36 > SZUA-36. The sequence goes on from BTRB01000012.1 coordinate 27,587, forward strand.
ATGACAGCACCGGGGGCAATCAGGAAGTGCGTGCCGGTATATCGGGTGTTTGAGATAGTGACAAAGAGATTGTCCTGGCGTATTTCCCTGCCATCAAGTTCGATGACCAGGGGGTAGCTTTTAGGCTTCAATGCCTGCCACAACGTACCCATCGTGTAGGCCGCAGTACCGATTGACTTCAGCTTTTTCGCCGTCAGGTTGGCTTCAACCGCGAAGCCTATGCTGACGATATTCAGGAAGTAGTACTCGGTCTCTGACGCTTGAACATGACCGACATCCACCTGGCGTGTCTGTCTGTTATGCAACAAATCAATCGCTGCAGACCAGTCAAACGGTTGTAAGCCCAAATCGCGTGCGAAAGCATTCCCAGTGCCAAGGGGTAACAGGCCCAGCGGGATTCGTTCCCGTTTGGGATGTTGGTAGAGGCCATTGAGGACTTCAAACACGGTACCGTCACCGCCGGCAGCTACAACGCCGTCAAAACCGGCTAGGTCTGTGGTTGCTACCAATTCCCTGCCATGGCCCGGGT
>BTRB01000013.1:0-27343 GCA_036986175.1 Gammaproteobacteria bacterium
CAACTGAAGGGCTGAACATGCAAGACGGATTGGGAAACTTTAACCTCGATGATCACAGTAGTTGCAGACAGAAGTACTGAGAAGCACTTCCTTGCCGGGAAAGGTAGCGGGCGGTACCCGCAAGAATACCCGGTCAAGGCAACAAGGGTCACGGCGGCTGAGGACAACTCCCATGAGGGGCCGAGATGGAACTGATGTCGGCGGTACTGGAAAGAGGCAACATGATGCGGGCCTACGAACGGGTGCTCCGAAATAAGGGAGCAGCGGGCGTAGATGGCATGATGGTGGGGGATTTAAAAGCCCACCTGAAAGCTCACTGGCCCGAGATCAGGGAGCAGTTGCGGGAAGGTCGATACATACCTTTGGCGGTGCGCAAGGTAGCAATACCCAAGCCCGGTGGAGGAAGGCGCATGCTGGGGATACCCACTGTGCAGGATCGACTTATCCAGCAAGCCCTGCATCAGGTCCTGAGTCCTGTGTTTGAAAAGACGTTCTCGAACCACAGTTACGGTTTTCGACCGGGAAGGAGTGCTGTGCAAGCGGTACAACAAGCCCGTAGTTATATCGAAGAAGGCCGGCGCTGGGTAGTGGATGCCGATCTGGAAAAGTTCTTTGACCGGGTCAACCATGACATCCTGATGTCACGGGTGGCTCGTCAGGTCAAAGACAGGCGGATACTTAAACTGATCCGTAGTTATCTTCAGGCGGGCATGATGGAAGGTGGGGTTGTGGCAGCCCGGAGCGAGGGAACGCCGCAAGGCGGCCCTCTATCTCCATTGCTGTCGAATATCCTGCTGACCGATCTGGATCGGGAACTGGAGCGGAGGGGTCACCGCTTCTGCCGGTATGCGGATGACTGTAATATCTATGTCAGAAGCAAGCGGGCGGGAGACAGGGTACTGGCCTCTATGACTCGATTCCTGGAGACCCGGTTAAAGTTACGGGTCAATCAGGATAAGAGTGCGGTAGACCGTCCCCGGAAGCGGGTCTTTCTGGGCTATACCGTTTGCCAGCGGAAATACAACGTGCGTCTTAGGGTGGCCAGCAAGTCGGTTCACCGGCTCAAAGCCAAGCTTAAGATGCTGTTCCGGTCTGGCAAGGGTCGCTCCATCAGGACCACCATTGCTATTCTGGCTCCGAAGCTTCGGGGTTGGGTCAATTACTTCCGTCATGCGGGAGCAAAAGGTATCTTCGAGGAATTGGACGGCTGGATACGTCGCCATCTGAGAAAGATACTGTGGCGGCAATGGAAACGCTCGGTCACACGGGCCAAGAGACTGATGCGATTGGGGATATCTGAGGGGAGAGCGTGGTTGAGTGCTACCAACGGGCATGGCCCATGGTGGAACTCCGGTGCTTCGCACCTGAATCAGGTTTTACCGAAGAAGTTCTTTGCTCGTCTTGGACTGGTATCGCTGATGGCTCAATACCATCGGCTCAAATGTGTTGCATGAACCGCCGTGGTACGGAACCGTATGCCCGGTGGTGTGGGAGGACGGCGGGAGCAATCCCGCCTCCTACCCGATAGTCTCATATTTACACCAATCGGATCAAAGTCCCTACGTGTTTTTAGGGTTTCGTCAGTTTCGTGAAAGCTGCACTCGGGTTATTCTTTTATTTGCAGAGCAATTACAATCCACATATAATCCCACATATAAGTTATATTTTATTTGTGAGGTGTGACATGGGCCAGGTAACCATCTATATCGATGCTGAAACGGAAAAAAAAATGATGGCATCAGCCAAGGCAGCGAAAGTTTCAAAAAGCAGGTGGATTACGTCTGTCATCAGGGAGAAAGTGGCAAACGAGTGGCCTGTGGCTGTCACCGGTCTCGCCGGTGCCTGGGCAGATTTCCCATCAATCGAAGATATTCGCTCGGACTCCGGGAAAGACGCCAAACGTGAAAACTTCTAATGTATGTATTGGATACCAATACGCTGATTTATTTTTTTAAGGGAAAAGGCCGGGTAGCCGAAAGAATGTTTATTGAGGAACCCGCGAATATTGGAATACCTGCGATCGTGCTTTTTGAACTGGAAACTGGAATTTCCAAATCAGCATCGCCCCGGAAAAGATCGCGGCAGCTTAAATCCTTGCTGCAGGCAACTCGATTAATTCCGTTTTCAGTAAAAGAGGCAAAAGCATCTGCATTAATACGGGCTCATTTAGAGAAAAGGGGTATCGGTATTGGGCCTCTGGATGTATTGATTGCGGGCACGGCGGTCGCGAACCAAGGCGTTCTCGTGAGCCATAATCTGGCTGAGTTTGAACGCATTGATGGTCTGAATACCGAGGATTGGTATTGAAAAATAATTTTAGGTTCGCAGCAGATGAAAAAGGGCGGCTCTGTGACTGCCCTTTTTCATTAAAACGATTGTCTACGCCGCCGCGACGTGGATCTCATTGTTGAAGTGATCGTCGTTAGCTGCCTTTATGGCCTGGCGGCGGCTTGTGGCCGCTACCGTGCATTTGAAAGCGAAATCTTCTTCTTTCAATACACGCGCGTGCCAGCGATAGCCGAAAAATCCGGGTTTTACACCGAACAGGACGATGAGGCCTGCCAATAACAAAATCTGACTGAAGGGGCTGGATACCCATGTGCCTGCCAATTGGGCTATATCAAACATGACCGTGGTCGTGACCACCAGAAATACCGTAGTCAGGCCTAATCCCCTGCGTACCGCCCATACGGAAGGCGCCAGGAAAGCCAGCCAGGAAAAACCACGTCGTACGGCCTGCTTGCCATACTTTGGATGTTGGTAAATGTCAAAAACACGCATGGATATTGTAGTAAACCTCCGTCATAAAAGAGCAATGTTGCTCATACATTGAGACGCCAGGAACCGTGCATTAGTTCCTGCATCTTTTCGTTTAATTGTGAAATTTTTTCCGGAATCTCTGTCCCGTGAAAACAACCATTATCCCTGTAAATCATATGGGTCGATAGTGCCTTTGGTCATGGCTAAACGTTTAATTTTCATTAAGAAAAACATTATCCAACCAATCGTTTACAGCCCTGAGTATAGACAAGCTCCAGGCGTGCCTTCATGATCTGGATCAATTGCACTTCAACGGATGGACTGCGGGAGGCAAGCCTGCCTCCTGTATCATTTGTTGTACGCGTGAATCGCATCTGAACCGCTTGGCGCCGGGCTTTCTGATGGACCTGATCCATGGAAGTAAATAGGCATCATCGGTGGATTTTTCAAGCACTTTCCATGCGTTGTCAACTTCGTTCAATTCGGAAAGTATCATGATCAGATCATAGTCATATGATAGTGTGGGAAACTCCGGGTTGGCGAACTCCTTGTTAGACCAGGTCAGCATGGCCTGGATTGCGCTTGCTCTTAGTGCCGGGTTCTCCGCCTGGCACAAGTCCAGGTAAACCTGTGTACTGTTAATGGGTTTATTGAGCCGTGTAACCAATCTGCTTGCATATTGACCGGCAACGATGCAATCACCGTTCATGATGCTCAGGCTTAATATCAGGCTAAGACCATCAGGGAAGTCGGGTGCAAAGCTCAGCAGCTCGCGGGCAACGGTTAGAGCTTCATCGCGGTAACCTTCATTCTCAAGTTGCCAGGCAAGGTTCTGACCGATGATGCGCGAGCGCGGATCCAGAACCCAGGCCTTCCGGTACATAGCCAATTCGCCTTCCGGGTCGCCCATTGCACCGAGTGTTGAGGCATACCACTGGAACGCCGATGCATAGGAGGGATTAATCGCCATTGCCTGCTTAAAATAGTTGGCAGAGTCCTGGAAACGGACTTCGTATCTCGCCACCAGACCAAGGGTGGCAAGTGCTTCGACATTTTCCGGGTCGAGTGATAAAGCTTTGTTGGCGGCTGCAGCCGCCCTGGGTGAGACTTCTTCGAAACTCAAGCCTGTATATCCGCTAATGACCCCCCAGGTAATTGCCTGCCCCGCCCAGGCTTTGGCAAACTGTGGGTCCAGCTTGACCGCGGCTTCAAATTCCTTGATGGCGCTTCGCAGGCTGATCGCCGTGCGCTCATGCCATAGCGACATGCCTTTGAGGTAATACTCATAGGCTTCGATACTATTGGTGCCAGTCAGATTGCCGGCAGTGCTGCTTTCCAGCTTTAGTGAAACCCTGAGCGCATCTGCAATTGAACTGGCAATCTCATCCTGAATGGCAAAAATATTGGTCAGTTCGCGGTCATAATTTTCCGACCACAGGTGAAAACCATCATCGGCCTTGATCAACTGTGCTGTCACGCGTACCTGATTACCGGCCTTGCGCACCGAGCCTTCGAGGATGTGGTTGACACCCAGTTCTTTGGCGATTTTTGAGATATTGGTGTTGCTGCCTTTATAGGCAAAGGCCGAAGTGCGGGCAGCGACTTTCAGGTCCGGGATGCTGGCCAGCACGTTGAGAATTTCCTCGGCGATTCCGTCGGAGAAAAATTCATTGTCGGCATCATTGCTCATATTGACGAAAGGCAGCACGGCAATGGAAGTCTGCCCCGCGGGAGGGCATTTAAACGGAATCTCCACCGCCGCTGGACGTTTGATTCCTTCGCGGTCCAGCACGGCCATTACTGCCGGGAACGGGCTGGGGTCGAACTGATCGTAAATCAGCCAGCTTGCCATCTGGTAGGGCACGCCGGATTCTGCATAAGGCCGCAAAATTTCGATGGCTTGCTGTTCGTCACCCAGCAGCTTCAAAATATGCCAGCCTGAAGAGCGGGCATCAGCGTCATTCGGGTCAATGGCATCATAGATGGCCTGTGCATCGGCGCGGCGGCCTTCAGCGCAGGCCTGGCGGGCCCGGACCAGCGTGTCATCCCCCGGGTTTAATCGGCTGTATCGATCTGCCAGTTCCTTGCCCTCAAGGATGCGCCCGGCCCACATCAGAGTGCGGTGGGTTTGATACATCAAGCCATTGCTGTTTGGCCAGCGCTGAATTGCCTGCAGACTATAATCTGCTGCCACTGAAGGATTGAGCATGCGGTATGCGTGATTAATGTATGAAACCGCAGCGGCTTGATCTGTCAAACCGCGTTCCTGCCAGTATGCCAATATTTCTTTTTGCAGATCGAAATCAGATGCCAAAGCAGCAGTGGAGAACAGAGCAAAACGCGCTTGAATATCATTTGGACGTTCTTGCAGGTACTCACGATTAAGGCGGATGGCCTCTTGCAGGCGTAATTCGAACAGCGCCTTGTAAGCCTGGTAGCCCTTTTTGTCCAACACTGTGGGGGCGGTTGCAATGGCGCGGTCAATTCTGGCGTTGAACTCTGTCAGCATTTGGCGAGGCTCAAGATCGGTCAGCCCACTTGCCGTACGCGAAGGTGTCAGTTGCACCTTCCAGAAGTCGGCAGCGCGCAGGTGAGCTGAGGCAAAATTCGGGTCGATAAGACGGGCTTTTTCAAATTGTTGATAGGCATTCCGGTAGGACCCTTCATTGATCGATATACTGAAAGATTCCAGTTCAAGCGCCTGACCACGTAAATACGCCTCATAGGCTTCAACCGAGCGGGTGCCTGCCGTGGTCATGGCGGCCAAAGCCTCTGGATCCATGGTGGTTTTCAGCGCTTTGGCGATATTCCTGGCCAGGTCTTCTTGTATTTCAATCATATCGGCAAAATCACGGTCGTAATTCTCCGACCAGACATGAAAACCATCGCTGGCCCTGATCAACTGTGCGGTGACCCGGATGCGCTTGCCGGAACTGCGCACCGAGCCTTCCAGGATATGTGCAACACCCAAATCCTGTGCAATATCGGGCAGGTCGAGTTTGCTGCCTTTATAGCGGAATGAAGAAGTACGTGATGACACCAGCAGGTCGGGCGTCTTGGCCAGCACGTTGAGGATTTCTTCCGCCAGGCCGTCAGCGAACCATTCCTGGTCCTGGGCCTGGCTGAGGTCGGCGAAGGGCAGAACAGCGATGGATTTTGCTGCAAATTCGACCCTGGATGCTAGTGATGTTGTTTCAGTAGCGGTGTTTGAAGCCGAAGGTGCAGGATTGAAGTTATCCCAGGCAAAATAGACCACGGCAAAAAGCAGGACGACTATGATCGAGCGATCCAGTTTGCGGCCGGTTTGCGTGGTGATGGACTGGGAACGGTCAATGTCCTTTTCCTTTTTTATTCCCTCTGGCGTCATCTCAAACGCCCAGGCAAAGAACACCGCCAGCGGAAAACCGATCGCCAGCGCCAGCATAAACACCTGCATGACCCAATCAGGCGAATTAACGTTTTCCAGCACCAGGTCAACAATCTGCATCAGCACCCAGGCGGATATGGCATAGGCGATGCCTACGCGGAAAACGTTTCGACGTTTGAGTTCTGAAATTATGCTCATATTATTGCCTGAAGCAGGAAACAACTTTGCTTGTGGGAGGGAGCAGCTTGCTGCTCGCGATTGCCAGATTGAAGAAACAGTGTTTCATGGCCACATATTCATCTTTTTCAGCAGCGCCTGAAAGCGCGGGTTGTCGTTCAGCGGGTCGTATACGTCCATGCGTTTCATGTGGACGGCATACGAATCCTCCGCCACAAAAGCCTTCTCGAGCGAATCCAGAGCCAGTTCGGGTTCTCCCAAAAGCATCAGGTAAAACCCTTTGTTCAATGTTCCTTCACGCATGACTCTATCCTGCGCGATCATCGCAAGAGCCTTGTCCTTCAAAGCGGGATTTTCCATCGCGTCAACGATGGCCAGATTTGTCGCGGGATCTAATTCAGTGATTGTTGCCTGCTCAAGGAGACCTGCCCGGGCCGCGTCAAAGTTACCGGCGCGCATGTTGAGATCCGCCAGGTTGCCAATGGCACCCTGCATGCGTGGGTTCAATGCCAGTGCTTCGCGAAAATATTGGGGGGCCTCTTCCCGGCGATCGCTAAACTGCAAGAACCAGCCCATAGCAAAGGGCATAATAGGTGCCAACGGGTCGGCCCTGCGGGCCTGTCTGAGTTCATCCAGGGCTGCATCCAAACGCCCTTCGACGGCCAGCAATTCGCCGTACCACTGATGCGCCGTCGCGTATCCCGGATCAATTTCCAGGGCCTTTGCAAAATCCGCATGCGCCCCCGCGCGATCATAGTCGTACATAAATTTGATATAGGCGGAAGTGGTCAATGCGGGCGCAGAATCCGGGTTAATGGCCAACGCTTTTTTGATCGCATCATGGGCCAGGGGGATATACCTGGCAATGGCTCCCGCACCATATTCCGGTATCAACACGTAAGCATCTGCCAGTGCCGCCCAGGCCTGGCCGTAACCGGGGTCCATCGCGACCGCTTCCTGCAATGGATTAACGGAGGCCAGCAACGACTCTGGTGATCGTTTATTCCAAAGGTGACGGCCCAGCAAATACTTGTTATAGGCATCCACACTCGTGGTTGAGCGGCTCTGGATAGGGGCCTGGTCGGTGCCGGTCAGCGTCACTTTAAGTGCGCTGACGATTGCCTGCGCAATTTCATCCTGCACGGCAAAAATATCATCCAGTTGACGGGTGTACGTCTCTGACCAAAGATGGGTATCGGTATTGACCTCAATCAACTGTGCCGTGACCCGGATGCGGTCACCCGACTTACGCACCGAGCCTTCCAGAATGTGGTCAACCTGCAATTCCTTACCGATTTCTGCCAGTTTCAGTGTGCTGCCCTTGAACGTGAATGAAGAGGTACGCGATGGCACCCGCAGGCCCTTTACCCGTACCAGTACGTTGAGCAACTCTTCGGAAATCCCATCGGAAAAGTATTCGTTTTGCTTGTCATCGCTCAAGTTGATGAACGGTAATACGGCGATGGATTTTTGCCTGGGTAACGATCCTGAAGTCTTGGCGGTTACAGTTTTTTGCAATTGGACGCTGTCTGAAGCACCGGTGTTTGAGCCAGGACCGGTGCTTTCCAGGCCAAACCTGTCCCAGGCGAACCAGGCCAGGGCAACGGCCAGTACGATAATGATACTGCGGTCCAGTTTGTGGCCCGTCTTTGATGTAATGGACCGGGAACGGTCAACATCCTTTTCTTTTTTGATGCCCTCCGGCGTCATCTCAAACGCCCAGGCAAAGAACACCGCCAGCGGAAAACCGATCGCCAGGGCCAGCATAAACACCTTCATCACCCAGTCCGGCGCCTGGATGTTCTCCAGCACCAGGTCCACGAATTGCAGCAGTACCCAGGCCGAGATCACATAGGCAATACCCACCCGGAACACATTTCTGCGCTTTAACTCCTTAAATAAACTCATGATAATTTCATCTTATAAACCTGTATTTGTCATTCCGCTGTTCACTCGTTATTCCGCTATTCGCTCGTTATTCCGCTGCACACTCGTCATTCCGGCAAAAGCCGGAATCCATCTTTGCCCCTGTTCAAACCCAAAATTAAAGATGGACCCCGGGTCAAGCCCGGGGTGACGGTATTCAAGCCCGGGGTGACGGTGCCTAGTTGCAGGCAAAATCATCCTCCCCGAGCGGTCGGCAATACTCCGGAAAGCCGTTTTCACGCCAGAAATCATCCAGCTTGATGTTCCGGATCATGTTTTTGTACGGCTCAGTGTTGTGCAGGGGGTTTAGTACGGCGTAATTGAGCCAGGTTGTATCAATCAGCCCATATCGCAAATCATTGGCTGCGCCTGCATCCATGATCTTCTCGGCCAGGGCATAGTCACCGTAATACGCAGCCCAGAACACATCAATCGCCCAGGGGCTGTCAACACCCTGATATAGCGCATTGCGTTGGCTGTCTTGCAGGAATGCCAGGGTTTCGGTCCTGGAATTCAGTCGAGATAGCAGGTCGTCGTAATGTGTCTTTAGGTCAGGGTTCCTGAGCATGACATAGTCGGAGTCGGATAAGTCCTGCGTAAACTTCACGGCCTGCTTCAGATTGCCGTCGCTGAGCGCCATTCTGACCGCATGGCGCGCCGGGAAATTCCGCACCAGATTACTGATATTCCTCGCCCGTTCAATATCTGACCAGCCGCCGGCCCGGTCTCCCGATGCAAAACGAAGAGCAGCGCTGACGGTCAGGTTGAGCCATGAAAGTGGATCAAGTTCAACGGCCCTCGCGCTGTATTTGAGCCCTTCTTTGACGTAGCTGACGCGCCACAGCATTTGCGCGTATTGCGAATTGGCCTCCACATCATTCGGATTTAACTCCAGCGCACGCAGATAACTTTTCCTGGACTTCGTCCACTGGTAGCGATCGCGGTACACATCACCCAGCACCGAGTAGGCGGTTGAAAGCTTAGGGTCGAGTTCAAGTGCTTTGTTGGCCATGGCTTCGGCCCGTTCCAGCATCTCGCTGCGATCAACGGGCAGGTAGTAGCCGGAAAGTGAATACGCCTGTGCGCCGGCAGCCCAGCCGGCAGCGAAATCCGGGTCCAGTTGAATGGCCTCTTCAAGCAGGCGTATGGAGCGCGTGAAATCGAGACGCTGGGCGATCAGGCCCTTGCCTTCCAGATAACGATCATAGGCTTCCATGTTACTGGTACTTGCAGTGACCAGGCTTTGCTGCCTGCCTGGCAGGTTCAGCTCAATGGCCAGTGCGCTCGCAATGGCGCGGGCGATTTCATCCTGGATGGCGAAAATATCGGTTAGGTCACGATCATAAGTTTCGGACCAGAGGTGGAATCCGTCGCTGGCGGCCACCAGTTGGGCCGTGATGCGCACGCGGTTATTGGCCTTGCGGATCGAGCCTTCCAGGATGTGATCGACACCGAGTTGTTCACCGATCGTTTTGAGGTCTTCGCTGCGGTTGCGAAACTGGAACGATGAGGTCCTGCCCGCTACTTTCAGGTTGTGGGTCTTGACCAGCACATTGAGGATTTCCTCGGAAATGCCATCGGCAAAGTAAGCCTGGTCACCTTCCGGGCTCATGTCCACGAAGGGCAGTACGGCGATGGATTTTTCTGATGATTTTGTGGCCGCGATTTCCTCTGTATTTTCTTTTGTGGTTTCAGCAGGCTGCGGTTTGGTGTCCGCATCGGGCAAGAACCTGTCTGCCAGCAAAAATATTACAGCTACGCCCAGCACAATAGTGATATTTCGATTCAGTTTCTGCCCGGTCCGCTGGGTAATTGATTCACTGCGATCTACATCTCTTTCCAGCTTGACGCCATCCGATGTCATTTCGAACGCCCAGGCGAAAATGAGCGCCACCGGGAACCCAATAGCGAGCGCCAGCATAAACACCTGCATGATCCACCCAGGCGCCGTGATGTTCTCCAGCACCAGGTCAACAATCTGCATCAGCACCCAGGCGGATATCGCATAGGCGATACCCACCCGGAAGACATTACGGCGTTTTAATTCATCAAAAAAACTCATGATTTAATCGCACTCCGCCAGGGTCTGATCCAGGGACGCACAATCATCCGGCCAGCCGTATTTGCGCCAGTAATCGACGGCGCCGATCTTTTCCATATAGGCAAAAAACTCAGGTGTTCCACGTTGCACGCGAAAGGGCTTCGCCCAGATCATTTCGTTGATGTCGGCACACCCCGATTCTAAGCTGTAATTGACAAATCGGGGTGAGCCCAGGACAGCTAACATTTCACCAAACAGGTAGTAGTCACCTGGCGGGATATCCTTAATGCTACTGATAAACGACTCAAAATCACCAGTTTTCCCCGGGTCTTCCATCGCATCCAGAAACAATTTGATACCGGTCAGTTGCAAATCGTCAACATCGATCAAGCCGGCTTCCATCAAGGCTCTCGCCCGGCCAAAGTTCCCCTGCAGTGCTTCGGCCATACCTTCGGGGTAGCCTGATCCCTGGTAAATGCCAAGCTCAGCAGCTTGCCGCGAAAGCACACCGGCCTGCAGGTAATTTCCCTGGATCATCGACAGGGATGACTCAACGGAAATGACTGCAGATATCAACGGGTCAATACTGCGTGCCAGCCTGATCTGCTCAATGGCTTGTGCCGTGCGACCCCTCTCCATCAGGAGCATGGCATACCAATGGTGTGCTGTCGGGTCTTGGGGGTTGGCATTGATAGCCTTCTGATAGCCTTCTGCAGCAGCTATGCCGTTGCATTGATAGGCATAGCTATCGGCGATAACGGTGAGCGCTTCAGAAGATTCAGCATCGATTTCCAGGGCTTGATTGGCGGCCTTGATGGATAGCTGGACGTATTCGTCAAACGAAACGTGTGAGTCATACGTCGGTAGGACTTTGTACGCTGCGGCAAGGTTCGACCACGCGCGGTGGAAGCCAGGGTCGAGGTCAATGGCCTGTTTGAACAATCCAATGGCGCGATTCAGGCTTGTGGCGGTCCGCTGGCGCCAGAAATGACGGCCCTTTAAATAAAGTTGATAGGCTTCGGCATTGTCCGTCAACTCGGTACTTGCAGATGCAATGGCTTCTCCTCCCAACTGTACCTTCATTGCCTCGATAATCTTGGCGGTAATCTCATCCTGGATCTTGAAAATATCATCCAGCGAGCCGTTGTAGGTTTCCGACCACAGGTGTACATCGGCTTTGACATCAATCAATTGTGCAGTCACGCGCACCTTCTGGCCGGATGTTCTGATACTGCCCTCCAGTACCGTCGTCACACCCAGGCGCTCAGCGATGGTGGGTATATCGAGGTCTTCATCCACCAGCGAAAAGGTCGAAGTTCGCGAAGCCACATGCAAGCCTTTCAGTTTGACCAAAGCATTGAGCAATTCCTCGGCAATGCCCTCGCCAAAATAAGCCTGGTCCTGGGCAGCACTCATATCGCGGAAGGGTAGGACAGCGATGGATTGGGTGGCTTCAGCATCGTCTGTTTGTTCAATTTCCTGTTGAGTGCTTTGCGAACCGGGTAAATTGTTGGCTGGTACCCCGGAATCGTTTTCACGGAATCTGTCAGTCAACAGGAAAACCACCAGTACCAAAAGGATCACAATAATGCCGCGGTTAAGTTGCTTGCCGGTGTCACGGGTGATGGATTGGCTACGGTCGACGTTTTTCTCCAGTTTTATGCCATCCGGTGTCATCTCAAAGGCCCAGGCGATGATAATGGCAATGGGAAAGCCCACCGCCAGTGCCAGCATGAAGACCTGCATGACCCAATCGGGGGCGTGGATGTTCTCCAGCACCAGGTCGACGATCTGCATTAGCAACCAGGTGGCCACCGCATAGGCGATACCCACGCGGATGACATTGCGGCGTTTGAGTTCGTTAAAAAAGCTCAAGATCCCAGTTCTCCTTTCCAGTAACCAATATGCTCATAGGGGCCAAACTGTCGACGGGTTTCCATTAGTTCCGACAGGCCTGGTTTTTGCCAGAATGCCCGCCAATCCGGGTTATCAGAAATCTGTTCCGGCAGGTAGAAAAATTCCGGCCAGCCAAGCATGGATTCCTTTTTCTGATAGGATTTTTCAAGTAGTGGCAAGGCTGCATCAACACCGTCCAGCGCCAGTGTATAAAATGCGGTGTGGACATTCGGGAAGTATCCGTTACTCGATTCGGACAGACGGTTCCGCTCATCGAGCTTTAAGCGAAGATTATCCCGGTCTCCTTGCTGATAGTAGTACATACACCACCAACTATTGACGTAACCCACATCGGCGGCCAACTCTGATGCTACGAAGTTAATGAGCTGTCGCGCGGCGGCATAGTCACCGGTCATGATCTGCGCAGTGATCAATGCGTCCTGCCGGTCATAGGAGTCGGGGGCCAACCTGGCAGCGTTGCGTGCAGGTACCAGCGCTTCTTCATAGCGGTTTTGAATAATGTAAAGAAATGCCAGGTCTGAATAATGGACGGCCGCGAGTGGGTCCATTTCGGTCGCGCGCTGCTCCATAAGCTCAGCGCTTTTGAAGTCGCCGATCCTGGTCAGAAAATCGCCATACAGGTTAACGATGTCAGCATTGTTGGGAGCCAGTTGGTAAGATTTTTCGAAATTTTCCCGAGCTGTGGAGATATCCCGACCGAATGTGCCCTGTACGCGCGCCATCATTGTATAAGCCTCGGCATTATCCGGATCAATCCGGATGGCTGTTTGGGCGGCCTCCAGTGCTGATTGGCTGGCTTCCCTGGCGGTAACTTTCAGAGAATAGGCCGGTAAAAGCGCATAAGTAAATGCCAGTCCGGACCATGCCTGGGCGAATTGCTGGTCGAGTTCAATGGCCTGTTTGAATAGACGTGTGGCCTCGATCAGGTTGTCACCACCACGCTTGGCCAATAGATGCCGTGCTTTGAGGTATAACTGATAGGCCTCTACGCTTTCGGTGGGCTGTTCGCTGGCCGGTTTTGCCTGCACACCCAATTCAACCTCAAGCGCCTGAGTGATGGCGGTTGAAATGTCATCCTGTATGGCGAAGACATCGTCTATTTCACGATCATAAGTTTGCGACCAAAGGTGAAAGCCGTTATCAACCCGAACCAACTGCGCGGTAATACGCAGGCGGTTACCAGACTTGCGCACACTGCCTTCCAGCACGTTAGCGACTTTCAGTTGCTGGCCGATATTACCGATATCGAGGTTCTTGCCCTTGAACTGGAATGCCGAGGTCCGTGCTGCCACCTGCAGTCTAGGGTTCTGGGCGAGACGGTTGAGCAGTTCCTCCGCCAGGCCGTCAGAGAAGTATTCCTGTTCGGGGTCGGAGGACATATTAACAAAGGGTAAAACAGCGATGGATTGAACATCGCTGCCAGGTGGGGTATCCACAGTTTTCGCAAGTTCGGCATTGTTGACCGGTGAAGATGGCTTATCTTCATTCAATATAAATTTGTCTGTGAGCAGCAATACGACCGCCAGGGACAGAAAAATGATGATGGTACGATCCAGTTTGCGACCGGTGCCGTGCGTGATGGAATCACTCCGGTCAATCTCGGATTCACGCTTGATACCCTCCGGCGTCATTTCAAATATCCAGGAGAAAATCAACACCAGCGGTAGCCCGGCCGCCCCGGCGATGAAGAACACCTGCATGACCCAGTTAGGCGCAGAAATAATGTCGAGGGCAAAATCAATGGCTTGCAGCAGCACCCAGGCGACTACCGCGTAAGCAATGCCCACGCGAAACACGTTGCGGCGTTTTAATTCATCAAAGAAGCTCATAAAAGCTCCGTAGGGTGGGCAACTCGTTGCCCACCATTGTCAAATCCCGAATCATTGGCGGGCAATGAATTGCCCACCCTACGGTTATGGGTCGCATTCGAAATCCTCCTCACCAACGGGCCGGCACAAATCCGGCCAGCCGTATTCGCGATAGAAATCCAGCAGGCCTAATTCTTCCAGGGCTGTCCTGAATGCCTGGGTCTGGCGCATGGCACCGGCTGCAGTGTCGCTAAACCAGAACTGGAATATGTCCTGCCAGTTATCTTTCACATCCACAAGTGCCAGCGTCGCAGCACGCTCAGCCTGGCCGGTACGCGCCAGGCAGAAAATAACAAAAGGTAACGGCTTTTCATCACCGAGGCTTTCAATGTATGCATCCAGTTGTGCTGGCAATTGCTCCCGCAGAGTAGGGTCACGCCTGAACCGCATGCAGTTTATTGCTACGGGTGGCACATTGTCCTGGCTATCCAGCCACGTAAAAACGGTCGCCCAGTCGCCTTTGCGTTCCAGGCTGTCGATGGCGTTGAGAACAGCCCGGTCGGCCAAACCAAGGCTTCTTGTGATCGCCGCGTGTTTTAACGCTAGGTTATCTTCACGGTTTGCGCTTGCTAACCATACTATGCTCTGGTTGATGACAGGCGAGGTGGGGTCCAGTTGATAAGCAATCTGCATTTGCTCAAGTGCCTGGGAATTGAACCCCATATACCCAAGGGCCTCGCCAAACCACTGGTGCAAAGTGGGATTGCGTGGCTCATCGCTGATGGCCTGTTGGTATTCATCCATACCATCGGCCCATCGGTGTTCATTGAAAATTGCTTCGGCCAAAACAGCGCGTGCTTCTGAGAGTGTCGGGTCAAGTTCCAGCGCACGTATCGCATGGGGCTTCCCGTTGAGTGTGCTTTCGGAGTTGCTGAGATCGGACCAGGAGGGTAGGACAGACCATGCGGTGGCAAGTGCTTCGTGTGCACGGGCGAAATCCGGATCGATGACGAGGGCTTTTTCAAACAATTCGATTGATCTGCGGATATTTTCCTCCTGGCGCTGGCGCCAGGCGAAGCGGCCCTGCAGATAAAGCTCATAGGCCTTGGGATTTTCAGTAGGGCGTTGCGCACGTCCCATTGCGGCGGTTTCATCAACATTCAGCGCGATTTTCAATGCAGTCACGATGTTGTTTGAGATTTCCTCCTGTATATCGAAGATATCCACCAGTTCGCGCTCATAGGTTTCGGACCAGACATGCCGGTCGGATTCTGTATTGATCAACTGCGCTGTGATGCGCACCCGGTTACCGGCTTTGCGCACACTGCCTTCAAGGATATGCCCGACGCCCAGTTCACGCGCAATCTCGGTCATGGAAAGGTCTGAGCCCTTGTAGGTAAATGATGAGGTTCGGGAAGCAACCCGTAGCGCGCTTACCTTGACCAGTACATTCAGCAGTTCTTCCGAGATGCCATCGGAAAAGTACTCGTTATCCGCGTCCGCGCTCATATTGACGAACGGCAATACAGCGATAGATTTGACAGTGTCAGTGCTCTGGTCTGGTGGGGCCGGGCTGCTCGCTGCGGTCAGGACTGATTCCTCTGCTTGCTGAGGTTCAAGGTAATACTCATCAACCAGGAACCAGGCAACCACCAACGCCAGTGAAAGGATAATCATCCGATCCAGCTTGCGACCGGTATTGGGCGTAATAGACTGCGAACGGTCAACATCCTTCTCACGCTTAATGCCGTCCGGAGTCATTTCAAACGCCCAGGCAAAGATCAACGCAGGAATAAAACCGATAGCCAATAAAGCGATGACCAGCGTGACGGCTGAATCCGGTAACCCAATGCGGGGGAAAACAATATCGGTTACCTGTATCAGCAGCCACGTGGCCACCGTGTAAGCGATGCCGACGCGGAATACGTTGCGGCGTCTTAATTCTTTAAACAGGCTCATGCGGAATTCCGTAGGGTGGGCAATTCATTGCCCACCATTGTCAAATTCCGAACCATCGGTGGGCAACGAGTTGCCCACCCTACGATATCAATCACATTCAAAATCCTCTTTGGCAAGCGGCCGACAATTATCCGGGAATCCGTTTTTTTTCCAATACGACAACCAGCCGAGTTTGCGTACGAAGGGCTTGAAATATCTCGATTTTCGAAAGCCTGCGGATTCTTTAAGCCATACCCATCGGTTAGAGAAAGCGTCGGGTTCAATCTGTCGGTATTCTCCGAATATGCTCATGTAAATGGGTCTTTTAAGTTCGCTGTAATCATATTTTTCGGCCCAGGCCTGATACTTGCTCAGCCCGGCTGAATGATCACGCTGTGGGAATTCAATGGCGTCCAGTATGGCCTTAGCAGGAATCCGCGCGTCTTGCTCAGATCGGAAGTACAGGATCGCTGCGGCGGCAAAGCGGTTACCGCTGTTGACCAGGAATTGAATGAAAAAATCCAGAGATCCGGCAAACCCGGACTCCATCCCCTGCTGTAAAAGCGTCAACGCCACAGCTTCATTTCCAACCAGCAATTGGGAAATGGCCAGGTGGCGGCGGCAGTTTCCATAGGCCGGGTCAAGCTCAAGACATTTTTCCAGATCCACAATGGAGCGGGTGTGAAAACCTAATTCTGACAACTGCAGCCCCCGCCACAAATAGTTGGTGGCGTTGGTGGGGTCCAGCTCTATTGCCTTATTCAGGTTTTCAAGGCCGGCAGCAGGGTCGCCCCGATTGTTTGCCAGTTGTCCAATAACCGCCCATGGTGCGGAAAGGTTCGGGTCAAGTGCCAAAGCTTTTTCGGCAGCTTGCATAGCCAGCGTGTCCCAGTCCCGGCCCGTTATCCCCCAGGATTCGACCACTGAATAAACGGCCGCCAGTCCCCCCCAGGCACGGGTGAATTTTGGATCCAGCGTAACTGCCTGTTCGAACAGGCGTACACTTTCTTCCAGTTGTTCCCTGGCAAGGAATAAACCCCGGGCCTTGAGATAAAGCTCATAGGCATCCAGGTTTTCTGTATCTGCGGTTACAGTAATCGTAGGCACATCCTGCAGTATGCCCAATTCACTACGCAGGGCCCCGACGATGGCATTGGCGATTTCATCCTGGATGGCAAAGATATCCACCAGGTCACGGTCGAAGGTCTCGGACCACAGGTGCCGGTCGGTCTTGGCATCAATCAACTGGGCCGTGATGCGCACGCGATTGTCGGCCTTGCGTACGCTGCCTTCCAGTACCTGGTCTACCCCCAGTTCCCCGGCAATCTCTGCAAGGCTCTGTTTGCTGCCTTTGTAAGCGAATGATGATGTACGGGAAGCGACCTTGAGGCCGTCAACACGCACCAGCAGGTTCAGCAGTTCTTCGGCAATGCCGTCCGAGAAATAGCCCTGGTCCTGTTGCGGGCTTAAGTCGGCGAAAGGCAACACGGCAATGGATGGGTCTGGTCGGACTGCACCGACATCGGCAGGGGCACCGGATTGAGAGGCTGTTTCAACCGCCACGCCGTTGACTTCAGTATCTTCGGCCTGAAATTTGTCGTAAACGAAATAGATTACTGCGAGCACCAATATCGCGATGATACTTCGATCCAGATTGCGGCCGGTTTTAGATGCAATCGACTGGCTGCGATCGACATCCTTTTCACGCTTGATGCCATCGGGTGTCATCTCAAACGCCCAGGCGAAGATCAGAGCTGGAATAAACCCAATTATCAGCAGCAGCACCACGAATTTACCGGCCGTATCCGGCAAGCCCAGCAATTCAACCAGCACATCGGTAAGCTGCAGCAACAACCAGGCAGCAATGACATATACGATGCCGACCCGCACCACATTGCGACGTTTTAATTCTTCAAAGAAGCTCATAGGTACCATCCGTCATTCCGGATACCGGATCAGGTCCGGCACAGGCTTTGATCCGGAATCCATCTTGTTGCTGGTGCAGGGTCAAGAAGAAAACTGGACCCCGGATCAAGTCCGGGGTGACGTTTTTTAAGTCCGGGGCGACGATCACATAGGCTAAATTCTTCATCGCGTAGCTTCCTGCAAATTCTTTGGCCGCGCCAGTTCATTAAACCGCTCATCATCACGGAAGAAATCCCAGGCTGGGTCGAGATAAAGTTCCCAGCGGGTTATGCCCTCCGCTTTGTCTATGTTGGCGGCCAGCCTTGCAAGTGCCGCGTCCCGCTTGCCGGCTCTGGCGAGCAGGTTGGTATGGAACCGGGCAATCATGGTGCCGAAAATATGATCTTTTTCCTGCGGGAGCATAGCCATGGCTTTTTCGGAGGTCTCCAGAGCTTTTTCATGCTCGCCCAGGTAGGACCAGCTGGTAGCCAGGACCGCTAATACAAACGCGTCCGCATAAGTCCGGGTAGGCTCTTGGGCAAGTGAATAATCCACCTGCTTTTGCAGGTATAGCCTCGACCGGTCTTCATCTCCCATCAAGTAATAAGTAATACCTCTGGACAGACCAACGTCCCCGTTATTTTTCCGACTCTGTATAAACATCGGTGTATCCTCGAGTGCCAGCCATGCGTCAAAATCCCGTTCGTAGCTGGCCAACCTCGTGGCTGTGTCGACATACACGTTGCCCGGCCATGGTTGCAGCAAGTCAAATAATTCCCGGGCCGATTTGAGATCGCCATGGTGCAGCATTTTTGTCTGTACCTGGACACCTTTAAGGTCGCGCGAATCCGGGTAGCGGGTAATCCATTGGCTGACCAGGCTTGCCACTTGATCCCACTCATTCATCCAGGTCAGCGTGTCGACCATCTGCGTGGCAATGAAAACATTGGCCGGATCCATCTTCAGAGCTTCTTCAAATGCACTGATTGAGTCTTCCCAGCGACCGAGACGTCTCAGGGTGATGGCGGTGTACAGCACGATTCGGGCATCACCCGGTGCCATTGCGTGTGCTTCATTGTAGGCCGCCAACGCGGCCGGGTAATCACTGTTAAAGCGATACAAATAATCAGCCTGTGCGGCCTTTACGGTTGCTGAATCAGGATTGAGTTTTACCGCCTGTTCCAACGCCTTCCGTGCTGCAATGAATCGTTCGGGTGTGCTGTCATAACCAATCCATACGGCCTGGGCATGAATCTCTGCCAGGATCGCCCATGCTTCGGCAAATTCGGGATCCAGTTTTACAGCCTTTTCTGCCCAGGGTTGTGCTTCGAGGTATTTTTCCCGTGAATAATCAGCCCGGTTGGTGGCCGCCCGGGCATGCAGATAGGCCTCGTAGGCTTCGAGGTTATCCGTGGGAGCCATCGTAAGTGCCTGTTGCTCGGTCGTGCTTAGTTCACCTTTTACAGCCATTACGATCTGGCGGGCGATCTCCGACTGGATATCAAAGATGTTTTCCATCGTCATCTCACGGTCAAAAGTCTCTGCCCACAGGTGTTCATCGGTGGTGACATCTATCAACTGGGCATTGATGCGGATGCGCTTGCCGGCACGCTGGATACCGCCTTCCAGAATCGTGGAAACACCCAGTTCAGCCGCAATTTCGGGTATGGTTTTTTCGGTGTTCCTGTATTGCATCACCGAGGTGCGGGAGATCACTTTTAAATCTTCGATCTTGGCCAGTTGGGTCAGCAAATCGTCGTGGATGCCGTCCGAGAAAAAGGCATCGTCTTCAGACCTGCTGCGGTTGGCGAAGGGCAGTACGGCGATGGAGTTGGGATTGGCCGGTGATGGGTCCGTTGCTTGCGTGACAGTTGGTGTAGCTGCCCCGGACGTTTCTGCGGAAACGCCTGCTACGTTTGGTCCGGCTGCTTCTTCCAGCCAGAATTTGTCAGCCAGCAGATACCCGATTCCCAGTACCAGGATACCTATAATTGCGAAATCCAGCTTGCGACCGGTCTGTTTGGCGATCGACTGGTCGCGGTCGACATCCTTTTCCTTTTTGAGCCCTTCGGGTGTCATCTCAAACGCCCAGGCAAATATCAACACCACCGGTAAGCCAATACCAAGCACCAGCATAATCACCTGGAATACCCAGCCCGGTGCGCTGATATTGTTTAACACAACATCAGCAAATTGCAGTATTAACCAGGCAACAATGACATAGGCAATCCCGACCCGGATCACGTTGCGACGTTTCAATTCGTCAAAGAAGCTCATAACGTCCACCCTACCGTCATGTTTTGCCAATCAATCACATTCAAAATCCTCTTCCCCCATAGGCCTGCATTGCGGTGGAAAACCTTTTTCCCGCCAGTACGCTTGCAGGCCGAGATTTGCTACCAGGGGTTTGAAATAAGGGGATGCTCTGAATTGGGCTGAGGAGGCGAGCCAGATCTGGTTGCTGTCAAGCACGTTTTCGACCCGGTCATAGGCACCCAGGGCGATCCACTCCGCGAGCCTCCATTTTGGATTGCCACCACGACGTTTGATCCATGCATCAAGCTTCGCTATCGTAGCCGAATGATCAGCGTCAGGATTTTCAACGGCATACAATAGTTCTTTGTAGGGATAATCCCGATCACCATCGGCTTCTGAAATTAGTAGAAATGCCGCTGCATGCTTTTTGTCGCGGGCCAGTAGCGCGTGAATGAGCCAAAAATCATTGAGCGAGAGCCCCGCTTCAACATTGTTCAGGTAGGTGTCCAGTGATTGATCAATCTCACCGTTTATCAGGTAGACACGGGCCAGGTGGCGGTAACAATTCAGGTAGGCTGGGTCGATTTCAAGACACCTGGATATGTCACTGATGCTATTGTCCACAAATCCAAGTCTTGAATTATGGATTCCGCGCCAGAACCAGGCTGTAGCATTCATCGGGTCATTCTTAATGGCCTGGTCGAACTGATTCATTGCCAGCACATAGTCGGCATCAATCGCTATCGATTCGGATCCGATAACGGCCCAGGCCATAGATAAGGAAGGATCCAGATCAATGGCCTTCTGGGCAGCAACACGGGCTCTTGCATCAAAGTTTTCACCCGATGCCCCCCAGCCTTCTGCGACTGAAAGCATGGCACCCAGTCCTTCCCAGGCACGTGCAAAATTGGGATCCAACTCAATCGCCTTGTTAAACAGCTCGATACTACGGCCTATATTTTTACGGGCCATAAACAAACCGCGCGCTTCAAGATAAAGCTGATACGCATCCAGGTTTTCCGTATCCGCTTTGACCACAATGGTGGTTGCAGATTTCAGTAATCCCAATTCCGATTTGAGTGCGCCGACGATGGCGTTGGCGATTTCATCCTGAATCGCAAATATGTCAGTCAGGTCACGGTCATAGGTCTCCGACCACAAGTGCCTGTCCGTGGCTGCATCGATGAGCTGGGAGGTAATGCGTACCCGGTTCCCCGATTTGCGCACACTGCCTTCCAGTACCAGCGCGACCTGCAATTCCGCCGCGATTTCGGATATGTTGAGCTTATCTCCTTTGTATGAAAAAGAGGAAGTACGTGAAGCGACTTTCAGACCCTCTACGCGCACCAGCAGGTTGAGCAGTTCCTCTGATATACCATCCGAGAAATATTCCTGATCGCCCTGCGGGCTCATATCGACAAACGGCAGTACGGCGATGGATGGTTGCACGGTTTCTTCGGCGGTGGCAGAAACATCTGTGGCTGCCTCAACCGCCTCTTCCCTGGCTGATCGCTCGTAGAGGAAATAGGTCAACGCCAGGACCAGCGTGCCAATGATGGCAAAATCAAGTTTACGGCCGGTGATATGTCGAATGGATTCAGTCCGATCCACCTCTTTTTCTTTCTTCAGGCCCTCCGGTGTCATTTCATAGGCCCAGGCAAAAATCAACGCCAGCGGAAAACCGAGTATCAGTACAAAGGCAACGCCGGAATTGAACCATTCCGGCAGCAGCAGGGCAGGTACCAGGGTGTCGGAAATTTGCAAGAGCAGCCAACTGACAATCAAGTAGGCGATGGCCACCTTGATGACATTACGGCGCCTGAGTTCGGCGAAGAAGCTCATTGGCATATAATCCCTTCATTGACAGTGCGCTGGCAGAAATCGGGCCAGCCGGCCTGATCCCAGTATTCGGGCAAGCTAATCAGTTCGAGGAGTTCTCCGAAGCGCGGATGCGGCCTGAGCGGAGCAAAAATCGGCGACCAGATGGTTTCGATGCTGCCAAAGCCCAGGTGCTGACGCCGGGCGATATCAAAATCGATGACAAAATCAATGTCATTCGACTGGGTGAGTATCATTTTTGAAAAATGAGCATCGGTCCCATAGGTCCCATTGGAATTGGAAGATACGTTGGGCGCGCTGACGGTTGCACGCAGTACATCGCGCGCGCGTTCATCAGAGGCGTCGTTCAGCAAGGCAATGATTGCGGTTCTGACCGGGGTGGACATAACCTCTGGGCTCAATTGTGCGGCCATCGCAGCGGTCGCCGCCTTGTCACCGCTGGCCAGTAGCGGAATCATTTTCCAGTAAGTTCCGAACCACCAGGCTGGAGTCTCGCTACGGTTGGTGGCCTTACTCCATTGATCAATGACCTCGACGGCTCTTGCATACTGCCCGTCGTCCATCAGTGCCCAAACGTAGCCATCGACCAATGGAACCAGCAATGGGTCGATCAAATAACCCTGCTCAGCTACAGCCAGGGCCTCTGGCAAACGCCCGACACTGGCCAGAAACTCTGCGTAATCTTCCAGTAATTCGGAAGATAGCGGATCAATGGCCAGGGCCTGTTCAAAATAAAGTTCCGCTTCGGCCCACTGCCAGTTGTCACGGTAAGCACTGGCCAATGCATCCAGTGCGTCGACATTATTTGGGTCCAGCGCAAGTGCGTGTTTGGCGGTACTGAAAATCAGTCCAGGTTGCCAGTTGTCTTCATTCATAATGGAGTAAGCCAGGGCCATAAAAGCCCAGGCCGGTGCGAATTCCGGGTCGAGTGTTGTGGTTTGTTTGAAAAGCTCCACGGCTCGTTCAAGGTTTTCCTGACCGCGTTTATGCACCAGGGCACGGCCTTGCAGGTAGCTGTCATAGGCTTTCATATTGCGGGTCTGGTTGGGCACCGTGACAACATTCAGCCCCAACTCACCGATCAACACGCGGGCGATCGCTGCCGCGATTTCTTCCTGTACGACAAAGATATTCTCCAGCTTGCGGTCAAAAGTCTCCGACCACAGGTGGAAGCCGTCATCGACCTTGATTAATTGCGCGGTGATACGCACCTGCTTGCCCTGGGTGCGGATACTGCCTTCCAGTACGTGTGCCACGCCAAGCTGTTCGCCAATTTTACGCACATCGCCCTGTTGGCCCTTGAAGCCAAAAACAGAAGTTCTGGCCGGTACCGACAGGCCAGGAATCTTTACCAGCGCGTTGATGATTTCCTCGGTGATGCCGTCAGAGAAGTATTCCTGTTCAGGGTCCGAGGACATGTTGATGAAGGGCAGTACTGCAACGGAATGGGTATTGGTTTGGGCAAGGTCAGACTGGATTCCGGCTTTTGCCAGAATGACGTTGCTGGTCGCTTGTACCGCAGCCTCTTGAGACCAGGGCTCTGAGCCCTGGTCTGAGAATCTTGATTCCCACACAAAATAGCCCAACGTGAGCACCAGGATAACAATAATGCCGCGATTCAATTTCTGCCCGGTTGCAGCGCGTATGGATTGTGAGCGATCAACTTCAGATTCGCGTTTAACGCCATCCGGCGTCAGCTCAAATGCCCAGGCGAAGAACAGCGCAATGGGCAGACCAATGCCTACGATCAACATAATCACCTTGAACACCCAATCGGGTGCCGCGATGTTATTCAGCACCACATCGGCAATCTGTAGCAGTAGCCAGGCACCGATCAGGTAGGCGATACCCACCCGGAACACGTTGCGGCGCTTCAATTCTTTAAAGAAGCTCATGGTGTCATTCCCCCCGGTGGCGGCGGGATTTCGCCGGCGGCTTCCAGGGTACGAAACTTCTGGTACTGACGAGCCATATCAGCGCGCTGGAATTCAACGATTTCTCTAAATTTGGGGTCGTTGTGTAGCGTTTTGAAATTCGGGTTCAGTTCGGTATTCCAGCGCCAAGCGTACCGCCAGCCCTGGTCCATCTGCTGCCGAAGCTCTTTCAAAGCCGCCTGTTTCTTGCCCAGTAAAGCCAGCGCCTGGGCTTTGCCAGTGGCGTGCTGAAGTTCAGTGATGGTGTAAGGGATTTCATAGGCCGCAATGACTGCTTGTAGTAGAGCGATAGCCTTGTTGCCCTGATCTTCTGCCTGCAACAAGTGAGCTGTATCGATGGCCTGTAGCACGTTGTCGGCGTTTAATGGTGGGTTCTGTTCAAAGAGTTCTGGATGGTTGCGTTGCACGATGCTCAAAGCGATGGCTGTTTGATCCTGGTCCAGTGCCCAAATCAGCAGTGCTCTGATCAATCTTGCATCGGAACCCCAACGGGTTGGCATATTCTTATCCAATGCCTGCCGGGTATAAGGTATCGATGCTTCGATATTGCCCTCGTAAATATTCAGCGTGGCCATGCCCGCAAATGTCATGGGGTTTATGTTTTTGGTTTTTTCAGTACAGGCAAGCCATTGACGTGCTTTAACCAGGTCACCGAAATCGACATACGAAAGTGCAATCCAATTGCTTAAGTCGGAATCATCCGGATCGACAACTAAACCCCTGAGTAGCCATTGGGTAGCCTGAGCCATGTCCCCGAGAAACATATAAACGGTGGAAACAGAGGCTATACCAACCTGGCTGGAAGGGTCGATTTGGCGAATCTTCACATAAGTTTCAAGAGATTTATCCAGTTCACGACGTGTTTCATGAATCCTGGCCAGGCCGTACAGAATGGGGATCGAAAGAGGGTCTGACTCTCTCGCCATTTGGTACAGCGGTAGCGCTTGATCGGGGTGAAAGGTTTTGCGCAAGTATTCTGCATACATGGTTAGAATATCGGTATTGCCCGGTTCCAGTTGACGGGCTTTTTCAAAGTTTTGGCCTGCACCTTCCAGCCCTTTTTTCCACTGATATTGCGCCAGCGTGGCGTAAGCCGTGGCATTGTTTTCATCCAGTGATAAAGCAGTCTGAATGCTGCGAATCCAGTCTGCATCGATGGCCTGCAATGTGGTTGCACCGGTGGAGAACAAATTATAATAACTCCTGGCCAGCAGCACGTAGGCTTCAACAAAGCCAGCATCAAGCTCGATGGTCTTCTTCAAGTAGGTTTGCGCTTCCCGCAGACCCTGCCAATTGCCCCGTTCGATCAACTGCCTGGCCAGCAACAGGTTGTCGTATGCCTCAAGGTTGGTGGTCGGAATCGTTGCGAGTTGCTGCTGCTCCCTGGGTGACAGGGTCGCTTCCAGTGCATTGGCGATCTCCCGGGCGATTTCAGACTGGATAGCAAACAGGTTTTCCGCCGTCAGTTCGCGGTCGTATACCTTGGCCCACAGGTGCTCGTCACTGGCGGCATCAATCAGTTGGACGTTGATTCGTACCGAATTGCCGGCCCGCTGCACCCCGCCTTCCAGGATATTGGCGACGCCCAGTTCTTCACCGATCTGGCGCATATTCTTGGTGGTGTCGCGGTACGCCATTGCAGAGGTACGGGATATGACTTTCAATGCACTGATCTTTGCCAGGTTGGTGAGCAACTCGTCATGCACGCCATCGGAAAAGAACGCGGTATTTTCCTCGTTGGCACTGCGGTTGCGGAAAGGTATGACAGCGATGGATTTTCTGTCCGGGGCTTTTGGACCTGACGTTTCCACGGCAACGTCTTGTGCAGAGGATTCGTGTTGCGTTGTGGTCGTCAGGGAGGATTCCGCTTGCGCGGGAATGACGTTGCCAGGCCGGAATCTTGACTCCCAGATAAAATAACCCAGAGCTAATACGAGCGAGATGATAATCGTGTAGTTCAGCTTCTGCCCTGTAACCCTGGTAATAGACTTGCCTGGGTCGACGTCTTTTTCTTTTTTAAGCCCTTCCGGCGTCATCTCAAAGGCCCAGGCGAAAAACATCGCCAACGGGAAGCCCAGGATCAGGAAAAAGGCCAACATGGAGTTAACCCAGTCCGGCAGGTTCAGGGCCGGGCTCATGACCTCGCCAGCCTGCATGATCAGCCACGCAACGATGATATAGGCAGCCGCCACCTTGAAGACGTTGCGACGCTTTAATTCTCTAAAGATACTCATTGCACGCACCGGTAGGGTGGACATTCATGTCCGCCATGTCGCAGTTTGTTTTGCCAATACCCGGCAAAAAGAGAGCCTCCAGAGCTTTCCTGCAATTCTGGTTTTGGCCCGGTGGACATGAATGTCCACCCTACAGATGGATAGGCAATGCCGACGCGAAAAACGTTTCGGCGTTTTAATTCTCCGAATATAGACACGTCGTTTTTTACCCCCGCGGTAAACGACAGGCTACCTGGCTGGCTTGAATTCTGAGCCAACCAGGAAGCTTGTAAATTTTCAAATAAATCCTTTAATTTACTTCCTTTCCTTGTGCGTACGTAGGGTGGGCAATTCATTGCCCACCATTGTCAAACCCCGAAGAACCGGCGGGCAACGAGTTGTCCAACTTACATGGTTCTCCCCCTTAAATACGTCCTCGTCCACATAATATTTCTCTTTTTGTATATGTGTAATTGTAATCTTGACACAAATACCAGCGAAGATGTTGATTATCATTCGCTTAATAGAATTTTGTAATATACATTGGCAGTCATGGGTTTCAGTGTGCCGCAGATGCGATCTGCTGTTACCATTGTCAGCATGAACACCCTCAAATCATGTGCAGCGATTTTTCTTCTTTCGTTGGCAGCACCGATCCAAGCCGGGTTACCGCTGGAGACGATCGAATTGCCACCTGGCTTCAACATAGACATTTACGCAGAAAATGTCGTAAACGCGCGTCAGATCGTACGCGGCGACCGGGGAACCGTTTTTGCCGGTAGCCGCCGCGCCGGCAAGCTTTGGGCCATTAGTGATAGCGATGGCGACCAGCGTGCTGATCGGGTCAGATTGATCGACAAAGGTCTGAAGATGCCTTCCGGCGTGGAATTCAGGGATGGTGCGCTTTACGTCGGCGCGATAGACCGGATTCTGCGGTATGACGATATTGAGTCGCGGCTGGATCAGCCGCCTGAACCAGTGGTTGTGACTGACGTGTTACCGGACAAGGAATACCACGGCTGGAAATACCTGCGCTTCGGGCCTGATGGCAAGCTGTATATTCCGGTTGGCATACCCTGCAATATCTGTGACGAGAAAGGTTTTGGTGAAATACGCCGGATGAACCCAAACGGCAGTGGCATGGAAGTCTTTGCATACGGTGTGCGCAACAGTGTGGGACTGGCTTTTCATCCACAGAACGCACAATTGTGGTTCACCGACAACGGCCGCGACCTGCTCGGTGATGATATTCCTGCGGATGA
>BTRB01000014.1:0-23035 GCA_036986175.1 Gammaproteobacteria bacterium
AGTTCACCGACATCCCTGGGCTCAACATCGATAATTTGACGAAGCAGCGCCAAAGGTGAATCTGCGCTGAGGGGTGTGACCCCGGTCAACATTTCATAGAGGGTGACACCAAGTGAGTAAATATCCGTTCGCTGGTCGACCTCCTGGTCAAGGCATTGTTCCGGTGAAAGGTAGCCCGGCGTTCCCATAAACGTCCCGGTGGCTGTCAGGCGCGTTGTTCCGGCAGCCAACAGGGCCAGCCCGAAGTCGGTTATTTTCACCAACCCGCGTTCATCCACCATCAGGTTCGCTGGTTTGATATCCCGGTGGACGATACCGTGTCCATGCGCAGCACCGAGTCCCGAGGCGGCCTGCAGGATCAGGCGACCGGCGGCGACCGGGTCCAGCGGACCCTGGCTCTTGATCATCTGTTGAATCGAGATTCCCTGGACGTACTCCATTGCAAAGCAGTGTTGCCCATCAAATTCATCGATTGAATATATCTGGACGATGTTGGGATGATTCAGCGCGGCAGCACTCTGAGCTTCGCGTTTGAAGCGCTCGACAAAGCTGTCGTCCTCGGACAGGTGCTTGCCGAGTACCTTGAGTGCGACAAACCGATTGAGGCTTTCTTCGTGGGCTTTGTAGACGACACCCATGCCGCCACGCCCCAACTCAGAGACAATAGAATAGTGGCCGATATATTCTTCCATGGCACTTTCCTCTTACGTTCCCACCCATTATAGACCCGCAAGAACAGAATCCAAGGGGAATCAAGGACGGCACGACCTGAATACAGCCCTGATCTTTCCGGCACGTGAATGCATCCACTCTGTTAAACCGGCACATTGGCACTCAATGCCTCTTCGCGCTAGAATGGCAGCACGTTTTCGTGGCTCACAGCCATGAAAATTCCTGAGGGGCGGCTATGTGGCCTGAGATGTCTTAGAGTACTACTCAACGAGACGGACCCTTTGAACCTGATCCGGATTATGCCGGCGTAGGGATAGGGCGCGTTTTCTGTTCAATCTCTCCGTCTTCCGGACCTCCTTTGTCAGAGAGGCTTTTGTGTTGACAAAAATTAGTGCTTTGCTGTTGGCGCTCGCTGTGGGGCTGGCACCGGCGGTTGTGCGTGCGCAGGGCAATACCGAAGATGAACTTGAAGAAGTCATCGTCACGGCCCAGTTCCGTGATACTGAACTACTCAAGAGCAGCGGCAGCATATCAGTTGTGCAGCAGGCAACGCTATTTGATCGCGGTGCACAGCACCTCGAAGAAATACTCAACGTACTACCCAACGTCAATTTTTCCTCGGGCGCATCCCGCGCGCGCTTTATCCAGGTGCGAGGCGTGGGCGACCTTGAGCAGTTTGTTGATCCCAAGTATTTTCCGTCGGTGGGTGTCACCATCGATGACGTGGACATGAATGGCCTTGCCGCTGCCGCGATCATGATGGATATCCGGCAGGTAGAAGTCCTGCGCGGACCACAGGGGACACGTTTTGGCACCAATGCACTGGCCGGTATGGTTAACATCCGTTCAAATGAACCCGGCAACACATTCAATGGCTATGCGCAGGCCGGTGTGGGAAATTACAGCAGTTGGAATGTTGCAGCTGCACTTGGCGGGCCGCTGAGTGAAAATTTTCAGGGCCGGATCGCCGTGCGACAAAACAGCAGTGATGGTTTTATGCGGAATGTTTTCCTCGGACGCGACGATACCAACAACCGGGATGAATTCAGCTTGCGGGGTAAATTGCGCTGGCTGGGTAAAGGCGATACCCGCGCTGATTTAACGATTTTCTATGTCAATATCGACAACGGTTATGACGCTTTTTCATTAGACAACAACCGCCGCACGCGGTCTGATGAACCCGGTAGTGATCAGCAGCAATCCCTCTCCATTGCCGGCAAAAGCTACTGGCAGATCAACACGGGCCTGGCACTCGAAACCATCCTCAGCTGGTCGGACGCAGACACGCAGTACAGCTATGACGAGGACTGGTCCAACCCGGATATTTGCACCGGCGTGGCGTTCTGCTACCCCTATGCCAATACCGATGAGCAGGACCGCAGCCGCGACAACATCAGCCTGGATATCCATTTGCTATCGATTGACGCAGGCCGTTTAAACTGGGTGGCCGGTGCCTATGCCCAGCATCGCAGTGAAGACTTCACACGGCAATATTACGGTAGTTTCGTGAGCGCCTATGAGACTCAACGGTATGCAGTCTATGGCCAGGCGGACTATGACTTCTCCGCGAACTGGCGGGTGATTGCCGGTTTACGCTTTGAAACTTTTCGTGACGAGTACAGTGATACCAATAACCTGCGTAGTAAAACCGATGACCAGTACTTCACCGGCGAGTTCACGCTGCAGCATGATCTGAACAACGGCACGATGATCTACGGCACGCTCTCGCGGGGGGTAAAACCCGGCGGTGTAAATACCGAGGCCAGTTCGGTGTTTGGATTCATGGACCCAAAATTCCGCGAATTCATGCAAGGGCGGTTACAATTTGGCAGCGAGAGCCTGTTGAACAGGGAGATCGGCATCAAGGGCCGCTACCTGGATGAAACGCTGACTTTGCGCGCCGCCATGTTTTACATGAACAGAAACGATGCCCAGCTGGAGTCATGGATTTGGGACGATGTGAATTTTCTCTGGGTTGGCTACCTTGACAGTGTTCGTAGCGGTAGTAACTACGGCATGGAGCTTGAGCTTGATTACCAGCTATCCACTGCTGTTGAAGTATTCGCCGGGATCGGCTGGCTTGAAACGAAAGTAGATGAAATCACCGTGGTTGACCTTGGCCAACCGGGAGAATTGACACAGTCGGTCATCACGGTTGTAAAAGGCCGTGACCAGACCAAAGCACCACAATGGCAATACAATATCGGCGCCAACCTGTACTTTACCGACCAGCTCAGTGCCCGACTCGAAATTGAAGGCCGTAGCGACAGCTTTTACGGTTATTACCACAGCCAGAAAATTGCCGGATACTCCCTGGTCAATGCCAGCATCGGGTACCAGGTCGGTGCGGTCACCATCCGTGCCTGGGGTCGCAACCTGGCCGGCAAGGACTATGCAGTACACGGCCTGTATTTTGCCAACGACCC
The DNA here is from genome assembly GCA_036986175.1 of Gammaproteobacteria bacterium. Lineage (GTDB taxonomy): Bacteria > Pseudomonadota > Gammaproteobacteria > Xanthomonadales > SZUA-36 > SZUA-36. The sequence goes on from BTRB01000014.1 coordinate 3,099, forward strand.
ACGCAAGGGCTATGTCAATGAAACTTATCGCCAGTTCGGTGAGCCGCGGGTAGTCGGTATCGATGTGAAGTACGCGTTTTAGCTGGTGGAAAAAGTGATTGACACCGTATTTTCCATGTCCCCCTGGGAGATGGCTGCTGTTGCGTTCGCAATTACCTACCTGCTGCTGGCGGTCAGGGAGAACGTGTGGTGCTGGCTTTTTGCATTTGTCAGTACGGCCATTTATACGATCCTGTTCCGGGATGTCAGCTTGCTGATGGACTCCGCGTTGAATGTTTACTACATGGCAATGGCTGTTTTTGGCTGGTATCAATGGACCCGGGGTGGTACCAGTATCAGTGCCGGTAGCAATGAAGAGTCGCATACGCTTGCGATTCAGCTCCTGTCCAAACGGCAACATGGCCTCATCATCGTTTCCATCTTGTTGTTCAGTGGTGTTTCCGGATACCTGCTCAGCAAGTACAGCACCGCCGCCTGGCCTTATGTGGATTCTTTCACCACCTGGGCCAGCGTGATCGCTACCTACCTGATCACCCGCAAGTATTTGCAGAACTGGTTGTACTGGATCGTCATCGACGCCGTATCTGTACCACTTTATATCGAACGGGGCCTTAAGCTGACAGCCTTGTTATTTGCCGCTTACATCATTATTGCGGTGGTCGGCTACATTAGCTGGCAAAGACATTTCCGCGACAACCGGCAAGTCGTTGAAGCCTGAAAGCGCCATTGCAAGCTGGCAACAATGGTGCGGTGGCCTGCTGTGCAAACCGGACATGGTCGGTCGATTGGATAACGGGCGCAGCAATCAAAGCTTTCTGCTGGATTCCAGTGGTACCCGGATAGTCTTGCGACTAAATAGTACGACGACCTTATTGCCCGGCGCCAATCGCCTTGCTGAGGCGGAGATCTGGCAGGCTGCCAGCGCAAGGGGCATCGCGCCGCCCTTGTTGTATGTTGACACGCAGGCTGGATTTCTGGTGAGCACTTTCATCGCGGATCACCTGCCACCCCAGGCGCAGACTGAAGATACGGTACTCGACCAGGTATTTGATCTGCTAGCGCGATGTCACAGTCTCGAGGTAGACGTACCGGTCATGGACTACGCGCAGCATATTGAACGTTACTGGAAGATCATCAACAGTTCTGGGACGACACCCGGAAACACGCTGACCAGGCAACGCGGTCCGATGCTGGAATTACTTGAATCGCTGCTCAACAAAGATACTCAAAGAGGTCTTTGCCACCACGATCCGATACCGGCCAATTTTGTTGGCACAGCGGACAGGCTCTACCTGATCGACTGGGAATATGCCGCTGAGGGGCTGGTGGTGATGGACTATGCAGCTTTGGGTGTTGAGTGGGGGATAGCCGATGAGGTAGTCGTGGCGCGGTCAGGTATGGAGCCTGAATCACTGGCCATGGCGAAAGATTTATACAGGTACTTATGTGCACTTTGGCAAGCGGTCGCCGCCTGGCCGAACATTTCACCAAGGCAGACTCCGGATCAAGTCCGGGGTGACAAGTGATTTATTCCAGATCGAGGAAACTACGTAGCTGTTCCGAACGGGTCGGATGACGTAACTTCCGCAATGCCTTGGCTTCGATCTGACGAATGCGCTCACGGGTCACATCAAACTGCTTACCCACTTCTTCCAGCGTGTGATCGGTGTTCATGTCGATGCCAAAACGCATACGCAACACCTTGGCCTCGCGCGGTGTCAGACCGGAAAGCACACCCTGTACAGTACCGGTAAGACCAGTACCGGTGGCAGATTCTACCGGTGATGCAATATTGGCATCTTCGATAAAATCGCCCAGGTGTGAATCTTCGTCATCACCGATCGGCGTTTCCATGGAGATCGGTTCTTTGGCGATCTTGAGTACCTTGCGAACCTTGTCCTCCGGCATCTCCATACGATCGGAAAGTTCCTCGGGTGTGGGCTCACGGCCCATTTCCTGCAGCATCTGACGCGAAATACGATTGAGCTTGTTAATGGTCTCAATCATATGCACCGGAATGCGGATAGTACGTGCCTGGTCTGCAATGGAACGGGTGATGGCCTGGCGGATCCACCAGGTTGCATAAGTTGAGAATTTGTAACCGCGACGGTATTCAAATTTATCCACCGCCTTCATCAAGCCGATATTACCTTCCTGGATCAAGTCAAGGAACTGCAAACCGCGGTTAGTGTATTTCTTGGCAATGGAGATCACCAGTCGAAGATTGGCTTCGACCATTTCTTTCTTCGCACGGCGCGCCTTGGCCTCGCCGATAGACATGGCACGGTTGATCTCTTTGAGCTCATAAATAGTGACACGGTTGGCACGTTGTAAACGGCCCAACCTGGTCTGTAACTCAAGAATATCATCGGTATATTCACTCAGAGCCGAGACCCACTTTTGCTTGCCACTAAGTACTGAGTTCAGCCACTTTTTATCGGCTTCGTTCTCAGTGAAGCTCCTGACGAAAGTCGTCTTGGGCATTTTCGCCTGGCGTACCGCCATTTGCAGAATGGCACGCTCATGTTCACGTGTACGGGACACCGCGAAACGCAAACGGTCAACCAGATGATCCACCATCTTGGCCGGCAGCTTAAGGAACATGAACATTTCAGCCATGGCATCAAGATGTTCCCGCGCCCTGGCATTCCCCGGTCCATGCTTATCGTTCAGTTTTATGAATTTCGCATGGTGTTTGCCGAGTTTGTTAAAATATGCTGCAACCTCTTCCGGATCCGGACCAGTGGGACCCTGATCATCTTCATCACCGTCACCATCACCTTCCTCATCTCTCGCTTCTTCCCGACCGTTTTCACCAGCCGTAGTGGCTTTTTCCGCCTTAATCACATCAGCCGGCTTTTTGGCCACCGGAATGGGCTCTTCCGGGGCGTTCGGGTCGATGAAATCGACCATGACCTCGGTTAAACGCTGTCTGCCTTCCTGGTGAAGGATATACGCATTAAGCAGTACGGTGTGGGTTGCGGGAAAACGCGCCAACGCCCTGTGAACCTGTTTCAAACCGGCCTCAATGCGCTTGGCGATAACAATTTCACCTTCCCGGGTCAGCAGCTCAACCGTACCCATCTCACGCATATACATACGCACGGGGTCGGTAGTACGGCCAATTTCTGTTTCGACCGCAGCCAGCGCCGCAGCCGCTTCTTCTGCTGCAGTGTCATCGTCCGTGGCGGTGGTCGCATCATCATTCAGGATCAGGGAATCTGCATCCGGTGCTTTCTCATGCACGGAGATCCCCATATCATTGATCATATTGATGATGTCTTCGATCTGCTCCGGATCGACGATATCATCGGGCAGGTGATCATTTACCTGGGCATATGTCAGGAACCCCTGCTCCTTACCCCTGGTAATCAAATCTTTTAATTGCGACTGCTGATTTTGGTTCATAAATTTTGTTTCGCGATAATAACTATAGCCCAAGAAAACCACTCCGGCGACCCCCGTTACCTGAGTTTTTCCACAATCTAAGAATGTTGGCTGTCAAGCCGCTTTTTCAGATCCTGCTGGCGCTGCTGCAAGGCTCTGTACTCTTCACGTTGCTCAATAATATTAGTCACCCTGGATAACAAAATTTCTACCCAGTGCAGGCGAATACGATTAACCGCATCAACAAACTCCTGCGCCTGCAATTCTTGCTCTCCCGGGAGATGCCATATCGCCAGTTTTTGCAAATGAGGCAATGCCGGGTGTTCGTGCCAAAGCTCTATTAGCTGTGCGGTTGTGATATTAGGGCGTTGGTTGCAGAAATCAACAAGTTCCCTGAAGATTTCCACACCCTGAATATCATCATTACCAAGCACGGCCAATTCGTCAACACCCTCGAGCAGTTCAACCAGTGAAGGGTTCTGCACCAAATACGCCATTGCAGTACGCATAATGTTTCGTTTTTGTTCAGGTTTGCCGCGTAACTCTGTTGCAACTGTTGCTACAGCGGCGGTTTTTTTCAGCGTGTGTAACCTGTGAAACGCAAGTTTTTCAAGCCGATCCACCAGCATGTCTCTGAAGATACCTTCCGGCATGGATTCAATAAGAGGTTGCATCTGCTCAACCAGTCGCGCGCGCCCGTCTGAGCTGCTGAGATTAATCTCGGCCGTAAAATGTTCAAAGAAAAATTCAGATAACGGGTGGGCATTTTCAATCAGTCCTGCAAATACTTCCCTGCCGTGCTTGCGTACCATGGAGTCAGGATCTTCACCATCCGGCAGAAACAGGAACTTTGCCTGCAGGCCTTCGCGCAATTTAGGCAGGGTCGCCTGCAACGCACGCCATGCCGCTTTTCGCCCTGCTTTATCGCCATCAAAGCAAAACACCACCGTATCTGCAGTGCGGAAAAGTATTTCTACCTGGTTGACGGTGGTCGCAGTACCGGATGTGGCCACGGCATTTTTAAAGCCAAATTGCGCCAGTGCAACAACATCCATATAGCCTTCCACCACGATGATGTCATCCAGGCGGCCGGAGCGCTGGCGCGCCAGGTACAGGCCGTAGAGTTCCCTGCTTTTGTGGTAGAGAGCGGTTTCCGGTGAGTTCAGGTATTTGGGCCCGTCGTCAGATAATGCCCGGCCGCCAAATGCGATCACACGACCCCGTCGGTCATGGATCGGGAACATGATGCGGTCGCGAAACTTGTCGTAACTGCCGCTCTTGCCCTCGCTGAGCATCCCGACCTGTTTTAACTGCTCCAGCTTTTTCGCATCCGTTGCCAGTTTCTTGGTCACCGCATCCCAGCCTGGCGGTGCGTAGCCAATTTCGAAATCAAGCATGACTTCGCCGGACAAGCCCCGGCCCCGCAAGTATTCGACGGCTGCTGGATGGTTCTTGAGTTCTTCACAATAAAGCTTTGCGCAAGCCGCCAGTATGTCATACAGGCCGGTATCCGTTCGTGGCTGCTGGCTACCGCTTTTAGGCACTTCAAGACCGGCTGCACGCGCCATTTCCTCAATTGCATCGAGGAATTCCAGCCCTTCGTACTGCATCAGGAAGCTGATCGCAGAGCCATGCGCGCCACAGCCGAAACAATGATAAAACTGCTTTTTGGGGCTGACGGTAAAAGAAGGGGTTTTCTCGTCGTGAAACGGGCAGCACGCCTGGAATTCGCTGCCTGCGCGTTTTAGCGGGACCCGTCTTTCAATCAGCTCAACGATGTCGCTGCGTGCGAGTAACTCTTCGATAAAAGAATCGGGAATACGGCCGCTCATAAGATTTGGACTAACACACGGTTTGCGCTAACGGATTTGTCGCCAAGGCATTAGCCCACGGCACAGTCAGGTCGCCTGTCCACCTCGATCTGCTTGATGGCCGCGGTAAGCTGCCGCAACGCAGTCAGGCGCTTCTGATCGCGCGCACGAATGGCGGTTTTTACATCTTCCAGAATTTGCCACTTCAAAGTCATTTGGTCAGGGCCATAGCGTCTACTTCCCATTGCGTCTGTTTCGCAAAGACAACGAGCGATCAATACATACGGGTACGACGAATGTTTTCCCGTGCCAGACGACGCAGGTTGCGTTTTACTGCAGCCGCAGCCTTACGCTTGCGTTCCTGTGTAGGTTTTTCATAGTATTCGCGGCGGCGGGTTTCCGCCAGAACACCGGCCTTTTCACACGAACGCTTGAAGCGGCGCAGTGCATATTCAAAAGGCTCGTTTTCACGAATTTTTACGCTTGGCATCGTAACTCCGTTTTATCAGTTATGCCCATATTGGGCGTAGCCGCGCATTTTAACCTTTAAACCCTCAATCGTGCAAAGAAAAATTGCACACAAAACCCGCAGGGTGGGCACAAATGCCCACCGTTCCAGCAGGTTAAAAAGGTCGGTAACGAGGTTGCCCACCCTACGGAGTTCCACTCATCGCGATAGCCACAGCCCCGCCCCTGCGCGGATCACCTGCCGCACGGAATTCGCCGCTGGCAAGACGCTCAGCAGCATGCACACCACCAAAGTAAAGGTTCGGCTCCGGCCATTTCTCAACACCGGGCCATGCCCCCTCCAGCGATCGTACAGCAGCATCGGAAAAACCCTCTTCCAAACTCAGGTGATCGCCTTCGAGGTGCAAACGAGGGGCAATGACTGCGGACTCAAGCCCCATGTTGTAGTCCAGCATATTGACCAGCACCTGCAAAATGGCGCTGCGAATCCTGTTGGAGCCGCCTGAACCCAGCGCGATTTGTCCGCCCTCAGGCAGGCTGACGATAACCGGCGTCATCATTGAAGCCAGCCGTACACCGGGCGGCAAGCGGTGGAATCCGTTGGGATGGAGGTCTTCCTCGCCCAGCATGTTATTCAGCATGATGCCGCTGCCCGGCAAGACGTACGAAGATCCTTCACCGTTGGAAAGCGTCAGGCTGGCCAGGTTGCCGTCGGCATCCACTACACTCATGTGGGTCGTTCCACGCGACGCCATGCCACCTGTGCCTAAGGTTTCCTGCCACCGCGCAAGACTTTCCGGTTGCAGAATGATTTCTGCGGTTTCATTGTCCAGTCCCGTAGCCATGCCGTGCTGCTCCCGCACAATGCCGGAAGCCTGCAAAACGCGGGCCAGCTTCATTGCATACTCCGGGCTACCCCATTCATGATCGCCCAAACGATCACCTGGCCGGGTTTTATCCAGCAATGACAAAGCAAACGCAATCAGGCAACCACCTGGCGATGGCGGGCTGTTGAAGTTGATGATGGCACCATGGGATTCAACCCTGACCGGCTTACGCCGGATAACCTCGTAGCTCTGCAGGTCGGCCAGTGTGATCAGGCCCCCATGTGCCGCACAATCGCGCACCAATTGCTGTCCTGGTTCACCCTCGTAAAACCATCTTGGCCCATGGCTGACCAGCGCCTCAAAAGTGCCGGCCAACTCGGGGTTGGCAACTAAGTCGCCGACCTCTGCCAGCCTTCCCGGGCCAGCTACCGGCTTGACCAGCGCTGCGGCTGCGGGTGTGGCTTCAATAATCGGTTGTAGTATCTCGCTGATAAATTTTTGCAACGGATTGACCCGCACGCCTTCACGCGCCAGGCAAACAGCAGGCTCAACAATCTTCTCCAACGGTAGCCGGCAATGAGCCTCGTGGATGGCAAACAGTCCGGCCACGAGGCCCGGTACCGCGATCGAGCCCAGGCCGATATGAAATTCCTGGGTGGCAGTACCGAAATCTGCCTGGATGGGATAAAAATCCAGATTACCTTGCGTGGCAGAGGGTGTCTGGGTGAAAAAGTCGAACACCTGAACCTCTCTACCGGCAGCCTGGGCAAGCAGGAATCCACCGCCACCCAGGCTGGCAAGCAATGGTTCACTTACACAAGCAGCGCACATGGCACCCAGGGCAGCATCAAACGCATTGCCGCCCTGTTCGAGCAGTATCCTGGCCGCATTCGAAGTCTCCTGGTGCCCCGAAGCTGCAATCCCCAAAGGTTTGGTCATAGCCCGCATAGTACCTCAAAGGGTCGGCATGATTTACAATCCTTAATCCAATTCTTTATTGAAACCTGATGATCGTACTTGGCATAGAAACTTCCTGCGATGAAACCGGCGTTGCGCTTTACGACAGCGATGCCGGATTACTCGCGCATACGCTATTCAGCCAGGTGGATATTCATGCTGAGTATGGCGGGGTTGTGCCGGAGATTGCCTCGCGTGACCATGTACGCAAGTTATTGCCACTGATAAACCAGTGTCTTGCAGAGGCCGGCCTGAACCGTTCTGATATTGATGGCGTTGCATACACAGCCGGTCCGGGGCTGATCGGCGCATTGCTGGTCGGCACTGCCACCGGTCGCAGCATTGCCCTGGCACTGGATCGCCCGGCTGTTGCAGTCCATCACATGGAAGGTCATTTGCTTGCCCCCATGCTCGAAGCGAGTCCACCGGAATGTCCATTTGTGGCGTTACTGGTTTCCGGTGGCCATACCATGCTGGTGGAAGTACTTGCCATCGGTGAATACCGCATCCTCGGTGAGACCCTGGATGATGCGGCCGGCGAGGCCTTCGATAAAACTGCCAAACTGCTGGGCCTCGGTTACCCGGGCGGTCCGGCACTGGCGAAACTGGCCGGGAAGGGCAATGCAGACCGGTTCAGGTTTCCCCGCCCGATGACCGACCGTCCCGGGTTGGAATTCAGCTTCAGCGGTCTGAAAACCCACACTCGTAACCTGTGGCTGAATGGCGACCAGCGCGAAGCAACCCGTGCAGACATCGCTGCCGGCTTTCAACAAGCCGTGGTCGACACACTTACGATCAAGTGCCGGCGCGCCATGCAACATACCCGTGCACAGCAGTTAGTTGTGGCCGGGGGTGTGGGGGCCAATCTTGCCCTGCGGCAGGACTTGCTGCGCGCCGGTAAGAAATATGGCTGGAAAGTTTCCTATCCACGGCTTGAGTTTTGCACTGATAATGGCGCCATGATTGCCTTTGCCGGCTGTCAAAGACTGCTGGCCGGCCAACACACCGGCAACAGCCTGCAGGCCTTCGCCCGCTGGCCACTGGATCAACTACCCCCTCTGGAGAAACCAAACGCATGACGATGGATCTGGTATTTATTGAAGACTTGCGCATACAGACCGTTATAGGCGTATTCGACTGGGAGCGTGAAATCACCCAGACAGTCAGTCTTGACCTGCAAATGGCATTTGCTATCAGCGCTGCTGCCGCCAGCGACGACATTGTCGACACACTGGATTACAAAGCAGTTTCAAAACGTCTTATCCAGTTCGTTGAAGGCAGTGAGTTTCAGCTTGTTGAAGCACTGGCGGAGCATTGTGCAGCTATCGTGCTGGAAGAATTTCCGGTGAGTTGGGTACACTTAAAGCTGAGCAAGCCAGGTGCGGTGCGCGGTTCCAGCGCTGTCGGCGTCATTATCGAAAGGGGCGTCTCAGAAAAAGGCACGGACCGGCAATGAGTACCGCCTGGCTGGGCCTGGGCTCAAACATCAATGCACAAGCCCATATCCGGGCTGCCATCGACGAACTGGCCAGGAAATTCGTGAATGTCGAATTGTCGCCCACCTATGCCAGTGCAGCTGTGGGTTTTGACGGTAATGATTTCATCAACCTGGTGGCAAAGGTTGAAACCGACATGAGCCCGCTGGAATTGCGTAGGTATTTGCGTGATCTTGAGGATCGCTATGGCCGCAAGCGGGATGTGCCGAAGTTCTCTGACCGGTCACTGGATATCGATATCCTGTTATATGACGACCTGGTATTGCTGTCCCCGGTGCTGGAAATACCGCGCGCTGAGATCCTCAGGTTCGCACACGTACTCAAGCCACTGGCTGATCTCGACCCGGATCTTATCCACCCCGGCGAACGACGCAGCATGGGCGGTATCTGGAGTTCTTCCGGGCTAAGCGATGCCGGCCTGAAGCTAGTGTAGTGTCCTATTATTAGGTATAGAGTAAAATCCAAATGTAGAACAAGAGTGTGAAAAAATGAACAGTAAACAAATTTTCGAAAACTATTTTGCTCTCGCAGACGTGCGCATTGATGGAAATCGACCATGGGATATCCAGGTGCACAATACGGGTTTCTATTCGAGAGTTCTTGCGGGCGGGTCACTCGCACTAGGGGAATCGTACATGGATGGTTGGTGGGATTGCCAACAATTAGATGAGTTCTTCAGCAAGGTTCTTTGCGCAGAATTGGATAAACAAGTCAGGAGTAAAAGCGCAATCTGGGGCGTAATACGAGCCAAATTAATGAACCTGCAAAGTCGAAAACGAGCCTATGAGGTCGGCAAGAAGCATTACGATATCGGCAACGAACTCTACGAGGTAATGCTCGATAAAAACATGGCATACTCCTGTGGGTATTGGGACCAGGCGGGAAACCTGGACCAGGCACAAGAAGCAAAGTTGGATTTGTCTTGTAGAAAACTCGGACTAAAAAAAGGCATGAAAGTCTTGGATATAGGGAGTGGCTGGGGAAGCTTCGCAAAATATGCGGCGGAAAAATACGGTGTGGAAGTAGTGGGGATTACCATCTCTGAAGAACAGGTAAAATTGGCGATAAAACGAGGGGAGGGCCTCCCTGTTGAATACCGACTCCAGGATTACCGGCTACTCAACGAGCAGTTTGACAGAATCATCTCCATCGGAATGATTGAGCACGTTGGAGAAAAAAATTACAGCACCTATATGGGCGTGGCTCATCGTTGCCTGAAATCGGGTGGTTTGTTCTTATTACACACAATCGGGGGGAACAGATCAGTATCTTCAACAGAGCCATGGATTGATAAATACATCTTCCCAAACTCAATGCTGCCTTCGGTGAAACAACTTGCGGCTGCGGCAGAGAAGCTATTTGTGCTCGAAGACTGGCATAGTTTCGGAACTGATTACGACAAGACCCTGCTCGCCTGGTACGATAATTTTACGCGTGGCTGGGAGCACATAAAAGGGAAGTACGACCAACGTTTCTATCGTATGTGGGAGTACTACCTACTCTCCAGTGCGGGGTCTTTCCGCTCAAGAAAAAATCAGTTATGGCAAATTGTATTCTCAAAAGAAGGGGTTGAAGGCGGCTACCAGAGCATTAGGTAATTACCTACCAGTCAGATATTGAGACTGCGCCCCCCATCAACCGCCAACACCTGCCCGGTCACATAGGTTGCATCCAGGCCGAGATAGGCTACCGCTGAGGCGATGTCCTGCGGATCCCCGGCACGCCCCATGACAGTTTTTTTCAATATTTCCTGGCGTTTTTCCTGCTGCTCGTCACTGGAAGAATCCAGCTCAGGCCACAGGATGGCGCCGGGCGCCACGCCATTAACCCGTATTCGCGGGCCGAGGTCTCTCGCCAATGCCAGCGTCATCATCTGCAAGCCGGCCTTGGCTATGCTATATACTGCGTGGCCCCGCATGGGCCTACTTGCGTGTACGTCCAGCAGATTGACTACGCTGCCGCCGGCGATGGCCAGTTCCGGCAACAATGCCTGGGTCAGAAAGTAAGCACCGCGCAGATTGCTGTCCAACAGGTCATCCCATTGCTGTGGCGTGGTGGAGCCAACACCGGTAGGAAAAAACCGCGAAGCGTTATTGACCAGCAAATCCAGGCTATCCGTTTTGGCTCTGACCTGGTCTGCCAACTGTTCGATGGCAGCAAAATTTCCGAGATCCGCCTGAACAACAGATGCACTGTCAGGTTGTTTTGCATTCAGTTTCGCGGCCAGTTCGATAACTGAATCACTGCTGTTGTGGTAGTGAAGAAATACATTACAACCCCGCTGATGCAGGGTCTCGCTAATACAAGCACCAATACGCCGTGCAGCACCGGTGATCAGTGCTGTTCCTGTTCCGGACTGTCTTGTTCTGGACTTTCGGGTTTCACTCACTGAAACTACCCGCCTATGTGTTCTGCAACTTCCCGGGTCATCCTGCCCGAACCGCCAGAAGAGCTCAAGCGTGTGAGTGAAAAACTGGCCGCTGCCATACGCGAAAAAATCTGTCAGGAGGGCCCCATTTCGTTTTCAGACTACATGGAAATGGCATTGTATGAGCCGGGACTCGGCTATTACAGCGCCGGTTTGCAGAAGTTTGGCAAGGGCGGCGATTTCGTAACAGCACCACAGCTTGGGAACACATTTGCCAGGTGTCTGGCAACACAAATTGAACAAATCGGCACAGCAATCGGTGGCTATGAAATCATTGAAGCGGGTGCCGGAACCGGGGTGTTGGCGGCAGACCTGCTAACAACGCTGCAGGATAGCCACCCGCCTGAGCGTTACCGCATACTTGAGCGCAGCGCCCATTTGCGGCAGGTACAAAAGGAAACCCTGGAGCGCAGTGCCCCGCAATGGATGGACAGGATCAGCTGGCTGGACCAGCCACCGGAAGCAGGCTGGCAGGGTGTTTTCATTGCCAACGAAGTTTTAGACGCGTTGACAGTGGAGCGATTTTGCTGCGACCTCGATGGCATCAGGCAATTGCGAGTGGCAGACGGCCCGGACGGTTTTGTCTGGCACCAGGCCGATTGCCCCCGAGCCATGCGGGAGCGGATCCAGACGGTTTTATCTGGTCATAAGGGCCCATCTGCAGATGGCTATCAATCAGAAATCAACACCAGCCTGCCCGCCTGGTTGCAGACCGTTTCAGCAAGCCTGCAAAAAGGTGTGGCACTATTTATCGACTATGGCTACCCACGTCATGAGTACTACCTGCCGCAACGCCGTAACGGTACGTTGATCTGCCACTACCGGCACCGTGCCCACGATGATCCTTTCCTGTGGCCCGGATTGACCGATATCTCGGCATCGGTAGATTTTACCGCCCTGGCAGAGGCTGCAGACAGCTGTAGCCTGGAAGTCAGCGGCTACACCACCCAGGCGATGTTCCTACTAAGCTGCGGTCTTGAAGAGGTGATCAGTAGTTTCCAGTCGCTATCGGAAAAAGATCGTGTAGTAAGCAATATCGAGGTCCGCAAGCTGACCCTGCCTGGCGAAATGGGCGAACGTTTCCAGGTAATGGCTTTGAGCCGGGACTTAGACGAAGATGTGCGCGATGAGCTGCGGGGATTCGCGCTGACAGACTTGCGCTACAGGCTTTAGACAAGCGCTTCTGCGATGGCCTGAATACGTGCTTCACGCAAGCGCTCGCCCACTTGCGGCCCGCTGACGCCATGCAGGTCAAGATCCCTTGCCAGTATGGCTGCTGCAATCTCAAAAGCACGCTGCAGGTAAGCGCCCTGTGGATAGGGGCGATCCTCAAAGCCCTTACGGCCCCGGTAATCAGCTTCACAGGCAATAATAAAATCCTCCAGCAACCCCGCCTGGCGAAAACTATCCAGTCTTTCGAGCAAGCGCATGACGGTCGCTGGTCGGGCCTCCAGGATCCGGTGGCAATCCAGATGTCGGGCACAGACTTTGCGTGCCAGGTCATGCACGCTGCCAGGCACCCTGAACCGCTCACAGACCACATCTACCAGGGGTACTCCGGAAGCTTCATGGCCAACATGTGAAGGCAACTTCTGCTGCGGTGTAATACCTTTGCCGAGATCATGCAGCAACACGGCAAAAACCACACTTGCCGAACTCTTCTTTGCCCGCCCCTTACTCAATTTGGCAGCCTGATCGAGCGCCATCAGCAGGTGCACCCCCGTATCGATCTCAGGGTGATATTTTTCCGGCTGGGGTACACCGAAAAGAGCGTTCACTTCCGGCAGCAATTCTTCCAGCGCGCCGCATTCACGCATTACGCTGACGAACTCAGAGGGACTGTCCATCATCATCGCACGTTCAATTTCCCGCCAGATTCGTTCAGCAGCCAGGTGTTGAAGTTCACCGGAGCAGGTGATTTCCCGCATCAGCGCCAGCGTTGATTCATGCACACGAAATCCCAGGTGGGTAAAGCGTGCAGCAAAGCGCGCCACCCGCAATACTCTCAGCGGATCCTCCACGAATGCGCCGGAAACATGGCGCAGAACCTTTTGCTGCAAATCACGCTGACCACCAAAGGGATCAACCAGGCTGCCCTGCCGATCCCGGGCCATGGCGTTGATGGTTAAATCGCGGCGTTCGAGGTCTTCTTCCAACGTGACACCGGGATGGAAATCCACATTGAAACCATGGTAACCGTGGCCCTGTTTTTTCTCCCTGCGCGCCAGCGCATACTCCTCACCGTTTTCGGGATGCAGGAAAACCGGAAAAGAAGCACCTACCTGTTTGAAACCCGACTCCAGCATTTCCTCCGGCGTACTGCCGACAACGACCCAATCATGTTCCACGGCTTTGAGCCCCAGCAAGATGTCGCGGACAGCACCTCCCACAAGGTAAGTTTTAGCCGGTGAAATGTGCGGCTTATTTTCCATCTTGCCGTGGTTGTCGAAGATAAGCCCCATCGCGCCGTGGTTGTCGACGATAAGTCTGCAAGCGCCGCTGCTGAACCGAGCCTGTGAGGTAGTCCGGAACCACCGTTTCGACGGAACGTGGAACAATGCTGAAATAGGCAAAACCATTTTGCTCTGTGGTGCTTTCTGTCTGCAATGAGCGGTAGTTATCCAGGGTAAATGGCTTGCCAGGCATCAGGCCCATCCACGCTGCCGTGGTTGCCGACAAAGGTCTGGGCAAACCGAATATCCACCGCCGCAACCCCATACTACTGGCGGTCCATTCCACCAGTTCCTTCAGCGTATAGCTTTGCGGCCCGCCCAGTTCATAGTCTTTGCCCCAGGTCATGGGGTCATCCAGGGCCGCTGCCATCGCCGCCGCCACATCGACCGCATACACAGGTTGCAAACGTGCTTTGGGGCACGCAAGTGGCATCACCCATGACAGCCGCAACAGACTTGCGAAACGATTGAAAAAGCGGTCACCCCGACCAAAAATCACAGAAGGCTGGAATATGGTGACGTTCAGGCTGTCCGCCTCTTTTAGTAAACCTTCGGCCTCACCTTTACTCTTCAGGTAGTAGCTACTGCCTTTTCCGGCATGTAAGGCGCTGACGTGCAATACCCGTGTTACACCCGCCAGATCACAGGCCCTGATAATCGCTTCGACCGTTTCAACGTGGACCTTGTGAAAACCTTTTCCGCCACCACCACTTTCATTCAGGATACCCGCCATGCTGACCACAGCATCAGCACCTTTAAACAGGGTCGCCAGCACATCGGCGTCATAAACATCGGCCTGTACCAGCTCAACACCGGGCAGCAGGCCGATATCGCCATGGCGTACTGCAGCACGGCTCAACACTACGCTATGATGGCCGTCAGCCGCCAGCGCGTTCAACAGATAGCGGCCTAAAAATCCGCTCGCGCCTATCAGTACAATTCGCATATCACATCCTCAATATCCTCGTTGGCTATCCTGCTCGTTACACACCACTCCGGTGCTGCCCCTGACGCTTATTTTACCGGAATCAATGTCCGGCATCCGGGCAGAAATCCGTTTTACTTCTCCGCCCATACGCCAATCATAAATTGTTGTGAATGCCAAAACACGGGGAATGTAATCCCGCGTCTCAAAAAAAGGCAGCGTCTCTATCCAGATTGCGGCCTCACTGGCGGGCCGGTTTTTCAACCAGCGCTTAACCACAGTAGGCCCTGCGTTGTAGGCGCCGGAGACCAACACCGGATTGCGTCGGAAATCCTGTAAAAGATCACCCAGGTAAGCCGTACCGACGGGCAGATTACCGGCGACCGTTTGTAAACCGGCATTGCCGCTCCACCTAATGCCGTGTTTTTTTGCCACGCGCTTGCCGGTGGCAGGCGTTAGCTGCATCAAACCCAGGGCATTGGCCGGTGAGCGCGCAGTCTCAAGCATGGCGCTTTCTGAACGAATGGTACCGTAAACCCAGGCCGGGTCCAGTTGGTTGGCCCTGGCGTAGCGCTTGACCTCGTTTTCCCATAACAATGGAAAACGCCACGCATAAAAACGCAGATCACCGCTGTTACCCAGCGCGACGATGGCCCGATCGTACCAGCCTTTACCATGCGCCAGTGCAGCCGCAACCTTCAGGTCCTGCACCGGCAGTTTTCTTATCGCCAGCGACCATTCCTGGATGGCCCAGTTATCCAGCTCTGCTTTTCTGAGTTCAAGTGCACGCCTGAAGCCATCCATCTCGCCAATGCGGTCAATTTCCACGACATCAATTGCAGGCTCCAGGGGGCAGATATTGTATTTCAAACCAAGTTCATCGGCCGCCAGGAAACCATAATAATTGGCCTGCTTAGCCAGGTTCCGCAGTAGTGCCCGGGCTGATGATGGTGTGGCGGATGATTTTTTGGCCTGGCCTGTCCGCAACTCCGCCTGAGCCAACCAATAACGCCAGCGGTCATGGTTACGTGTATCTTCAGGCATCTGCTTAATAACAGACGCCAGTCCGGACCAGTCGCCCACGCTCAGCAGGAATCGGGACCACCATTCCAGTAGTTGCGAGTCGCGGTACACGACAGGCACGCGTTGCATTTGTACAACTGTTTGCTTATCCAGCGCCATCGCCGAATACAGCGCGATGTCACGCAACAGCGTCGCCCTGCGTGCATCCCCCCATTTGAATTGACCATCAAGTGCCTGGAATTTCTCCGCAGCCATCAGCGTGTCTTTACGTGCCAACTGTCGTAGTGAGGCAGCGGTAATCATGCGGGTAATTTCATTATCCGGCCAGCGACGTGCACGCTCCAGCCTGGAATACCCCGTTTGGCTCAGTTTCTGCCAGTCTTTCAGCCAACGACGCTCATTCTTCGGAAGGTAACGCGCAAGGTAAATTGTCAGGCGGGGGTTACCGGCCTCAAATGCCAGCCTGATCCGCTCCCAGGCAAGGCCCACCGGGATACCGTCATTTTTTACCAGCCAGGCAAACAGCGGATCACACTCATCCGGCTGCGATTTACCCACCGCCCATAAACTTTGCGCTTCCGCCAGCAACCCGTCAGTTTGTTGCAAAATAATTTGCCCACGGGCACGCTGGCATCTCAGGACCGTGTCCGAAACGCCTTCGGAGTGCGCCACCAGGTCTGCCCAGCGTCCTTTTTTCGCCACCGATTTTAACCAGGCACGGCGCAGCCCGTCGGTAAATGCCCAATTCTCATGAGTTTCAAGAAACGCAGCCATTTCGTCCGCCGCGACCGTGGCGCGGCGATTGCGATAGTCTTCGTATTGCAGGTAGGGATAAAGCACATAGCCCTGGAGGTTTTGCTTGATCTGCCCGAAGGTTTCGTGATCACCCTGACGCGCGGCATCCCACGCAGTCCTGAATTGCTCACGCACAGAGTCCGTTGCGTTGCCGGACACGGCGGCCTGGCCACAAACTGACCAGTACAATGCGAGCAAAATGATAAGCTGTCTTGACCCGCGTATATTTATGTGGGAGATGTGCTTCATGGACAGGACTAATCTATGCAAATGCAGACAACTCGGCAAGCCGATTGTCTATTTAATTTCATGCTCAGGACAATTTCTTGATTTGGATTGAATTTGCACTGACAGGTGTTTTTGCCGGTTTCCTGGCGGGTTACCTCGGCATCGGCGGCGGGCTGGTTCTTGTGCCTGCTTTAAGCTGGATATTCAGCCGGGACCCGGCCACAGCCGGGGTGGCTGTACAAATGGCAGTAGCCACATCACTGGCCACCATGTTGTTCTCATCGTTGAGTTCCATACTTGCCCACCACCGCCATGGCGCCATTTTGTGGCCTCTGGTCAAGCTGCTCCTGCCGGGTTTACTGACAGGTGCATTGATTGGCGCTGTTATTGCCGACCGTATCGGCAGCACTTCGCTGGGCAAAGTATTTGGTATTTTTGCGGTGCTGGTCGGCCTGCAATTGCTGCGTGGTTCCGCGCGGCCGGGAAACCGGCCGCTGCCAGGCAGGCTGGCGACCTCAGAAATCGGCCTTGCCATCGGTTCAGTCTCCAGCCTGCTGGGTATCGGCGGCGGCAGTATGACCGTACCCTGGCTTTTGTGGCACGGGCAGCCAACCCGCAACGCCATCGCCACGGCAGCAGCCTGTGGCTATCCCATTGCAGTCGCCGGTACGCTGGGATTTGTATTGCTGGGTGATAACACAACCGGCGCAACTACGCTCGGTTATGTACATTTGCAGGCACTGTTTGGCGTAGCCTTGTTCAGCGTGCTCGCAGCACCGCTTGGCGTGGCCGCAATTCACCGCAGTAATCCACTGTTTGCAAGACGTATTTTTGCCCTGTTCCTGCTGATTGTTGCGCTGAAAATGTTATCCGGGTAGTTAAGCAGAGTATTGCATGCAAGGAATCACTCAAAAACTCCGTAGATTATGCTATGTCCGGTGTCATCAACCCAACGGCAAGCTGATAATGGTGCTGGCACCACCGGCAGCAGGGTTGGATAGCGAAATGCGACCGTCATGGTCGTTGATGATTTTGCGGCAAATGGCAAGACCGAGACCACTGCCACCTGCTTTGAAGGTAACATAGGGTTCAAAAGGTTTTTCCAGCACCAACTCCGGGTAGCCCGGACCCCGATCACTGATCTCCATCTGCAGCCACTGCCGGCCGGCCTTGCTGACGACCTGCGTACGGATATGGACCTCTGCTTGCTGCCCTTTTGCCATGGCTTCGCTGGAATTTGCGATCAGGTTATGTAGCAGCTGGCGTATCTGCCCGCCATCAGCAGCCAGGTCGGGAGGGCCGGAAACCAGTTCAAGATGAAACTGTATCCGCTGGTCTTTATGCTGGTACAGGGCCACCACATCCCGTACCAGGTCATCCAGCGCCAGTGGTGCACGCTCCAGCTGTGGATCCCGGGCATAATCTCCAAATGCGTCGACCAGTGAACGTAAGGCTTCAACCTGTGAGACGATGGTGCCGGTGGCACGGTCCAGCATGTGGCCGTCCTCGGCCTCCAGCTTGTCCATCAGTTTCATTCGCAGACGTTCCGCTGCCAGCCGAATTGGGGTCAGCGGGTTTTTGACTTCATGCGCCAGTCGCCGCGCAACTTCAGCCCAGGCTGCTTCGCGCTGCGCCTGGTTGAGCATCGTGACGTCATCAAATACAACCACGGTGCCACCCTGCGCGGAAGTTTCTTTGCCCAAGCGTGAACCACGCACCAACAAAACCAATGCCTGGCCCGAATCGTGGTCACTCCTCTGCAGGCGAATTTCACGCTGCCACTCGGCTGGCCCACGCCCCATTTGCAGACCGATCAAATCCGCAAGCGGCACCAGAAATGGCGCCATTTCAGCCCGCTCAGCCAGGCTGTAGCCGGTAAAGAACCCGTCCGGCAAGCCCAGTATCTCCTGCGCAGCGGTATTGGCCGTCACCACACGCTGCTCGTGGTCCAGCGTTAACACACCGGCGGTCAGGCTTCCCAGCACGGTTTCCAGGTATTCACTCTGTGATTGCAGTGCCGCACGGCTGCGTTCGGCCTCCTCAGAGGCCGCGGTCAGGGCCTCGGTCATTGCATTGAAAGATTGCACCAGGAATCCCAGTTCATCGCGGTCCCCGGCCTGTACCTCCTGGGTCAGGTCACCGGCAGCAACTTCACGGGTCGCCAGCGCCAGTTCTGATATGGGTGTGACCATCCTGCGTGCAACATTCAACGCGGCGAGGATAGCCAGTAATATGGTCAGTAATAACACCAGCGACAGGATCAGGATGAAGCTTTGCTTCAGCGCAGTGCGTAAAAAACTGACATTCTGGTAACGGCGGTATTGCCTTTGTATTTCATCGGTCAGGGTAGTAGTGGACTCCGGCAGAGGGTATATCGCCTGCAGCAGGTATCCTTGCGTGCCCGGCAGACCCGATGGCAGCCGTTGAATAACACGAATACGCAAGATGCCGTCGGCGACCGGCTCCGCAGCTGCGTATTCCCCTTGATCCAGCGCCTGCGACAAAGCATAGTCACCCGGCCGCTCCGGCAGGTCGGCCAGCATATTGATATTGGCGCTGGTCACCAGCCTGCCATCGGTTGCCAGCACCGACAGCTCCAGCGGCCCGGCAGTACTGACGCGCCGCAACAGGATGCGGCGCACCGCATCAACATCGTCATCAGGGTTATCGATTTCCCTGCCAATCCGGCGTACCTGGTTACGTACTTCCATGGTCCGGTTTTCAAGAAACTGCTGGCCCAGTGTCAAAGAATCAGCCAGCGCAGACTCGACACCGACGTCGAACCAGCTATCAACTGTACGGGTCAGGAAATAGGCAGAGAAAAAGTAAACGATCAAGGCCGGCGGAAGGGACAGTACCAGGAAATTCCTGACCCAGCGTGCCGATAGCAACGCACCCGGTGCCTGTGCGCGGACGTTTCTGGTCAGCAAAATTACCCGATGCAAAATGGCCGCCACCACTACCAGTAAAGCGAAAACGGTCAGAACCAGAACCCATACGTATCGCTGGCCGGCACCGCTGGCCTCCCCACCCGCATCCTGTTGTACGTTGCTGACGAGAATCAACGAGGCAAACAACACCGTCAGTGCCACTGCCACCGGTAGCACCTTCAGGATCAAACGTCTTACACGCTTACTTC
>BTRB01000015.1:0-21586 GCA_036986175.1 Gammaproteobacteria bacterium
CAAAATTCAGCCTTTTACCACTACCGCCGGCAATGGGTTTGGAGCGGTCAATGTCCTTTTCTTTCTTCAGACCTCCCGGGGTTAATTCGTATGCCCAGGAAAACACCATTGTAATAATGAAACCGATTGCGAGAAAGATTACAACGATACGCGTGGGTTCGTTACCAAAGCCGAACAACGGAAAAATGGTATCCGTGACCTCGATAATCAACCACGCCCCCAGCAGGTAAGCGACACCCACCTTGAAGACGTTGCGACGTTTCAAATCCTCGAAAAATGTCAAGGGCTATCTTCTTTTTATCCGGTATTGCTGTTAAGCATAGTTGCAAAACCAACAAATACCAAAAGATTCATTGAATCTATAAGATTAGCACTTACCTGACAGGCGGCTTCTGGCCGAAAGCGGATACTGATTAACTACCGTCTTGATTAGAAAGTACAACACTTGTACCAGGTGATTATGGGAAAATGGGAATTGGGAACGTATATTATTCACACATAATCCCTCACACGCACGCGCAGGTCGTGGAGTTCGGTATGAAGACAATTGAGCAACTAAATACAGACCAAGAAGCCTGGTTACAACCACGAAGCCGTCAACCCTTGACTCCATTGCCGCGAAAACAAAGACTTCGTTGCGGTGCACACGCCAGATCCACAGGGCAGCCTTGCAAAGCAAAGGCACTGGCCAACGGCAGATGTAAGAACCACGGAGGTATGAGTACAGGCCCGAGAACGCCTGAGGGGAAAGCTAGGGCGTTGGCGAATCTAAAGCAGTTCAGAAGTGACCCCAGAGTGACCCTGGAATAAAATTAATTTTTGTAAACAACGGTATCATATTGAATTCATTGGTGGTGATGGGTGGACTTGAACCACCGACCTCAGCATTATGAATGCCGCGCTCTAACCAGCTGAGCTACATCACCTCTAACCACTCAAACAAACTGTTCCGACCATTGCAGTCGGGGGCGTGAATTTTCCATTTCCACGGCCCTGTTGTCAACTGCAAATGCCCGAAAATGGGCAAGTTTTATCCAATTTAGCTGATAAAAGAGTATCCAAAGGCATTTTTAAAGCAATCGATGATTTCATCCAGCGTGTGCTCGTGGTTTTGCGGGCCCTGCACGGCAATTTTCAAGGCGCCCATGACGGCGCCGATGCGGCAGGCGGTGACGAGATCCAGGTCATTTTGCAAGCCGTATATCAGGCCGGACCGGTAGGCATCGCCACAGCCGGTCGGGTCAAGGATCGCCGTAGGCTTTACCGCTTCAATCTCTTCCTCGTTACCGTTGGCGATCAGGGTCGAGCCATCGCCTCCACGGGTGATGATCAACGCGTCGAGTTGCCCGGCGACTTGCTCCATGCTCCAACCGGTGCGCTCCTGGATTAACTGGAATTCATAGTCATTTGACACCAGCCAGTTGGCCTGACGGATAAAGACCTTGAGATCATCGCCATCAAACAGGGTCATCGCCTGGCCCGGGTCGAAGATGTGGGGGATGCCGAGGCGCTCAAAATCACGGCTGTGCTGCAACATCGCCCTTCTGCTGTCCGGCGCCACGATGCCAAGCGTCATACCCTCAGTGTCTTCCACCTTGTTCAGGTAGCTTTCCTGCATCGCACCGGGGTGGAAAGCCGTTATCTGGTTGTCATCAACATCTGTGGTGATGAAAGCCTGGGGCGTGAATTCACCCTCGAGATGGCGTATATAGCGCGTGGAAATACCCAGCGACTCCAGGCGTCGCATGTAAGGACCGAAATCATCGCCGACGGTGGCCATCGGGTAAGGGTCACCGCCGAGCATTTTCAGGTTGTAAGCGATATTGCCTGCTACCCCGCCAAAATCGCGGCGCATTTCGGGTACCACGAAGGCCACGTTCAGGATATGTACCTTGTCCGGCAGGATGTGGTCCCTGAAACGTTCCGGGAACACCATGATGGTGTCATAAGCGAGGGAACCGCAGATTAATGCTGACATGCGTTGGTCCGTACCTTGTTAAGGAAATTAGTATGGGAAAAACGGCATTTTAGCGGATTTTGCGGTAGTAGCCGGGCGTTTATTAAAAACTAAGGAACCTCTGATTTATTCTGGGCGAAGTAGATTGCGATTCAAAATGTTCAGATTCAAGGCGCGAATCGCAGGTAATAGCTGGCTATTGACAAGATTTGCAACGCAGAAGCTGGACCTTTTGGACGCAAGATACGAGTTCATGAATAGATCAGAGGTTCCCTAAATGAACGCATTTACATTTGGAGCCATTCTACTTGCTGAAAAGCAGGCTGGCTGCTACATTAAACAGCCTTGATCCTGGCATTGTCCCCCGGAATATAACAACATGGTTTTCAAGAGTCTGCGCGGCCTTTTTTCCAACGACTTGTCGATTGACCTCGGCACTGCAAATACGCTGGTGTACGTGCGTGGCCAGGGCATAATACTCAACGAACCTTCGGTAGTGGCGGTGCGTATGGATCGTGGTCCCGGTGGACCACAGTCGGTAGCGGCCGTTGGTACGCCGGCCAAGAGTATGCTGGGTCGTACGCCGGGCAATATCCGGACTGTCAGGCCATTGAAAGATGGGGTGATCGCCGATTTCAACATGACCGAAGCAATGCTTCAACACTTTATCAAGAAAGTGCACGAATCCCGATTTCTACGTCCAAGCCCTCGTGTGCTGGTGTGTGTTCCGTGCAATTCCACCCAGGTTGAACGAAAAGCTATCAAGGAATCAGCAGAAGGTGCCGGTGCACGTGAAGTATTCTTGCTCGAAGAACCGATGGCGGCGGCGATCGGCGCCGGTATCCCCGTGCATGAAGCGCGCGGTTCAATGGTACTGGATATCGGTGGTGGTACATCCGAAGTAGCGGTCATATCGCTCAATGGGCTGGTGTATTCCAACTCCGTACGTGTTGGTGGTGACCAGTTTGATGAGTCGATCATCAATTTTGTACGGCGCAACTACGGCACCCTGATTGGTGAAACCACCGCCGAGCAGATCAAGATCCAGATCGGCTGTGCCTGGCCCGATGATGAAGCTGAGGAGATGTCGGTATCCGGTCGCAATCTTGCTGAAGGCGTGCCGCGGCGGATTACCATCAACAGTAATGAAGTGCTGGAGGCGATGACTGAAAGCCTCGCCAGTATACTTGACGCCGTAAAGGCTGCACTGGAGCAGACGCCACCTGAGTTGTGTGCGGACGTGGTGGAGACCGGCATTGTCCTGACCGGTGGCGGTGCGTTGCTGCGGGGCATGGACCGCCTGATCTCTGAAGAAACCGGCTTGCCGGTATTCGTGGCCGATGACCCCCTGACCTGCGTCGCCAGGGGCGGGGGCCGGGCGCTCGAAATGATGGACCAGAACCGCGGTGATATCTTCACCACCCACCAACTAAGTTGAGAGAACCATCGCGCCGGGTAACCACACCCGGCCACAAAGACTTACGATAAGAACTTGGCAAATACAGAATCATCAGGTTCCAGCCGCTGGTTCGGCGAAGAAGGGGCTCGCACGACGCGGCTGATGGTGTATATCCTGCTGGCCATTGTGTTGATGTCCATGGATCAGCGTGGGAACTATGTTGCGAAAATACGCAACACGATGGAGCTGGCATTCGAGCCGGTTTTCTACCTGGCCGGCTGGCCGGCACAAGCCCTGCGGTCACTTGGCAAGCATATCAGCACACGGCGGGAACTCATAGCCGAGAATCGCCAACTACTCATACAACTATTTGAAACGGTGGGTTCAGTACAAACCCAGGCTGCCTTGCGGCAGGAAAATCAGCGCTTGAGGTACTTGCTCGAAGCGACGCAGGGCCGGGCCTACACCTTCAAATTTGCGGAAATGATTCGTGTTGATCTGGATCCGTTCTCCCACAAGGTCTGGATCGACCGGGGTGCGGATGAAGGTGTGTTTGCAGGCCAGGCTGTGATCGATGGGCTGGGCATTGTCGGCCAGGTTGAGAATGTTCTCCGGCATTCATCCTCCGTACGGCTGATTTCCGATCCGGACCATGCTTTGCCGGTGCAGATTAACCGGACCGGACTGCGCACCGTAGCCTATGGCAGCGGTGAGACAAGTCATTTGCTCATGCCCAATGTACCACTGCAGGCCGACGTCAGCCCCGGCGATATGATCGTGACATCCGGTCTTGGCGATCGCTTTCCACCCGGCTTTCCTGTGGGTGAAGTTGCACAGGTGCAGCGTGACAGTGGCGGAACCTTCGCCAGGGTTTATGTAAAGCCTTTTGCCGCGCTTGATCGGGGCCGTGAGGTGTTGCTGATTGAACAACACGTCGGCGCAGACCTGCTGCAAGCGGAAGAGCCATGACCTATAGCCCGCATATTGCACCAGCCAGCCGCATCTGCCCGGCGTCAGCATTCGGGAGAAGGAGAGATCGGGAACCGGTCGAGAGGCTGGCCTGGGCCATACTGGTGCAATATGCGGGCTAACCGCGAAAGCCGCAGCCTTATGCTGCTGACAATTGTCGCAGCCTTGTTGTTGTCGCTGCTGCCCATGCCGGAGGTATTGTTGCCTTTAAAACCTTACTGGGTGGCGCTGGTCATGATCTACTGGTCGTTGGAAGCTCGTGCCATGGTCAGCCTGGGTTTGGCATTCGTGGTGGGCCTGGTGCTGGATATTCTCAGTGGAAGCCTGATGGGAATGCATGCCCTGAGCCTGGTGGTGATAGTTTTCCTGGTACAACGGTTTCGCTCCCGGCTGAGATTTTTCCCGCCCTGGCAACAAGCGCTCAGCGTGCTGGGCTTGCTTGTTAATGACCGGATTATCCTGATCTGGATCATCGCATTACTGCGTGAGCCTATTCCAACCTGGAAGTACTGGTTGCCTCCACTGATTGGCGTGGCCATCTGGCCCTGGCTGTTTTTGTTGCTGGATAGCTTGCGTGCCAGGGTGCGCTGGCATAAAACGTGATCGCATACAGCAAAGAGCACCCCATCAAAGAGCAGCGTGACGAACAACGTTTGTTCCAACACAGGGCCGGGGTTGCATTTATCGTTATCGTGGTGAGTATGCTGGCTTTGCTCGGTCGTTATGTCTGGTTACAAGTCTTTGCACATGAAAATTTCGCTACACGTTCAGAAAGCAACCGCGTCAGCATTCGGCCGGTGGAGCCCAACCGGGGTTTGATTTACGACCGTCGCGGGCGGGTGATTGCCGAAAACCGGCCGACGTACCGGCTGGAAATCGTTCCGGAAAAAGTGGAGGACATCGAGGCCTTGCTGGATGAATTATCTGAGCTGATAGCGCTCAGCGAGTATGACAGGAAAAGCTTTGCCAAATCACGCCGCCACTTCCGCGAGTTTGACAGCGTACCGGTCAAGTTCAACCTGAGTGAGCAGGAGGTCGCCCGTTTCTCGGTTAACCGGCACCGCTTTGATGGTGCTGACGTAGTTCCGTACCTGTCCAGATACTATCCCTACGGTGAGCTCCTGACCCACGTTATCGGTTATGTAGGGCGGCTGGATGCTGCTGATATTGCCCGCACGGATGCCGGCAATTATCGGGGCACGCGCATGATCGGAAAAATTGGCATTGAGCGGTTCCAGGAAACGAAACTGCATGGCACCAGTGGCTTCGAGCGGGTAGAAACCAACGCCAGTGGACGTGTTTTGCGAGTGCTTGAGCGTCAGGACGCTGTTCCCGGCACCGATCTGGTATTGTCGATCGATGTGGCGGTGCAGCAAGCCGCCTGGGACGCGCTGGGCGAGTGGCCCGGTGCGGTGGTTGCCATTGATCCGCTCGACGGCAGCGTTATTGCGCTGGTCAGCAAACCCGGGTATGACCCCAATATGTTTGCGCATGGCATCAGCCAGCAGGCTTACAATAAAATTCTTGACGCGCCTGGCCGTCCCTTGTTTAACCGGGCTCTGCAGGGTGGTTATATGCCGGGCTCAACAATCAAGCCCTTTATCGGTCTGGCAGGTCTGGAGTTGGGGGTGGTTACAGCACAAACCCGCGTATTTTCCAATGGTACATTTTATATTGAGGGCTATGACCGGCCGTACCGTGACTGGAAAGAATCCGGGCATGGCTGGGTGACCATAGGCTCCGCGCTTGAGCAATCCGTGAATACCTATTTTTACCAACTGGCAATGGATCTGGGCATCGATCGGATACACGATTACCTGGCGCAATTTGGCTTCGGTTCGGCCACAGGAATAGATGTGCCAGGGGAGAGCAAAGGTTTGCTGCCCTCGCGTGAGTGGAAGCGTAAGATCCAGGATGAGCCCTGGTATCCGGGCGAAACAGTCATTGCCGGTATTGGTCAGGGGTTCAACCTGGTTACACCATTGCAGTTGGCCAATGCGGTAGCAACGCTGGTCAATGGTGGCAACCGCTATGCACCCCGGCTGCTGTATGCCACCAAGCAGGCGGGTGATGAGCGTTCACAGCGCGTCAGGGCTCCACTGGTGCTGCAGGTATCGAAAAAGGACCCGCAGAATTGGCAGGTAGTGCTTGAGGGCATGGACCGGGTGGTTAACGGCCGGCGTGGAACCGCAAGAGTGATCGCAGTTGACAGCCGCTACCGGGTAGCCGGCAAAACCGGCACCGCACAGGTGTATCAACTGGGCACAGCTGAGAAATACGAAGCCAGCGAAGTCGCCCAGGACCTCCGCGACCATGCTTTGTTTGTTGCTTTTGCGCCTGTGGAGAGCCCCAGGATTGCAATTGCGGTCGTCGTAGAACATGGCGGTGCCGGCTCCAGGGTTGCCGCACCGGTTGCACGGGCTACGCTGGATGCCTGGTTGGACCAGGAGATTGAACAGAAGCCTGAGCGGGAGATCGAACAGGGGTCAGGGCCGTGAAGCGCTTTTTGCCGGCATGGTTAGGTCTGCCCCGGCTGGATCCGGTGTTGCTGGCCCTGTTGGTGCTGATCATCGTCTTCGGCCTTGTTGTGTTGTACAGCGCGTCTGGCCACGATACGGCGATGGTGTACCGCCAGGCTGTTCGTCTTGGTGTCGGTCTGCTTGTCATGCTGGTCATCAGCCAGGTTCCGCCACACATCCTGAGAATCTGGACACCATGGTTATACGGCATAGGCGTCATCATACTGCTGGCGACCTGGATTCTTGGTGTCGGCCGCGGAACACAACGCTGGCTGGATCTCGGCATTGTACGGTTTCAGCCATCCGAGTTGATGAAGCTGGCCGTACCCATGATGGTTGCCTGGTATTTGCACCCCCGGGTCTTGCCACCGGCATGGAAGGCCGTTGTGTTCGCCTTGGGAATATTATTGTTACCTACTCTATTGATTGTGCGGCAACCTGATCTTGGCACCGCATTGCTGGTCGCTGCCAGCGGTGTGTTCACGCTGTACCTGGCCGGGCTGCGCTGGCGGACCTTGCTTGGCTTTGCCGGAGTCGCAGCCGCCGCAGCGCCGATTTTATGGCTGGTGATGCAGGAATATCAGCGTGATCGAATACGTACGTTTCTGAACCCGGAGGCCGATCCGCTGGGTGATGGCTGGAATATCATACAGTCCAAGATTGCCGTGGGTTCGGGTGGCATAACCGGTAAAGGCTGGCTCAATGGCACCCAATCGCACCTTGAATTCATTCCGGAGCGCCATACTGATTTTATTCTGGCGGTATTGTCAGAAGAGTTTGGCTTGCTGGGTGTGACGTTGCTGATGCTGGTTTACCTGTTGTTGATTGCACGCGGTTTGCACATCGCCAGCATCGCCCGGGATACCAGCTCAAGACTGCTGGCCGGAAGTTTGAGCCTGACGTTGTTTGTATACGTACTGGTTAACGGTGGCATGGTGGCGGGTGTGTTGCCGGTCGTCGGTATACCGCTGCCTTTGATCAGCTACGGTGGGACGTCTGCGGTCACTTTGCTGGCGGGTTTTGGCATCTTGATGTCTATTTATAGCCACAGAAAATTCATTAAGTAATGTTTAAAGCGGCTTTTGCGCAGCGTTCAGGTAAACTCTGCTGCAGGGTCCTTTAAAACTGTCCAACCGGAAATTTTTGATCTATGCGAAGATTCCTTGCTGCAATAGTAAAGCTGGTTTTTCTGATGGCCCTGTCGCTATTGCTGCTGGCGGGTTGCGCCGGCGACAAGACAAAGAAAACAGAAGCCGGTGACGGTCCTTCAAGCCGCACCATCTCGGCTTCCGATGTCCGTGATGCGGTACCCAAAGACGAACCACTGGCCCGCTATGGCAACCGATCCCCATACACAGTGCTGGGCAAGACCTATACGGTTTTGCCGTCCAGTGAGGGTTACCGCAAACGTGGCATTGCGTCCTGGTATGGCAGTAAATTTCATGGCCGGTCCACATCCAGCGGTGAGCCATACGATATGTACCTGGCCACGGCTGCACATAAAACACTGCCGCTGCCGACCTATGTGGAAGTCACCAATCTTGACAATGGCCGCAAAATGATCGTCAAGGTCAATGATCGCGGGCCGTTTCACAAGGATCGCATAATTGATCTGTCTTACGCAGCGGCGATCAAGCTCGGTGTTGATAAAACCGGCACAGCACGGGTCGAAGTGCGCGCGATTGATGTCAAAGCATCCAGGCGGTATTCAGCAAAAGTCGCCGATGGGACATTTCTGCAGGTCGGCGCGTTTAGCAAACGTAAGACCGCGAAAGACCTGGCGGGTAAAATGAAGGCCGCACAACGCAAACCGGTTTCAGTACAAAAAAGCCGTGGGTTGTATAAAGTATGGATAGGGCCGTATGCTACCGAGGCAGAACTTGAAGCCAGCATACGCCGTGTAGTTGAACTTGGCTATGAACGCCCGCACGTGGTAAATCGCTAAGGGTATATCGATGGCCCGCAATATTGACGGATATGTTAGATCATGAAAAAAGTACTGTTGTTATTTGCCATTGCTTCAGGATTTGCAATCGCCTTATCCTCTGCTGCATCAGCACAACGCCCGCCGCCGCCACCCAAGGGCATGCCGACGCCCGCTGCGCCGTCGCTTAGCGCCAAGAGTTACATCCTGGTTGATTTCAATAGCGGTGAAGTGCTGGTCGAGAGCAATCCGGACATGCGTGTTGCGCCCGCCAGTATTACCAAGATAATGACCAGCTATGTCGTGTTCAAGGAGTTGGCCGGCGGCAATCTCAAGCTGAGTGACAAGGTCAATGTCAGTGAAACAGCCTGGCGTACCATTGGTTCACGCATGTTCATCGAGCCTGGTATGGAGGTGACGGTTGAACAATTGGTCAAGGGTATGGTGATCCAGTCCGGAAATGATGCCAGTGTCGCACTGGCTGAACACCTGGCAGGAACAGAAGAAGCGTTTGCCGGCTTGATGAACCATTACGCCGAGCAGCTGGGTATGACAAACAGCCGATTTATGAATGCCACCGGTTTGCCGCAAGAAGATCACTACACAACGGCCCGTGATGTCGCGCTGCTGAGCGTGGCATTGATTACCGATTTCCCTGAGTATTACCGCTGGTATTCAGAAAAAGAGTATAGTTTCAATAATATACGCCAGCACAACCGCAACAATCTGCTGTGGCGTGACCCGGCCGTTGACGGGATAAAAACCGGCCATACAGAGGCCGCCGGCTATTCCCTGGTTGCCTCGGCCAAGCGCGACGGTATGCGCCTGATAAGTGTGGTACTGGGCTCCGGCTCAGAATCATCACGCACCAGCGAAAGTCAGAGCCTGCTGAACTACGGTTTCCGTTTCTTTGAAACGGTACAGTTATACCAGGCTGGCCAGGAGCTGGCGCTGGGTAAAGTCTGGAAAGGCAAAGACGAGCAGGTCAGGCTGGGCATCCGTGACGAGCTGTTTGTCACAATCCCGCGTGGACGCTATGACGATCTCGATGCCCGGGTTGAAATGCGGCCTGAGCTGATAGCACCGCTGACCAAGGGTGAGGAAGTCGGGCGTATTTCCATCCGCATTGGAGATGATGAAATTGCCAGCCGCGGCCTTGTGACGCTTGCAGCCGTCGCTGAAGCCGGGTTTTTTGGCCGCACCTGGGATGGCATGAGCATGTGGGTTGGCAGCTTGTTTGGTGATGACTGATGGCTTCAAAACACCCTCCTGAGCAGAAAAATATTGAACGCGAGACGCTGCTTGAATTCCCCTGTAAATTTCCGCTCAAGGCCATGGGGCGGAATAGCCCCGGCTTTCAGGCCCTGGTTGAAAACATTATCCTGACCCATGCTGAAATATGTCCTGACGAGCCGGTCACCACTATGCTGAGTGGCGCAGACAAATATCTCTCGGTTACGACAACGATTGAGGCCCAATCAAAAGCCCAGCTGGATCTTATCTACCAGGACCTGACCGATTGCGAGCAGGTGCTGGTAGCACTGTAGATTGCATGTCTGATTTGCCTGTCAAACATTGTGGCCGTGGTCGCGCAATGGTGGGCAACGAGTTGCCCACCCTACGGGTGCGACGGTTGGGGTTGATGGATTACGAAACTGTTTGGCAGGCCATGCAGGTGTTCACTGATGAACGCGATGACGATACGCCTGACGAAATCTGGCTGGTTGAACACCCGCCGGTATTTACCCAGGGCCAGGCCGGGCGTGCAGAACATTTGCTGGCACCAGGTGATATTCCGGTTATCCAGGTTGATCGGGGTGGCCAGGTGACTTACCACGGCCCCGGGCAAATCGTCGCTTACACGCTCATTGATATCTTCCGGCTTGACATGGGTGTGCGTGAGCTGGTCACGGGTATCGAAGATGCCATTCTTGCCGTGCTCGATAGCTACGCTGTAAAAGCACAGCGCCTGGCAGGTGCACCTGGCATATACGTCGATGGTGTTAAAATTGCATCGCTGGGGTTGCGGGTTCGCAGGGGGAAATCCTTTCATGGCCTCGCGTTCAACGTCAATATGGATCTTGAACCCTTCCAGCGTATTAACCCCTGTGGCTTCCGGGGTATGCAAGTAACGAATCTGTCGGCTTTTGTCGAGACGAGTATCACAGAGGTGGAAAACCGTCTCATTGCCTGTCTTGGCGAGGTTTTAGGCTACAATGACAGGTTCCGCCAGGTGGCGGCCAGATTACCCGGGTGTGCACGCTGATCCCGCTTTATAAGGTTGACAGTACGCCAGGCTTCAACGGACTGATTTATACGTGAGCGACCAACAGAAAATCCCAATCCGCGTTGCGGCGGCCAAACAGGCAGGTATTAAAGAGCAGGGCGCAGACAAACTTGTGCGCAACACTGCAAATTTTGACCAGCACGCGCCGGTTTTACGCAAGCCACCGTGGATACGGGTGCGCTTGCCCGCGGGCAATGCGGTAGCCGAGCTCAAATCACGGCTGCGTGATAAGCAGCTGGTAACTGTCTGTGAAGAAGCCACTTGCCCGAATATTCACGAATGTTTCAACCAGGGCACAGCTACCTTCATGATCCTCGGTGATATCTGTACCCGCAGGTGTTCATTTTGTGATGTTGCCCACGGACGGCCCATGCCGCCGGATGCAGCAGAGCCGGAAAACCTGGCCATCACCATTCGGGATATGCAGTTGCGCTACGTTGTGATCACTTCAGTTGACCGGGATGACATGCGTGACGGCGGTGCTGAACATTATGTTCGGTGCCTGGAGCGGATTCGTGAGCTGAACCCGGCAGTCAAACTGGAAATACTGGTTCCCGATTTCCGCGGCAAAGGCCGCATGGAGCGAGCTCTGGAGATTCTCGCGACATCGCCGCCGGACGTGTTTAACCACAATCTTGAGACGGTCAAACCCCTGTATTCGAACGTCCGGCCGGGGGCCGACTATGACTGGTCACTGGAATTACTAAAACGTTTCAAAGCACAACACCCCGATATTCCGACAAAATCGGGTATTATGCTCGGTCTCGGAGAAACCCTTGAACAAGTGGAACAGGTGTTAAAGGACCTGCGGGCGCATGATGTAGATATGGTCACGCTGGGCCAGTACCTCCAGCCCACGCCACATCACCACCCGGTAATGCGGTTCTGGACGCCGGAAGAATTCGAGGAACTGGCTAAACTTGGTTACAGCTTAGGTTTTACCCACGTGGCTTCAGGGCCGCTTGTGCGATCGTCTTACCATGCGGATCTGATGGCTGAAGAGTCCGGGTTGGTCACACGACCTGATCGTTTGCATGGTGGGCAGGATGGTGACGGCTAAACTTTTGACCCTTGCACAAGTTGCTGGCGTGGGGCTTAATCGTAGTCAGAATCGGGAGCAAGGCAACTGATCGTCAGGATTGTGGTCAGTCAATGAACGGAACAACCTTTTTAACTGAAGTTTGATATTGGAGTAAATGAGTTTGCGAGTACTCAAATTTTTAGCAGTACTAATTATCAGCGCTTCGGTATGGGCGACAAGCCTTTGGGCGACGGCCCAGCCGACGGAGCAAATACTGTTCAAGCCCACCTTCGAGCAGAAGCTGCGCAGCAATCTGGCCACCAAATTTTTGGCCAACTGGCACTATAAGGATACCCGGCTTGATAATGAGCTTTCAGTAAAAATATTTAACCGCTATCTCGAATTACTTGATCCGAACTTCAGTTTTTTCCTCGCAGCTGACATCGAGACTTTCTCGCCTTATCGCCTGAAAATGGACGACGCATTGCAGCACAACGATCCGGCACCGGCTTATGACATGTTCAATGTATACGTCAGACGTGTACATGATCGTGTCAAATTTGCCCGCGAGCAACTGAAAGAACCGATGGATTTCAGCATTGATGAAAACTATGTCTGGGACCGCAGCGATACTGAATGGGCAAAATCAGACAAAGAGCTCAATGAATTCTGGCGTGAACGGGTAAAAAATGATTTTTTGCGGTTGCGCCTGGCCGGTAAAGAAGACGAAGACATCATTAAAACGCTGGATGATCGCTACCAGAACCTGGACCGGCGAATCTCCGAGTTGAATTCAGACGACATTTTTCAGTTCTTCATCAACTCATACGCCCAGTCAATCGAGCCGCATACGGCCTACATGTCACCACGCAGCTCTGAAAACTTCGAGATTTCAATGCGTTTGTCGCTGGAAGGCATTGGCGCTTTGCTGGGGCGTGAAAATGAGTACACCAGTATTGCCAGGGTAGTGCCGGGCGGGCCGGCTGATAAGGATGGCCGCCTCCAAGCCGGTGACCGTGTTACCGCCGTTGGCCAGGGCCGCGAAGGCAAGCTGGTGGATGTCGTCGGTTGGCGGGTTGATGATGTTGTTGAATTGATTCGCGGTCCAAAACTCACCGTGGTTCGACTTGAAGTATTGCATGAAGATACCGGCCTGGACGGGCCTGCCACGATCATCGACATCGTTCGGGATGAAGTCAAGCTTGAAGAGCAGGCCGCCCAAAGCCGGATAATAGAAGTACCCGGCGAAGGCGATGAAATCGTCAAGATCGGCGTTATCGATCTGCCGGTGTTCTACCTGGATTTTAACGGTCGGGCAAAGAATTTACCGGACTACCGTTCCAGTACCCGCGATGTCAACAAGCTGATCAATGATATGAAGGCTGAAGGCATACAGGGCCTGGTTGTTGATTTGCGCAATAACGGTGGCGGTTCGTTACTCGAAGCCACGACACTGACCGGGTTATTTATTGACGAAGGTCCGGTGGTGCAGGTACGCGTTTCAAGTGGCCGTATCAGCACCGAGGAAGATACCGATCCCGGCATGGCCTGGGAAGGGCCGATGGCTGTTCTGGTGAATCGTTACAGTGCTTCTGCTTCAGAAATTTTCGCTGCGGCCATTCAGGATTACGGCCGTGGCCTGATCATCGGAGAGACTACTTTTGGCAAGGGTACGGTACAAAACCTGGTGGATCTTGATGACTACGCACCTCCCGGCGAGTCCGGCAAAATGGGTCAGCTCAAGATCACCATGGCGCAGTTCTTCCGTGTCAGCGGTGGTTCAACCCAAAACCGCGGTGTAGAACCTGATATCCATTTCCCGTCCCCCGGTGATCCTGAGGACTATGGCGAGCGCTCGCTCGATAATGCCTTACCCTGGACCAGCATTGATTCTGCCGATTTCAAACGTGAAGGTGACCTGCGCCAATTGATGGCGGTAGCCGATTTCCGTTATGAGAACAGAATCGCAGACAACCAGGAATTTGGCTGGTTGTTGAGTGATGTTGAGGAATTCAACCGCAACAAGGATAAAAAAGAGATATCGCTGCTTGAATCCGTGCGCCGCGAAGAGATGGACAAAGTTAAAGCCAAGCGCAAGGCCCGCAAAGCCGCCCGCGATGACAATGGTCCACTGCTGGAAGAATCAGACGCACTCGCTGATGTTGGTGAGCCGATTGAAGCCACGCTTGATGATGAAGACGAAGCCAGTGCAGAGGAAGAAGAGGATGATGACCGCCCCGATCTGTTGCTACGCGAGTCAGCCCGCATCGTTGGCGATATGATTGAACTCAATGGTGACAGACCGGCACTGGCCAGGCAATTCTCTTCGTTAGTTAAGACCCAGGCTGCTGACAGCCTCAATTAGACTATTCCAGTTAGATTATTCCAGGTCGTTTTTCATACGCTCGTATGCCTGCCTGTCACCCATCATAATAGCTTTTAAGTTTCACCACCTGAGGTAGTTTCCTGGTGTTCTTCTTCGTCTGCAGGGATTTCCTGATGTAAGTCTTCATCTGCAGAGGCATCCTCGTGTTCTTCTTCGTCTGCCGGGGAATCATCGTGCCCTTCGCCACCTGCTGTGATTTCCAGGTATTCATCGGCGGACATTTCATCCAACTGGTTAATGAACGCAACCAGTGCCCAAATATCGTCATCGGTGTGCGATGCACCCCATGCAGGCATTCCGGTTAATTTAATACCGTTTTTAATCACCCAAAAATTGTCCTTTTCATCGTGGGCGTCATGGGCAGATCCATTAAATACCGGCGGCTGTGGATAAAGGCCTTCATAAATTTCGGTGTTTTCTACGCCAGGAGCAAGATGGCAACTCGAACACATTTCCTCATAGTTGCCGGCGCCTGAAGCGATAAGCGTCGAATCTTCCAGATTTTCCGGCACTACAATATCTTTTGCACGCACTTCGATTGAACGTTCTCTGAGAATTTCCAGTAATTCATTTGTTACTGCCCAGTGTTTGTCGGTTGCGGCGATGTTGTACGCGCCAGACCAGACAAATAACGCACCGCCGAGTAGTACTATAAGAAGGACAATTGTGGTTTTTTTCATATTTTTTTCCTGTTACCAGGAGCATCGGTGAAATAATGGGTCCATATTGCCAGAATTTCGCAGGTATTGCAGGGCGAACTTCCAGCAGGGCTGCTTGTCAGACTGAACGGACGATTCAACTCATAATGAACTGGCTACCAGGAAAAACATAATGCAATGGCTGATTGACAATTCTTTTCTGATTATCATTGTGCTGGTTATGGTCGGTATGCACGTATTTGGCCATGGCCATGGCCATGGCAAACATGACCGTGATAAGCATCGTGACGAGCATAGCGACGACCCCCACGACAGGAGGGACTGATCCATGTTGAACTCGAGATACGTCCCGATTCGCCGAACACAGCAATAGCACCTTGAAGGAGTCCCAGGCCAAGTTGCGGCGGCTGAAGTGACAGTTCGACACGTCCAGCACACGACCGGACCGCCGCCGGAATATGCATATATTGAAACGGGTGGTGCGGGGTCCAGGACATTGGTGTTTCTGCCGGGGCTTGGCGGTACGACCCGCTACTGGACGTCCCGGATCAAACCATTGGAGCAGGATTTTCGCGTGGTGCGGGCGGACTTGCTGGGCTTTGGAGAGTCGCCCAAGCCGTGGACGAAATACAGCGTGGAGCGGCATGTCAGCGCGCTTCACCGCAGCCTGGCACCCTATCAGCCATTTACCCTGGTTGGACACTCCCTGGGGGCCGTTCTTGCGTTGGCCTATGCGGCGAGGCACCCACAGGGGGTAAACGCCCTGGTGTTGATCGGAATGCCTTATTTCAGTTCCCAGAATGAAGCTTACCAGTATTACCGCAAGGGGCCTGCGCGTGGCGGTTGGCTTCTGACCAACAGTGTCCTGGCGATGGCCGCCTGCATACTGACTCGACGCTTGTTCGGAAAGCTGCTACCTTATCTGTTGCGTCATGTGCCACGGGAAGTTGCCGAGGACCTGGTCAAGCATACCTGGCGTTCATCGACTTCGTCGTTGTGGGAAGTAATTTACAGACATGATCTGGAAGCCGACATCGATAGTATCCCAGTCAGCACCGTTGTGCATTGCATTCACGGCGACCGTGATGAGATGGCGCCCCTGGAGCCGATCCGGTATTGCACGTCCAACCGGGCGAATTGGAACCTGACCATTGTCCCGCTTGCCGACCATCATCCGTTCTTACGTAACACGGACCTGTGCCTGGAAGTAATGAGGCTTGCCGCGGCATGATTCCAGGAGCCTGCGATGAAGGAACCATTTCACACCACGGGATGCAGTTCGGGTGAGCGCGTAAAAGCCATGGCAAGCTCCCGGACTCTCGAGATCGTCGGTGCCGGTCCTGCCGGTTTGAGCGCGGCACTGGCGGCCCGCGCGAGCGGAGCCGAAGTCACTGTTTTCGAAAAGCGCCCGGACGTTGGCGCGCGGTTTCACGGCGATTTTCAGGGCCTCGAGAACTGGACATCCGAAACCGATGTTTTGGCTGAACTTGAGAGCCTGGGCATTAAAACAGGATTCGACCACACCCCGGTTTACGAAATCGTCTGTTTTGACCCCAGTGGCGTCATGCACACAGCGCGTTCCGCGATACCAATTTTTTACCTGGTACGCCGTGGCAGTGGTCATGGAACGCTCGATCAGGCGCTGAAGGCACAGGCGCTGGAGGCTGGTGTTATGCTCCGATTCGGTGAGCGCCGACGCCGCGTTCCAAACGGCGGAGTGGTGGCCGAGGGGCCACATCGTGCTGATGTGATCGCGGCGGGTTACGTTTTTGAGACCGATATGGCCGATGGTTGTTATGCCGCAATCAGCAACCGGCTTGCTCCCGGTGGTTACAGCTACCTTCTCATTGACAAGGGCAGGGGTACCGTCGCGACTTGCATGTTTGAGCGTTTTCATGACGAACGGCAATGCCTGGCCGCCACCGTCGATTTCTTCGAACGCGAAGTCGGATTGCGCTGGCGGACCCGGCAACGCTATGGCGGAAGCGGCAACTTCCAGCGTGTCGACCGGGCAGTAATCGGAGAGCGGCGGTATGTCGGTGAGTCTGCAGGTTTCCAGGATGCCTTGTTCGGGTTCGGATTGCGTTATGCGTTCCTTTCCGGCCACCTGGCGGGTTCAATTGATGGGCCGGCGTCAGCATACGAACAAGCCTGGGTTGCCCGACTGGCAGGCCTGAACGCTGCGAGCGTTTGCAACCGCTGGTTGTATGAGCGGCTTGGTGATCGCGGGCGGCGCGCTGTGCTCGGGCGAGCCGTGGCTGGTCGTGATCCACGCAGATTGCTACAAAGGATTTATTCACCGAAGCGCTGGAAGACCGCGCTGGCGCGATGGTTGCCGAATACGCCTTTGCTGAGCGCTGGAAACCAACCCGCCAATTGCGATTGTACCTGGTGCCGGTGCCATCGGCACACACCACCGCCCTCTGAGAGTGGCGTGTGACGACTACTCACCCAGCGTTTGTTGATCCAGATCAACAGATGGGTCATTAAGGCTCGCGATTTCAGGAATTGGGATACCATTAGCAAAACTTATCGCCTATCCACTGGTCGAATTGAAAGTTCACCAATAACAATTTTGTAAGGACGGGCGTGTAATAACGTCCGATTGTAAATTGATGTTTTTTAAATGGAGTAATTTATGAGAGCGTTAACCACACTATTTTTAACCGCAATGTTGGCAGCATTCACCTTAAGCACTGCGCTGGCTGAGACTGATTCAAGTTCCGGAATGATGGAGTCCATGGACAAGGATTCCGGCATGGATATGCAGAAAATGATGAATGATCCCAAGATGAAAGAGCGCATGCAAAAGCACGTGGACATGATGCAGGCCATGCTGGACTCTGAGGGGTTGAGCAAGAAAGAAATGCAGAAGATGATGGATGATCCGGAAATGCAGTCAATGATGAAGTCAATGATGAAGAAGCACAAAAAGTGTTCAAAAATGATGCAAGACGGAATGGAAGGTATGAATGCCGGAATGGAAGGCGAGTCCTCAATGGGCTCGGATGGGAGTCATGAAGAGCACCATGCCGACTAGGCACGGCTGGTAAAAACAAGCAGGTTCAGGTACCGGGTTGCGATGTAAGGTTTGCCCGGGCGTCTGCCCGGGCATTTGATGCAGTTATCAGGTCAAGCGTACCCAGCATGGTTGAAATACGGTCTGCCACCACAACCTGGTTAAACCCGGCCGTAGCAATGAATTCCGGCAAACGGCCCTCGACGTTATCGCGCGTAATATCAAAGCCATC
The DNA here is from genome assembly GCA_036986175.1 of Gammaproteobacteria bacterium. GTDB lineage: Bacteria > Pseudomonadota > Gammaproteobacteria > Xanthomonadales > SZUA-36 > SZUA-36. The sequence goes on from BTRB01000015.1 coordinate 18,373, forward strand.
CAGCATCTGAACCAGGTAAAACGTTAGCCTCAACATCGGATTAGCAGGTTTTCCCCAGTCACAAACAAGAAACTTGCCCCCTGTCTTGAGGACACGCCGTATTTCGGCCAGGGTACGCTGCTTGTTGGTCGCGCTCAGGTGATGGAAAAAAAGTGAGGAGACCACAAGGTCAAAAGCATCATCTGGATAGGGCATGGCAAAGGACATGCCCTGATCAAAGCGGATATCCTGACCCTCGTTGCGGGATTCACTGCGGGCCAGTTCAAGGATGTCCGGATCACCATCCAGGCCGTGCACTGTGGTGGCTGGGTTTTCAAGCTTGATCATTCGAGCCAATGTTCCGGTGCCGCAGGCGAGATCCAGTACCTGGTCTGCATTGGCGGGCGCGATCCGGTCCAAAAGCTTGCGTTTGAATACTTTTTCACGGCTTGTGAAGGCGACTACCGGGTCATAAAAACGGGTTAGCCAGCGATAGCGGAGTGCCGGAATATAGGCGTCATCTTTCACGATTTTCTGGTCAGTGTTTTTGCTCTTCCTTTTTCACCGGTCTGGACGCGCTGTTGGTATGCACGACTTTCCATTCACCGTCTACGTTACGGAACAGGTAAGTCCCCCGACCCTTGTTATGAATCTCCCTGCCATCGCGTTTTAACTTGGCCTTAATTTCGGTATCTGCCAGCGCCCAGGCGAAACCGTTTTCGATGTGGGTTTCAATATTGCTGAAATCCAGCGAGAAGCTTTCAAACGCATCCGCTTCGGGTTCAACATGGCGCTCAATCAGGTCTGTCAGGCCGGTGTTCTCGCCGCCGCCTTCAAAATAACGTGCACCCTCAAAATCCAGGAAATGCTCACGAAATGGTGTGCCGTCTGCTTCCACCCAGCCGATCCTGATGGCTTCGATTATCGCACGCAGCGCGGCATCATCGTCTTGCGCCATCGTGACGGTGGGAATGGCAAAAATCATCATTGCAAAGGAAAGGATCAGGGTTCCGACCATCTTTTTCATGTACGTTCTCCGGTTTGGGGCATCAGTGTAATGACATGCAGACTGCAAGGCAATTATCTGGAAGACCGGTGGGGTTCAATCAGGGTCAACGAGCCCTGGATCGGTTCTACTTGATATAGGTCAATGTTGTGATCAAGCACATTAAATTAAAATGCATTTTAATAAAAATTTAACAGAGCGTTACGGGGGTGCTTGGTAAGCCTTACCGGCTCCATTCTGTTGTTTAATTTAGATGTAAATAATATTCATTCGTAATACACTATTTTCAAGTAAGCCCCCCAGGTTTTGGGGTACAGATAATCAGATTCTTAAATAATACCAAGGGAGGTATTAGAAATGAGCATTGTCAACCGTAAGTTTCGACGGCACATGCTGACTTTGGCAATAGCAGCGGCTTTGCCTTTTTCAGCTGTCGCTGATGAAAAATATGACCTGTTGCAACAACAGGTAGACGCATTGCAACAACAACTTCAACAAGTTCAGGATGCGTTACAGCAATACAAGGAAGAAATGACGGTCAAAGAAGGCCAGGTCGAACAGGAAGTAACCGCACTCAAGGAAGATGTAGTGAAAGCAGACGAATGGAGACATCCGGATACGCTGATTCACATGTCCGGTTATGCTGATGTCGGTTACGCCTTCGCCAGTGGGGAAACCGGCAGTTTTAGCGTCGGTCGTTTCTCACCTATCTTTCATTACCAGTACCGTGACCTTGTCATGCTGGAGTCCGAGATTGAAATTGAGATCGATGAAGCAGGTGAAACTGAATTAACTTTGGAGTACCTGACCATTGATTATTTCCTGAACGATTACATGGCATTGGTGGGTGGCAGGTTCCTCAGCCCGATTGGGCAATTTCGTCAGAATATCCACCCTTCCTGGATCAACAAGCTCGCATCAGCGCCTCCCGGTTTCGGGCATGATGGTGCGGCGCCCACTTCAGACGTCGGCCTGCAGCTCCGTGGCGGCTTCCCGATTGGCAATACATTTGCGAACTATGCCGTTTACGTGAGTAACGGTCCCGAGCTGATCTCAACCCTTGAAGACGATGAGTTTGAGTTGGAAGGGATCAATGCCGAGGGGCTTGGCAGTGATGCAGACGGTGAAAAAGTTTTCGGTGGACGTTTCGGCTTCCGGCCGCTTTCCGGTATGGAAATTGGTATTTCTGCAGCCACGGGTAAGGCTACCGTCACCGCGCTGGAGCTTGCCCATGGCGGCGATGAAGATGGAGAGGAACAGGAGAAATTCAGGTATGTTTTGATGAATGAAGGCGGCGATGAAGAAGGCGATGAGCCAGGCTTTGATCTGCATGATGAGCAAGCCAGGGATTACGATGTCTTTGGTGCAGATTTTGTCTGGAGCATCGGTCTTTTCAAACTTCGGGGTGAATACGTCAAGTCAAAAGTTGGTGCTGCTGATGTGGGTGTCACAGCCTCCCCGGGCGCCACCTGGATATCCTGGTACACACAAGCGTCCTACCTGATTCCAGGGACCAGGCTGGAACCAGTGATTCGCTACACTGATTTCAATCCACCAGAGGAAAGCCGGGATCAGAAGCAATGGGGTCTGGGTTTGAATTACTTGATCAGCAGTAATGTTGTCGCGAAAGTGACATATGAATATAACGATGGTCAGGTGGGCAGCATGGCTGATACCGACCGCTGGCTGTTCCAGTTGGCCTACGGCTTCTGATGACGAGGAGAGAATCATGAAAACAATTGTAAAATTTAGAGCTAGCATATTATTTACCCTCAGCGTCCTGTACCTCGCATTGAGCTTGCCAACGTCTGTGTTTGCTTCTCCTTACCCGGAACCGGGTGACCCGGCTGCGGGTGCAAAGGTCTGGGCAAATGTCTGCTCCAGCTGCCACTCTGCCAGGGACCCCGCCGATTTACGGGACGACCAGTGGGTTACTACCGCTTTTCATATGCGTGTGCGGGCGGGCTTGACCGGCCAGCAAACGCGGGACGTGCTGACATTTATGCAGGATTCCAACCGGCCGATCGTGGTTGAGCCCCTGGTGTTTAAAGGGGGACCGGCCAGTCAAGCCGCCGCAGCTGCCGAAGCCGCAGATGGCCTGAGTGGTAGTGAAGTTTATAATAAGGGCTGTTTGGCCTGTCATGGTGCCAATGGCAAAGGAACCGTGCCGGGTGCACCGGACTTCACACGTGCAGACGGCCCGCTGTCTCAGGATGATGAAATACTCCT
>BTRB01000016.1:0-20443 GCA_036986175.1 Gammaproteobacteria bacterium
CGCGGATACCCGTGTGCGGATCCTCGTGACGCAAGTGTGCATCAAACTGCGCTCAGTCCCACAATTGCGTTGGCGAACGCCGTCCTGATGGACTCTTCCCGTGCATGAACACCCTGCCTGATAACGCACTGGCCTGCGACCCAAACGGACTTGATCATTGATCGATCTCCGGCGAAAATCCAGCTGTCCATGGCCACATCAGGCTCCCGTCCAGCAAGCAACTCATGGCCGTCATCCAATTCCAGCAGGTCTGCACGGTAGCCGGTGTCCAACTGTCCGACGGGCTGGCCGATCGCAATCCCTCCGCCTATCGCCGCATGCGCGTACAGAAACCTGCCACAGGTGGTATCGGACTCGGTCAGCACGTTGCGCTGCCCACTACTCAGGCGTTCGTTGTATTCGAGCAAACGTAGTTCCTCGGCAACTGAAATTCTCACGTTACTGTCAGAACCGACGGCCATGCGTCCACCTGCCCTGAGCCAGCGAGCAATTTTGAACCGGCCATCACCCAGGTCTGCTTCGGTCGTCGGGCACAGGCCTGCCGTGGCCCCGCTGGCCGCTGCCAGCTCCACTTCGTTATCTGACATATGGGTTGCATGGACCAGGCACCAACGTTTATCAACAGGAAACTGATCCAACACCCATTCAACCGGCCGGGCACCGAGGTGTGCCAGGCTGCTTTCTACTTCAGCCGGTTGTTCAGCGATATGGATATGCACCGGATATTGCTGCTCCGGCCACGCCTGTAGTACTTCATGCAGGGCCTTGCCAGGCACCGCCCGCAATGAATGCGGTGCGATCCCCAGCTCAAACAAGGCCTCACCTGACATGGCTTTCTGGCAGCCTGCCAATAGCTGCAAATATTGATCAGTTGAATTTGTAAACCTCCGCTGTTGTTCTTCAACCCCGGCCAGGCCAAATCCCGCACTGCAATACAATACCGGCAGCAATGTCATCGCGATTCTGCTATCAGAGGCCGCTTCCAGGAGTCTTTCGCTCATTTCTGCAAGATTCGCATAAGCAGTACCATCCGGTTGATGGTGAACATAATGAAATTCTGCACAGGTGGTATATCCTGCTTTGAGCATTTCGACAAATACACCGGCAGCGACTGCTGTAAACTGATCTGGTGATATCCGGCCGGCACAACGGTACATGGCTTCACGCCAACTCCAGAAACTGTCCCGGCTCGTTCCCCGGGGACCGGTACGGCCTGCAATCGCACGCTGGAACGCGTGGCTATGGGCATTAGGCATTCCCGGAATAACTGTCCCGTAAATGCACTCAGTCGCATCTTTTGCCGACCCCTGTTCGATCCCGGTGATAAGACCATCCGGATCCAGGCTTATGATCACATCATTGCGCCACCGCTTACCTTGCAGCAAAGCTTTGCAGTATATTTTCTTTAGTTTAGTCATCTGCTGGCGACCATCTTACTAGTGTATCGATCAAACCTTGTAACACCGGCAATAACTGTCCGGCACAGCCCTCATCATAAGCGGGTGGTTGCTCGCACATATATGCAGATTGTGCAATTTCCAGTTGCAGCGCATGGACACCGTCACAGGGGCAACCATAGTTTCTCGTAATGTATCCACCCTGGAATCGCCCATCCAAAACCAAAGAGAAGCCCGGGTCAGCTCCCAGTGCAGCCATACTTTCCGATACCAGGCCGGGATCGGCACTGGCACCCCGATGGCTGCCGAGGTTCAGATCGGGCAGCGTACCATCAAACAACATGGGGACTTCACTGAGAATTGAATGTGCGTCAAGCAAAATGGTATGACCAAATCGTTGTTTCAAATCCTGTAGTTCCGACCTGAGCTGCTGGTGATATGGCATCCAGAATCGTTGCAGCCGCTTTGGGGCTTCTTCTTCATCCGGTTGCTTCCCGGGTTGATACAATGGCTGGCCAGCGAATGTTTGCTCCGGCAGTAAGCCTGTTCCCGGACCGGCATAAAGCGCGGCATCATCAGGTGGCCGGTTCAGGTCAATCACATAACGGGAATAGTTGGCGACCAGTAAGCCCCCGCCTTTTTCCACTACCCACTGAAATACACGATCTACAAACCAGTCTGTATCCGGCAAATGGCGGGCTTGGGATGTCAACCGATCATTGATTAACTGCGGTACAAACAGACCTGCATGAGGGACACTGACTAACAGTGGCGTAGCGCCGCGCTGAAATGAGAAAATCGGTTCCATAGCGCCTTATGATAGACAAAAAAGCCCGGGCAATGCCCGGGCTGTCAGGAACTAAATATTAGCACCGGTCAGTTTACTACCGGGCGGTCTTCCATAATAGTAGGCGTAATAAATACCAGCAATTCACGCTTTTTGGTTTCGTTGGTCCGACGTCTGAACAGCTGGCCAAGTCCGGGAATACTGCTCAGGTATGGAACCCTGTCTTCATTGCGCGAGCGCGAATCCTGGAAAATTCCGCCCAGGACAACCGTTTCACCATTTCGAACCAGTACCGATGTAGCGAGTTCACGTGTATCGATTGAAGGCACTGTTCCGCCCCGCGAAGTCTGGAATATCTCGCCTACCGTATCCTGCTTGATTTCAAGTTCAAGCTGTATGCGGTTATCCGGAGTAATCAAGGGCGTAACGCGCAACTCAAGCACGGCTTCCTTGAACTGAACGGCCGTCGCACCAGAGGATGCGGCCTGTTCATAAGGGATTTCCACGCCCTGCTGAATGAATGCTTCATGCTGGTTGGCAGTAACGATTCTGGGTGTCGAGATTATCTCACCCTCACCTTCAGCCTCCAGCGCAGAAAGCTCGAGATCCAGCAAAACATTTCCTGCCAGGAACGAGAAACCGAAGCTGCCGGCATTTGCAGAAGGTGCAGGAAGATTGACGTTATATCGCTGTGGGAAGCCAGGTAACTCAATTGAACCGTCATCTGTCGGATCAATGGCCGGATTAACCATGTCTGCACCCGGACCGTCACCGGCGAGGGCGCTGTAGTTTCTGCCGCTATGCCACGCCGTTACGCCAAACCGAACACCCAGCTCATGGGCGAATTCACTATTGGCAATTACGATACGCGCCTCAATTTGCACCTGCCTGACTGGCCGGTCAAGATCAAGAACGAGTTTCTGAATGGCTTCGATTCTGTCCGGCGTGTCTGTAACCATCAATGTATTGGTCCTGGCATCTATTGCAACAGAGCCCCGCTCAGAAAGTAAGCCTGCTTCTCCCAGTTCACCGCCGGATGCTTCGTTGATCAGGGTCTCCAAATCTTCGGCGGTAGCGTAGCTGACACTGATCAGGACGGTTGCCAGGGGCTCCAGTTCCTTGCGGTCCTGCAACGCCTGCAACAGTTGCTGCTCGCGAGCCGCAATGTCTGCAGTCGGTGCAATCCAGATAACATTGCCGTTCTCACGCATGTCAAGATTGCGGGCATCAAGGACGATATCCAAAGCCTGGTCCCAGGGTACATTGGTCAACCTGAGCGTCAGGTTACCACCAACATTATCGGCGACCACGATATTGAGTTCAGACACATCGGCGATCAACTGCAGCACTGAGCGTACTGGGATATCCTGAAAATTAAAGGTTACCCTGCTGCCGGAATATTCTTTTTCCTGGTAAAACTCAATCACGGTCTTGTCAGCAGCGACTGTCAGGCTGGCAAGCTTAGAGACTTCAATTATCCAGTCGTTTCCGGACTGGTAGGCCATCTGTTCATACAAACCCGCAACTTCCAGTTCCAGCCGCACACCACTACCCATCTCACCGGTATCAATAATTTGCACCGGTGTTGCAAAATCAGCTACGTCGAGGCGCTGGTTCAGTGCCGCAGGCAGGCTGGCGTCAAATACATCTACTGACAAGCCACCTTCACGTGAATTAAGCGATACATTTGCACCTTCCTGGTCCATGCTGATGATGACCCGGCTCTGGCCGTCTTCGCCACGGCGGAAATCTACGTTCCTTACAGTGTATTTGGCGGTGTCGCCATACCTTGGCGTAGCCGTCGATACCGCGCCGCTGCCCGCAATCAACAACATTACAGCGCCGTTTGCATACTGGTAGTCATAGTCAACCGGACTGGAAAGATCCACCATCACGCGAGTCCTGCCGCCTGAAGTCAGTGTTGTAAACGTCTGCACGGATCCAACGCCAACAGAAACAGGATTTTCATCGACCTGGCTGCTGGTATCTGCCAGATCCAGGATGATTCGCGCCGGGTTTTCCGTTGCAAACACGCTCACGTTTGGCTCATCGCCATCAGTAGACAGGGTTATCGTGACATCACCCCCGGCACTGCTGCTGTAGCGCGCTGCGGTTACTTCAGTTGCTGCCCAGGCTGACAACGCCGGTAATACCAACAAGGCCAACCCCAGAGCCAAACGAACTCCAGTCTTTTTGTTATCCATAAACTGTCCCCACCTGCCGGCCAGTATCCGATTCAATTTACTATCATTTTTGCTGTACATGACTGCACCCTCAAAGTCGCGCTTTTCCATGTGCGACCAGATTATCCTTCACCCAAGGCGATGGAAGCTTCCCTGACAAGCCAGCCACCCACGCCATCCGAAATCAATTCACTTAAATATACTTGCGTATCGCTTATCAGGACAACCCGTCCATAATTTCTACCCATGTAATTCCCGACAGGCACGCGATGCACAACACCCTCAGGATCACGGATCAACGCCCAGTAAGACTCGCCTTTTCTGAAGGTTCCCACCATGGACATCGAATCCAGTTCGTATCGCTCAAGGTATTCTTTGGGCCGTTCAAAATCCGGCCGCGGGCCGCTTTGATTGCTGGGACGGTCGTCATCACTGCTTTCACTGAGTGATTGGCGGAATGGATCCCGTCCCACCGTACCGTCATAAGTATACGGTGTATAAGTCCTCACCGGGGGAATCGGCGCTATTGGGTCCGCAGGCCGTTCTTTGACTGACACGATATACTTGTTCAAATCTTCCATGTTTTCACTGCATGCCGTCAATGTCAGGGCCATTATCAGCGCCATTGCAGCAACACGCATTGCCTGTTCGCCTGATTGTTTCATGGCGCCTGCTCCGCTGCCCTCTCGGCCACTTCGTCTTCGTCGACATAGCGATACGTTTTGACCCGGCCTTCAAGGACCAGGCGTTCCTCGGTACCGCCGAACCGGCCCTGGTTCGCTTTTGCGCGTGTCAAAGCAATGTCATGCATGGTCAAAATGACCACCCTCGGCAAGGCCGCGACACCGCTGACAAACTCACCGAACTGGTGGTAGTCACCCAGCATGCGAATAATAATGGGTCGTTCTGCGTAAAAATCACGGTACGTTTCTGCCTGTGGCTCAAACAGCTGCACATCAATGCCGGCAGCCAGTGCCGTTTGCGAAACATCCACCAGCAACTTGTCCATCTCGGTCTTGCTGGGTAACTGCCGGAACATGGTCTTCAGCAAGTCCCGCATGTCGGTCAATTGCTGCTCATATGCTTCCAGATTTGCGCCTTTTTGCTGTTTGAATTCAAAATCAGTCATCAGTGCCAGTTCCTGCTGCCCCTCCTGCGCAAGCTGGGCCTTCTTGTTATTGATCAACAGGAAAAAGCCTGCAACCAGTATCAGGGCCAGGACAACAGTAAGTACCGTATATCGAACTGAAACCGGTGAACTGCCAAGATCAGAAAAATCAGCATCTCTGAAGTTGTCAAGTATCATTGTATGCCCCCAGGTCTTCCTCATCGTCAAAGTCATCCGCTTCCTCGTCCGGTCGGGTCGGACGAAGCGTTACCTTGATACTGAATTGATAGGGCTCAGTGGCACTGGCCTCCCGCTGGGTAGCTGTTCGAACGAAATCCAGTTCGGGATCCAGAAACAGCTCATTCCGGCCAAGTTCCTGCAGATAGGCGGATACCCTGGCATTGGATTGGCTACTGCCGGTCAATGACAGGTCCAACCCTTGTTGCCGAACCGATTCCAATGTCACACCTGTTGGGATTGACTTGGCCAGGTTATCCAGCAATTGAACTGTCATGGAGCGACTGGCTTGCAATTGTTCAATAACCTCTTTGCGGGAAATCAGGCGGGCGCGGGTACGTTCCAGTTCGTCAATTCTCTTGATTTTCGTTTCAAGCGCGCGAATCTCAGTCTTGATCAACTCGTTTCTGAATTGCTGTTGCCGAATCTTTTGATCAAAAAACAAACCAATCAGAAAGACCAGCACCACGCCCAGAACGGCTGTCATCATCAATGACATCATGAAGCGTTTTTGCCGCTCCCGGCGTAGTTCTTCCCTCCAGGGAAGCAGATTAATTCTTGCCATCAGTCAAACCCTCTCAGAGCCAGTCCCGTGGCTATCATCAGGTTGGTCGCGTTACGCTTTAAGGCGCTAATTGCCACATTTTGTGCAATATCCATTCCGGTGACCGGGTCAGCGACCTGGGTGGTCATGCCGAGTTCCTGCTGCACCATATGTGCCAGGCCCTTCAGGGAAGCTACACCGCCGGACAGGTATATTGTGCTGATATTTGAGTATTCATTACTGGAAGCAAAGAATTGTAACGCACGGCTGATCTGGTGAACGATGTTCAGTTGAAAAGGCTCTAACACCTCTTCTTGAAAATCTTCCGGTGCTTCTTCAGCGCGCTCAAAGAAGCTGGCTTGCTCTACAGTCATATCATAACGGCGCATGGTTTCTTCCAGCAGTTGATGGCCACCAAAAGGATGATCCCGGGTATAGATAACACGGCCACCCTTGATCACCAGCAAAGTGGTCGTGTCGTAACCGATGTCAAAAAAACTGACCGCCTCACCGCGATTGATACCGTCACGTTTGCGTATCAATTCAAACGCGTTGGCAATCGCAAAAGCTTCGACATCAACGACTTTCGCCTTCAAGCCTGCAGAATCAATAGCATCCTGGCGACTTTCAACATTTTCGCTCTTGCTGGCAGCCAGCAGAATATCCATCAAATCCGCGTTTCGTGGCGACGGGCCCAAGACCTCAAAGTCCAGGCTAACCTCATCAAGCGGGTAAGGAACGTACTGGTTAGCCTCAATCTGCACCTGGCTTTCAATATCAGCTTCGGCGAGATTTGACGGCAAACTGATCGTCTTGGTGAATACGGCTGAACCAGAAACCGCTATCGCACAAAACTTGGCACGGGTGCCTGAAGCCCTGACCGCCTTTGAAATGGCGTTTGAAATGGCTTCAATGTCCTGAACGGCCTTATCAACCACTACGCCCTCGCCAAGAGGCTCAATAGCAAAGTGGTCGATCCGGTAACCGGTCCCATGGCTGGACAGCTGTATCAAGCGTACATTCGTCGAGCCTATATCCAGCCCAATCACTGGATCTGATTTTCTTCCTAACAGTTTCAAAATACCCCATTCCTTTTCTGTGCCAATGGTTTAGTGAAACTTCTTATAGCTGATTTTAACTTCTCAAATGCGTTTTTAACAGAAAACCCTGCAATACACAAATACCATTACAGTTTTGGTTACAGAAACAATCACAACGGCAACGGATTCTTGCTTTAGAAAAGCAGAGGGGAAACTAACGGGACGTTGCGTGGTCAACACTCGTCAATACCGGTAACTTCCCTGTCCGTTGCGGTGTATCTTCTTGCTGTTCCGTCAACCGCTATCCGGCGAAGGAGTAATCAACTAAAATTCTATTTATTCAGCGCCTAAGCATAGCAGGATATTGACGTGAAAAAAGTGTTTCGTTATATTTTTCGCTTTTTGACAATCTCATTCGTGCTGGGATTAGCAACACTGGCAATCACCTATCTTGTTGTTGTGAAAGACCTTCCGGACGTTGAAACACTGCGCGATGTGCAACTACAGGTACCCCTTCGTGTTTATACACAGGATGCCAAACTGATCAGCGTTTTTGGGGAAAAACGGCGAATTCCGGTTCGAATTGATGAAATGCCCGAGCAATTGAAAAATGCTTTTATCGCAGGTGAAGATGCTCGTTTCCGCGAACATCCGGGCGTTGACTATCAGGGTATTACCCGTGCAGTCTGGACCCTGGCAACAACCGGGGAGAAGTCGATTGGTGGCAGCACAATTACACAAATGCTGGCCCGAAACTTTTTTCTTACGCGGGAAAAAACCTATACCCGAAAAATTAAAGAGATATTCCTGGCGCTGAAAATAGAACGTGAGTTATCCAAAGATGAAATCCTTGAACTGTTCCTGAATAAAATCCTGCTAGGGCACCGGGCGTACGGTGTGGGTGCCGCCGCTGATGTGTACTATGGCAAACCCGTAGATCAATTAACACTTGCCCAAAGCGCCATGCTTGCGGCACTTCCAAAGGCGCCGTCGAGGATAAATCCCATTACCTCGCCGGCACGTGCCATGAACCGCAGGAACTACGTACTGGGGCGTATGCTTGAACTTGGATATATCAGTGATACTCAATACCAACAAGCTAAAAGTGCGAGAAATACAGCCTTTTACCACGGTGCCACAACTGAGGTTTCCGCACCTTACCTGGCCGAAATGGTCCGCAAGGATATGCTCGCACGTTTCGGGCAGGCTGCATATACAGGTGGGTACGAGGTCTATACAACCATAAACTCCCGCTTCCAGGCAGTTGCCAACCAGTCGGTCGCCGACGGCCTGGAGGAATACGATCGCAGACATGGCTATCGGGGTGCAGAAACACAGATCGAACTTAAGGCCACTGACACATCAAGTGATTGGGACGAAATTCTGAGGCCTTACAAGACGGTCGCCGGCATGGTGCCCGGATTGGTTACAGATGTTGATGAAGATATTGCCCTGGTTTACCAGGCTGATGGCCAGATCATTGCCCTGTCTCTGGCAGATATGCAATGGGCAAGGAAGTTCATCTCTCGTGACCGGGTTGGCCTGGAACCGAAGAGCGTCGTGAATGTACTGAAACAGGGCGACGTTATCCGCACCCAGGTAAGTGACGAGGGTCAGCCACAGCTTGCTCAATTGCCCGAGATTGAGGCCCTGTTGATTTCCCTCAGCCCGCGCGACGGCAGCATCAAGGCGCTGGTAGGTGGTTATGATTACACGCGCAGCAAATTTAACCGGGTTATTCAAAGCCGGCGTCAACCGGGCTCAAGCTTCAAGCCGTTTCTCTATTCAGCCGCACTGGCAAAAGGCAAAACGACCGCCAGTATTGTCAATGATGCACCGATCGTGTTCAGCGACGCTGAACTGGAAAGAGATTGGAAGCCACAAAATTACAGCGAGAAATTTTTTGGACCCACGCGACTGCGCGAAGCCATGGTCAATTCACGAAACCTCGTATCCATAAGACTGCTGAGGGATATCGGCATCCCATACGCGAGTAAATATATCAGCCGGTTCGGCTTCGATCCGGCCGAATTGCCGGGTAACCTGTCCATGGCGTTAGGCAGCGCGTCACTCAAGCCCCTCAGTATTGCGAGAGGCTATGCGGTGTTCGCCAATGGCGGTTACCTGATCGACCCCTACTATATTGAACGCGTGGTGGATCCAAAAGGAACCGTACTGTTTGCCGCCAGCCCCCGGGTCGTTTGTGCAGGCTGTGTGAACGCGGACAAGCCTGAAGATGAGCCGCTGACCGCTCCATTAGCAAAGCCCAGTTTCAGGCCACTGCAACTTGAAACCGGAGCAGACCTTCAGATCACAGAACAGGAAACCGTTGAGATACACGATGCCGTTGCGAGAACATTACCTGCACCACGGGTAATCAGCGCACAAAATACCTTCCTGGTACGCTCCATGATGATGGACGTAGTCCGCAGGGGTACCGGCAAAAAGGCCATGGCCCTGGGCCGCAACGACCTGGCCGGTAAAACCGGTACAACCAACGAACAGCGTGACGCCTGGTTTTCCGGCTACAACAGCGAAGTAGTAACCTCCGTCTGGATGGGGTTTGACAGCCACGAGCCCCTGGGACGTTATGAAGTAGGCGGAAAAGCGGCCCTACCTATCTGGATTGATTATATGCGCGTCGCCTTGCAGGATGTGCCGGACCAGGCCCTGGAAATACCCGAAGGTATTACCCAGGCACGCATTGATCCTGACACAGGATTGCTCGCAAGACTTGAAAACCCTGCCGCAGTTATGGAAGTATTTGAAACAGGAAGTCTTCCGCCAATGGAAGATGCAGTGGAAGGAGATCATTCTGATGTCAGCGCGGAAGAAGATCCATACGACAGCTACTGAGAGGCTTTCCACCCGAAACAATAAGAAACCCAGCCAAACACGCCGTGAAATCGCAGCCGAAGCTGCCCGCATTATGGTCACGCAAACACAATTCAACTTTCGCATTGCCAAACAAAAAGCAGCAGAGCGGTTGGGTATCAGTACGCGTGTAGCCCTGCCCAGTCATGTGGACCTGCGCCAGGCCCCGCTCAGCCCGGTGGACGGTCGCCCGCAAAAACGAGCACCATTGTCCGAAGTGGAATGCCTGCTGACGAGTGGTTAAACCCTGGTTTACTGTCAAGCTTAGCGGGATTCCACCGGCAGGTACTGCCGCTCACCCGGTCCGTTATATACCTGTCTCGGACGACCGATAGGCGTGGGCGTCTCCTCCTGCTCCAGCCATTGGGACACCCAACCCACCGTCCTGGCAATGGCAAACATGACCGTGAACATACTTCTTGGAATACCGAGTGCCTTGTAGATAATTCCGGAATAAAAATCGACATTTGGGTATAACTTCTTGGTAACAAAGTAGTCATCTTCCAGCGCAATTCGTTCCAGTTCCATGGCGAGATCCATCACTGGATCACTGGTGCCCAGTGCTTCTAAAACTTCGTAGGCAGCCACACGAATAATGGATGCACGGGGGTCATAATTTTTGTACACGCGGTGGCCGAACCCCATCAGGCGGAAAGGGTCTTCCCTGTCTTTGGCACGGTCTATAAATTTCCCCACCTGTGAAACGTCTCCAATTTCATCCAGCATTTTCAATACGGCCTCATTGGCCCCGCCATGTGCCGGACCCCAAAGTGCAGATATACCCGCTGCAACACTGGCATAAGGGTTTGCACCCGTTGAGCCCACCAGCCTTACAGTTGATGTGCTGGCGTTTTGTTCGTGATCCGCATGCAATATGAACAATAGATCCAGTGCCTTGGCAGCGACCGGATTGATCTCATAGGACTCGGAAGGCACTGAAAACATCATGTGCAGGAAACGCTCGGTAAAGTCCAGGGAATTCTTGGGATAGGCAGTTGGCCATCCCATATGGTGCCGGTAACTAGCCGCTGCGATGGTAGGCATCTTCGCGATGATACGTTTGGCAGCGAGCATGCGGTGTTCGGGGTTATCCATGTCCATTTTGTCGTGATAAAACGCAGACAGTGAACTCACGACCCCGGCCATCATGGCCATCGGGTGTGCATCATAATGAAAGCCGGTAATAAAAGTGTTCAGCTTTTCATTAATCATCGTATGGTAGGTGATGTCATGTTTGAATTCCTCCAGTTCACCACCAGAGGGAAGTTCACCGGTAAGCAACAGGTAGGCTACTTCCAGAAAGTCGCTTTTTTCTGCCAGCTGTTCAATCGGGTAACCGCGGTAGCGCAAGATACCTTTTCCGCCATCGATAAACGTGATGCTACTGGTGCAACTGGCCGTGGCAGTAAACCCCGGATCGTAGGTAAAGTAACCCAGTGCTGAAGGCAGGGATTTGATGGCCAGGGTGGGTTCGCCTTCGGTTCCCCGGATGACGGGCAACTCGAGGCTTTTGCCATTGCTTTCGTCTTTGATAATCACGCGGGGATCAGACACGGTGCACTCCCTGTTAACTACGTTGGGTTTAGTACTTTACGGCCGGCCATTATCTCACATTGCCCAAGTCCTGTTCCACTTGCGCGCACAGTAAAAAGCCCGGAACGGCTCAACCGATCCGGGCTTTATCTGTCAAATCCAGGCTTACCAGGCTTACTTATTGTAACGGCGTTTAAAGCGGTCTACGCGACCACCGGTATCCATCAACTTGTGTTTGCCGGTATAAAACGGGTGAGACGCACTTGATACTTCCACTTTAATCAGCGGGTACTCGTTACCATCTTCCCATTTGATGGTTTCTTTACTTTTTACCGTGGAGCGGGTCAGGATTGCGAAATCAGAAGATAAATCCTGAAAAACCACTTCACGATACTCTGGGTGAATATCAGCCTTCATCACATATTCCGGAATACGTTTGGTCTAAAGAGCCGGGAATTTTAACGATGCTTTAGCCGCAATGCAAGGGAATCTCTGATACCGCTTTATTAGGGTGGCAAAATGCCGGTCACGGCAGAAACATCTGCTGGATATCATTTACGAACTTCCAACCCAGACTGGTCGGCCTGAGACGCTTTTGGACGACCTCCAGCAAGCCTGTGTCGATGGCTTTTTGTACCCGGGTTTCAACGATCTTCCACTGCAGGCCGGTACGCGGGCCAAAATCGTCGATATATACGCCCCGCTTCAGTCTTAATTGGTTAAGAAAGAATTCAAACACACGCTCATCATCCGTCACCACACGCTTTTCCGCCAGCCACCCACTATCTGCTGAGCCCTGCAGGTAGCGCTTCGGGTGGCGGTGCTTGGCGTAGCGCTGCACAACACCTTCTGCCGGCAAGCTTATCTTCCCGTGTGCGCCGGCTCCGACAGCAAGGAAGTCGCCATATCTCCAGTAGTTCATATTGTGCCGGCTTTGCATTCCAGTTCGCGCGAAGGCGGAGATTTCATATTGCCCGTAACCGGCTGCCTCAAGCATATCCACACCCGCTTGCTGCATGTCCCAGGCCACATCGTCTGCCGGCAGAAGTGGTGGCTGTGCGGCAAACGCGGTATTGGGTTCAATGGTTAGCTGATAATAAGAAATATGGGCGGGTCCGGCATTGATAGCCATTTCAACATCATGCCTGGATTGAGCCGGGCTCTGTCCGGGTAGCGCATACATCAAGTCTATGTTGAAATTCGCAATGCCGGCCTCGGACAGTGACTGCAGGGCCTGATCAATTTCAACACTGCCATGGATGCGGCCGATTCCCATAAGCCGCTCATCAGAAAAACTCTGCACGCCGAGAGAGACCCGGTTGATCCCGGCTTGCGCATACGCGGTGAAACTGTCGTGTTCCACAGTTCCCGGGTTTGCCTCCAGCGTAATTTCTACATCAGGCCTGAGATCCAGCCGCGCCCGCATAGCAGACAGAAATGCGGCGACATGGCTGGCTGAGAATAAACTGGGTGTTCCGCCGCCAAAGTAGACGCTGCCCACGGGACGTCCCCAGACCAGCGGCAGATCACCTTCAAGATCTGCAATCAGCGCCTGGATATATTCCTCAGCAGGCAGACTGGCTGGTACCGCATGCGAATTGAAATCGCAATATGGGCATTTGCGCACACACCAGGGCATGTGTACATACACACTTAATGGCGGGGCTTTCAACAAGCGCCATCCCGCTCACGCAACTGCTTTACAAGCTCCCTTAAAGCCTGTCCGCGATGGCTGACCTGATGCTTCTGTTCAGATTCCAACTCGGCCGCAGAGTACTGCAAACCCCTGACACCGAAAATGGGATCGTAACCAAAGCCGCCATCACCCCTTGGCGAATGCAGGACCTCCCCATGCCAGCGGGCCGTAGCCACCAATGGTGCCGGGTCATCAGCTGTGTTCACAATCACCATCGCACAATAAAAATAAGCTTGCCGTCCTGTCCCGGACTGATGCTCAAGCGCAGCGAGTAATTTGTGCATATTTGACTGGTCATCCGCATCTTCACCGGCATAGCGCGCCGAAAAGATGCCGGGCTCACCATTCAATGAGGGAACCACGAGTCCGGAATCATCAGCAAGGGATGGCAAGCCGGTATGGTGGGCCGCGTTGCGTGCTTTGAGCAGCGCATTTTCAATAAATGTCGGGGCCCCTTCTTCCACCTCCGGGACGTGCCAGTCATTCTGCGGACGCACAACAAGACCCAAGGGCCTGAGCATGGCGGATATTTCCTGCAACTTACCCCGGTTGCCACTGGCTAAAACAAACTCAGCCGGTCTCACTGGTACTCCTTCAATGTGATGTATGTGATAACTACGGGTTCAATCAGATAGTGCGGCTGATTGCGCTTCAAGCAACGACTTAATGCCTTTATCCGCAAGCAACAGTAGTTGGTCCAGTTCATCCTTTCGGAACGCGTGGCCTTCAGCCGTGCCTTGCAATTCGATATAGCCCCCGCCATCGTTCATCACTACGTTCATATCTGTTTCCGCCCGGGAATCCTCAGGGTAATCAAGATCAAGTACGGCCGTGTTCTTAAATATCCCGACAGATACGGCAGCTACCTGTCCATGCACCGGGTCTATTTTGATTTTGCCGCTGGCGAGCAACCAGCGGCAGGCATCAACCAGTGCCACATAGGCGCCGGTGATGGCCGCAGTGCGGGTTCCGCCATCGGCCTGCAAAACGTCGCAATCGAGCGTGATCGTGTGTTCGCCAAGTGCTGCACGATCGACCACTGCCCGCAAAGATCTGCCAATCAGTCGCTGGATTTCCAATGTCCGGCCACCTTGTTTGCCGCTGGAAGCTTCCCTGCGCATACGCGTACCGGTAGATCTCGGCAACATGCCATATTCAGCAGTTACCCAGCCTTCGCCGCTGCCCCGTAAAAAAGACGGTACCCGGTTTTCAACCGAGGCGGTACACAACACTTTGGTATTGCCGCAAGTGATCAAAACCGATCCTTCTGCGTGACAGGTGTAATTGCGTGTGATAGTAACGAGTCGTAGTTCGTCTGCTTGTCTGCCGCTGGGTCTCATCAACTGATCCTGTGTGTCTGCTTTTGCAAAATGAAAATAATAATGCAGGTCGCTATTTTAGTATTGCTAACGAACCAGTAACATTGTGCCACTGCCTGCAACGTGGAAAAAGCAATGATTCGAAGTATGACCGGTTTTGCCCGGGTTGAACGCCAACATGAGTTTGGACGCATTAGCTGGGAAATGCGTTCCGTTAACCATCGCTACCTGGAATTTGGACTGCATCTGCCGGAAGAGTTCCGGCCATTGGAGGCAGATATAAGAAAGTGCCTGAGCCAGTATTTAAGCCGCGGCAAAATTGATGCCACCCTGCGCTTCGCCGAAGCCCCGGGCGCCGCTGGCAGCGGACTGAAGCTCAACCTTCCACTGGCCAGGGAACTGCTTGGCGTACATGCGGAAATGACGCGATTGGCATCCGTTGACCAACCGGTAGATATTGGCCGCATGCTCAAATGGCCGGGACTGGTTGAGGAGAAACGGCCTGACCCTGTACCACTGCAAGCTGCTGCCATGGAGTTGCTTTCCGAAGGCGCACAGGAATTACGGGCCAGTCGCGGCCGCGAGGGCAAACAGATGGCCAACGCCATAAGTGAGCGCCTCGAGGGCGTTGCTACATTGACGAAACAGGTGCGGGCGTGGCTGCCGGAAATCCACGCTGCCCTGAAACAGCGTATGCTGAACCGCATAGCAGATCTGAAGCAACCTCTCGAACCTGGACGGATTGAGCAGGAAATTGCATTCCTGGCGCAGAAGATTGATGTTGATGAAGAGCTGGACAGATTGGACGCGCACGTTGAAGAAGCCTACCGCGTGCTGGATCTGAAGGAGCCGGTGGGCCGCCGACTGGATTTCCTGATGCAGGAATTCAACCGCGAATCAAATACGCTCAGTTCAAAATCTGTCGATCAGCGCACGTCAAAGGCGGCCGTAGACCTGAAAGTGCTGATCGAACAAATGCGTGAGCAGGTTCAGAATGTCGAATAGACCAATGCAACCGGCGGACAGTGAAACCAGCGGCGATCTGTTTGTCATCGCCGCGCCATCCGGTGGCGGTAAAACCAGCCTGGTCAACGCCCTGCTTGAACGCGATCCACGCCTGGTACTGTCGGTTTCCCACACGACTCGCCAGCCACGGCCAGGCGAGCAGGACGGGCAACATTACCACTTCATTTGCGAAGCAGAATTTGCACAAATGATTGACCGCGGAACTTTCATGGAGTACGCGCAGGTATTCGATCACTACTACGGAACCAGCAGCCACTCGGTGGCAAAGCAACTTGAACAGGACCGTGATGTCATCCTGGATATTGACTGGCAGGGTGCCCGCCAGGTACGGGCTGTTTTCCCGGCGTGCTGTTCCATTTTTATTATTCCGCCGTCACTCGAAACCCTGCATAAAAGACTCGCCCAACGTGGGCAGGATAGTGCCGATGTTATACAAAGAAGAATGCGGGATGCACAGGCAGAAATCTCTCACTGGGCAGAATTTGACCAGCTGGTCGTTAATGATAACTTTGACGTAGCGCTTGAAGAACTGGCTGCAATCATCAATGATCAACGTATGCAGCGGCCACGCAAAATAAATAGCAACTACCAGCGTCTGGCACAGCTGCTCGGAAGCGGTTAAAATGACCGGTTCCGCCTAACACCTTACAGGATTCAAAATGGCACGCATTACCGTAGAAGATTGTTTAAACAATATTGATAACCGCTTTGAACTGGTTTTGACCGCAACCAAGCGCGCTCGCCAAATCGCCAACGGCGCAGAACCGATGGTTGAGGAAGAAAATGACAAACCCACTGTCATCGCGTTGCGCGAGATTGCGGAAGGCCTGATCGATGCAGAGCGTGTTGATATATTGCAGGCTGAAATCGAAGCTGCCGAGGTATTTGACATGGAACCGGGGGAAGAAGACCTCAAACCATAAGTATGCTGGCAACCCCGACGACCTTACCGGAGCCGGTTCTTGATCTGAGGGACCTGCTCAACACCTACCTGGAACCGGAAAAGGTCGCCATCGTCCTCCGTGCTTTTGAGGCAGGTGCAATCGCACACGAGGGCCAAACCCGAAAAACCGGTGAACCCTATATACTCCACCCTGTTGCTGTGGCCAGCATACTGGCCGGCATGCGTATGGACTATGCCAGTGTGGCCGCCGCCATCCTGCATGACACCATTGAAGACACGCTGTTAACCAAGCAGGAAATCCAGTCACGCTTCAGCGACGAGGTTGCTGAACTGGTGGACGGCGTTACCAAGCTGGATGCAATGAAATTCCGTACACGCCATGAGGCGGACGCGGAAAGTTTCCGCAAGCTGATGCTGGCGATGTCACGGGATTTAAGGGTCATTTTCATCAAGCTGGCAGACCGTCTGCACAATATGCGTACGCTCAGTTCGATGGGTCCTGGATCGAGACGCAGGATTGCGCGCGAGACCCTGGATATCTACGCACCTATTGCTGACCGGCTTGGCATGAACGGCATCAAATCGGAATTGCAGGACCTGGGTTTCGCCAACCTGTTTCCGTGGCGCCACCGTACCATCGCGGAACACATCAGCACGGTAACCGGTGACCGTAGCGAGATCATCGCCGATATTCACAAAGCCCTGAAAAGGAAGATGTCCGAAGCCGGCATTCCTTGTGATATCAAGGGCCGGGAAAAAACACCCTACAGCATCTATCGGAAAATGTTGTCAAAAGACCTGTCGTTTTCCGAGGTGACGGATGTGTATGCTTTTCGCATCATCACCCACTCCGAACCTCATTGTTATCTCGCGCTCGGTGCGGTCCACGGCCTGTACCGGCCCAAGCCTGGCCGCTTCAAGGATCATATCGCCCTGCCAAAGGCCAATGGCTACCAGTCCCTGCATACCATACTAAGCAGCCCTTTCAGCTTGCCCGTCGAAATCCAGATCCGCACCCGGGAAATGGATATCATGGCTGAGAAAGGTGCAGCGGCTCACTGGCAGTACAAGAGTGGGGAAACCACCTCCGGTTCTGCGCAGGTACGTGCGCGGGAGTGGCTAACGCAACTGGTCGAAGTACAACGGCACAGCAATGATTCAATGGAATTCCTTGATAGCGCGAAATCGGACCTGTTCCCCGACCAGATTTTTGTGTTCACACCCAAGGGCAAGATTATTGATCTGCGCCGCAGCGCAACCGCACTGGATTTTGCCTACGCCATCCACACCGGCGTCGGCGATCATACCAGCAGCATCCTGGTCGACAAGCTTGAAGTGCCCTTATCCACCCGGCTTGCCAACGGCCAAACGGTAGAAATTATTACCGATGACGCCGCGCACCCGATCCCCGAATGGCTCGATTTCGTGACGACCGCAAGAGCCAGGACAGCCATACGCCATTACATCAAGAGTCTTGAACAGGCAGATACCGTGGCGCTCGGCTTGCGCCTGCTGGAAACCGCGCTGAATGCTCGTGGCTCCGACGTTGATGCTGTACCGCAAAAGCGTATGAACCGATACCTGAAAGACAACAATTTCAAACGCCAGGAAGACCTGCTGGAGGACCTTGCTCTCGGCAACCTTCTGGCCAGTGTGGTGGCGGCAAAACTGGCGCCGAAAGTCCGCACCAAGGAAGCAGGAGAGGACACAGAAGCACTGTCAATTGCAGGTTCTGAAGGCAGCGCTGTAACCTTTGCCGCCTGCTGTCATCCGGTACCGGGCGACACTATCATGGGCTATCTTTCAGCAGGCAAAGGCGTGGTGGTTCACCGGTCCGACTGCCGTAACGTTCGGGAATTCCGTAAACACCCGGATCACTGCCTTGACGTGACCTGGGCACCCATCCGGCGCGGTATGTTCGAAGTGGCGCTGCGAATCTCTGCAAAAAACATACCCGGGGTACTGGCGAATATATCAACCAGCATTGGTGAAGCCGGCAGCAATATCGAGAAAATCGAACAGCCCGAAGCCAACCTTGAAATAGCCACACTGTTGTTTACCATCAGCGTTAGAGACCGTGATCACATGGCACGTGTAATGCGGCGGCTGAGACGTAACCGCAATGTGATCCGTGTCAGCCGGATCATTGCCTGACCCAGACTATCGAACAGCAAGCCGTCCCGGCGGGAGCAAGCGAAATGAACAAAAATATAATTCATACCGACTACGCGCCTGGAGCCATCGGACCCTATTCTCAAGCCGTCAATCACAATGGCCTGGTCTTTGTTTCCGGCCAGATCCCCCTTGATCCTGCCAGCATGGAGATGGTTGCCGGCAGTATCGAAGCCCAGATCACACAGGTATTCGATAATTTATCCGCCATATGTAAAGCTGCAGACGGTTCACTTAATGATATTCTCAAGCTGACAGTCTATTTGACGGACATGGGTAATTTCCCACAGGTTAATGCCATCATGGAGCAGTACTTTGCAACACCATTTCCTGCGCGGGCGGCGGTCGGTGTAGCCGCACTGCCGAAGGGTGCTGAAGTCGAAATGGACGCGATACTCGCAGTTTGAAGGAGGTTGACTGAGGTTCGACCCATGGTTCTAACGGATCTTCACGGCGTCGGCCCCAAACTCGCTGACAAAATCAATGCACTTGGCATCAACCAGGTGAAAGACTTACTGTTCCACCTGCCTATCCGTTATGAAGACCGTACCCGCATACACCCGATAGGTGCCTGCAAACCCGGACAGCGGGTACTGATCGAAGGACAGGTTGAGCATTCCGCCATTGTGCGCGGACGCCGATCCATGCTGGTGGCCGTGTTGTCCGACGGCACAGGTCGCATCACATTGCGGTTTTTCCACTTTCGGGCCTACCAGAAACAACAACTATCCAGAGGCATGCTGTTGCGGTGTTTCGGTGAAGTACGAGCCGGATTCCAGGGCCTTGAGATGGTACACCCAAGCTACACCCGGCTGAGCGGATATGCTGATGAACCCATCGCAGACCGGTTGACGCCTGTTTATCCCACCACCGAGGGCCTGGGCCAGAACAGCTGGATCAAATTGACAGATCAGGCGCTGGCCTTGATGCGTTGTGGTGAGTTGGAACTGGAAGAACTCCTGCCCCCAGCCTTGCTGGAGTCGTTCAAATTATCGTCACTGACCAAAGCGCTGGATTATATTCACCGCCCACCGCCTGATGCCGACGTGGCTGCACTTGCAATGCGTGACCACCCTGCGCAAAAACGCCTGGCGATGGAAGAATTGCTGGCTCATAACCTGAGTATGCAAAAGCTGCACCGGCAACAGCGCAACCGGCAAGCCCCGGAAATGCCGACCCGTTCTGCCGCGGAAAGTGGTTTCCTGCAGCGCTTGCCGTTCAACCTGACCGGGGCCCAGCAACGTGTAGTGAATGAAATCCACCGTGACCTGGCATGCAGCACACCCATGCTGAGGCTGATTCATGGGGATGTGGGTTCGGGTAAGACCGTGGTTGCCGCATTGGCTGTGCTGAGGGCAACCGGCAATGGCTACCAGACAGCAATCACCGCACCAACCGAACTGTTGGCCGAGCAGCATTTACGGGTGTTCAGCAAATGGCTGGAACCACTTGAGATAGAGCCGGTGTGGTTGAGCGGGAAAGTAACCGGCAAGAAGCGTGCCCTTGCACTGGAGAGGATAAGAACCGGTGCTGAAATGGTTATCGGCACACATGCTTTGATGCAGGAAGGCGTTGAATTCAGTAAGCTCGGGCTCGTTATCGTGGATGAACAGCATCGTTTTG
>BTRB01000017.1:0-12500 GCA_036986175.1 Gammaproteobacteria bacterium
AGGGATAAAAATATCGCCAGGTATATCGTACCCATCGTGGCAGATGAAGCACGTACCTTTGGCATGGAGGGCATGTTTCGGCAGTTGGGTATTTACTCGTCCAAGGGCCAGTTGTACACGCCGGTAGATTCTGACCAGCTGATGTTCTACAAAGAGGACACCAACGGTCAGATTCTGCAGGAGGGTATCACCGAGGCCGGAGCCATGTCCTCGTGGATTGCTGCAGCCACCAGTTATGCCAACAACGGCGTGCCGATGATTCCATTCTTTATCTTTTATTCCATGTTCGGTTTCCAGCGTGTCGGTGATCTCGCGTGGGCTGCGGGTGATATGCGTGCACGCGGTTTCCTGCTCGGTGGCACTTCCGGACGTACGACCCTCAATGGTGAGGGCCTGCAGCACGAAGACGGTAACAGCCATGTTATGTCCGGGCTGGTTCCCAACTGTATTTCCTACGACCCGACCTTTGCCTATGAGCTGGCTGTCATTTTGCACGATGGTATGCAGCGGATGTACCAGCAGCAGGAAGACGTGTATTACTACATCACCGTACTGAATGAAAACTACAGCCACCCGGCCATGCCCGCAGGGGCGGAAGAGGGTATCCGCAAAGGTTTGTATTGTTTTCGGGCCGGTAGTGACGGTGAGCCCGGTGTCCAGTTGATGGGCTCCGGTGCTATCTTACGTGAAGTGATTGCGGCAGCAGAAATCCTGGAAGGTGAATACGGCGTCAGCGCAACAATCTGGAGCGCGACAAGCTTTACCGAATTAAAGCGCGACGGGATCGATGCAGAACGTTATAACCGCCTGAATCCTGAGGCTGAGCAAAGGACAACGTGGATATCGAAGTGCCTGGAGGGCCGGCAAGGTCCGGTGGTTGCTGCTACTGATTATGTCCGTACCTTCGCCGAACAGATCAGGCCCTACCTGCCGCATACAGATTACACCGTGCTCGGAACGGATGGTTTTGGTCGTTCTGATACACGCGAAAATCTGCGTCGATTCTTCGAAGTGGATCATAACAGTATCGTTTACACGGCGCTGCACGCACTGTGTCAACGGGGTGCGGTCTCTGCTGCGGAATTGTTGAAAGCGCGCGATCGCCTGGGCATTGATCCCTCCAAACCCAACCCGTCAGGGGTGTAAGGCGTTGACCAGACGTATTGAGGTTGCAGTTCCGGATATTGGTGACTTCAGCGATGTGCCGGTCATTGAAGTGCTGGTTGCGGCTGGTGATCCGGTTGCGGCTGAGCAATCCCTGGTCACGCTGGAAAGCGATAAGGCGACGATGGAGGTACCGGCACCGGTGGCCGGAGTCATAGCTGAATTACGTGTGCAACTGGACGACACGGTATCTGAGGGTGACATTATTGCCGTCATTGAAACTGCTGAAGCCGAATCTGTAACGGGCGCATCTGATCAGGCAACTGAAGGGGTCAAGCAGGCTACACCTGTAAAAGGTGGGGTGCCTGCGCCGCCTTCCGCCGGCAGCAGACAATCACCACCGGTTCCGATGGATGCAAACGCAAGCCTGCCGTCAAACGCACCTTATGCCAGCCCGGCAATTCGTCGGTTCGCGCGTGAATTGGGTGTAGACCTGGTTCAGGTCAAAGGCAGTGCACGTGGTGGGCGCATCATCCGTGAAGACATCAACGCTTTCGTCAAATCGGCTCTGTCTGGCGCTACGGCACCGGCTTCAGGTGGCCTGAGTTTTGATTTGCCACCACCACCCAGGGTCAACTTCAGCCGCTATGGCGAAATTGAGCTGCAACCACTGACGCGGATTCAAAAGATTTCCGGTGCCTATCTGCACCGCAATTGGCTCAGCATTCCGCATGTCACACAAAATGATCTTGCCGACATTACAGACATGGAGGCTTACCGCAAGGCCAATGCAGACAAGGCCAAAGAACGGGGCTTCAAGCTGACACCACTGGTGTTTATGATCAAGGCTGCCGTGGCCGCACTGAAAGAATTTCCAATCTTCAACGCATCGCTGGACGAGACGCGTGAAAACCTGGTGTTGAAGAAGTATTTCCATATCGGCATTGCCGTGGACACACCCAATGGTCTGGTCGTGCCGGTGATTCGGGATTGCGATCAGAAAGACATATTCCAACTGGCCGCAGAACTTGCGGAACTCAGCCAGAAAGCCCGTGACGGCAAGCTCAAGCCCACTGAAATGCAGGGTGGCTCTTTTTCAATTTCAAGTCTCGGCGGTATTGGCGGTACGTCATTCACGCCTATTATCAATGCACCGGAGGTCGCCATACTGGGCGTCTCACGCTCAGGTATCAGTGCGCGGTGGGATGGCGAATCTTTCCAGCCACGTTTGTTGCTGCCATTGTCGTTGTCCTATGACCACCGCGTGATTGATGGCGCGAATGCTGCTCGTTTTGCCCGTTATCTGGCAACCAGCCTGGAAGATTTTGAAAAAATGGATCTAGAGCAGCCTGAATGAACGCTTACCGGGACAATCCAGAATCACGTATTGGCAGACGCATGATTTGGCTTGCCGCCCTGGTTCTGTTGGCTGGTTTGTACGCCCTGTTTTCCGCGCTGGAGGAGGACGGAGGCACAGTCATTTCAATAGATGCGGGTGGTGCTGCGATGATCGTGCTGGAACAGGACCGCAACGGACACTACCAGGTGCAAGGGAAAATCAACAATCAGCCCGTCAATTTCCTGGTTGATACCGGCGCAACCGATGTCGCAGTACCCGAATCAATGGCCCGGGCTCTGGGGCTGAAATTTGGCCCTCCGGTAAAGGTAATGACAGCCGCGGGGCCGTCGAAAGCCTGGATGACGAGGCTGAACGAGGTATCCATCGGCGGGATTAGCCGCAGGGATGTGCGCGCAACAATTACCAGCGGGGAGTTCAGCGAGGTATTGCTGGGTATGAGCTTTCTCAGGCATTACAGCTTGCGTCAGCAGGACGGCAAGCTGGTGATTAGCGAAGGGCTCTCAGATGAGCAATTGAGTATTGATTAAAAGTAGTAGTGGATGAGTAATAAGATCGAAATACGCGTACCGGATATTGGTGACTTTACCGATATACCGGTTATTGAGGTGCTGATTGCAACCGGGGATCATGTTGATGCCGAGCAATCACTGGTGACGCTGGAAAGTGACAAGGCCACGATGGAAGTCCCGTCGCCCGCTGCCGGGGTCATCATTTCCCTGGGTGTTGCATTGGATGACCTGGTTTCAGAAGGTTCGTTAATCGCCACCCTGGAAGTGGATGAAATCGCCGCTACCGCCGAACAGTCTGCGCCCGTTCAGGAAGTCAGCGAACCAGCCGGGCCAGCGGTCGCATCTGCGGAGCCGGAACAAAGCAACCCGGTTGAAGATATTGACCCGTCCATTGATTACGACTTTGATCTTGTTGTGCTGGGTGCCGGGCCGGGTGGCTATACCGCAGCTTTCCGGGCAGCAGACCTGGGGCTGAAAGTTGCCCTGGTCGAGCGCTATTCGACCCTCGGCGGCGTTTGTCTGAACGTAGGCTGCATACCGTCTAAAGCCCTGTTGCACGTGGTTGCTGTTATTGACGAAGCGGCCGCCATGGCGGACCACGGTGTGGTGTTCGGTGAGCCGGATATTGATATCGATAAATTGCGTGGTTGGAAAGAAAGGGTTGTTGGCCAGCTGACGGGTGGTCTGGCATCCATGGCGAAACAGCGCGGTGTTACTGTCATCCGGGGCAACGGGGAATTCAGTGACAGCCACGAAATGCGCATCGAATCGGAACAGGGTGATCGCATTGTCAAGTTTGCCCGGGCCATCATTGCAGCAGGTTCGCAAGCCTTCAAATTACCGGGATTGCCGTGGGACGACCCGCGGGTGATGGATTCTACCGATGCGCTGGAACTAAAAGACGTGCCGGCCCATTTGCTGGTGATTGGCGGTGGGATCATCGGCCTGGAAATGGCCGGCGTTTACCAGGGTCTCGGTAGTGAAGTGACCGTGGTCGAATTAACCGGCCAGCTGATGCCTGGTACCGACAAAGACCTGGTCAGGCCGTTGCAAAAACGCATCAATACCCGTTATGCCGGCATCTATGTGAATACAAAAGTCACTTCGGCGGAACCGGCGGATGACGGTCTGCATGTCATCTTTGAGGGTGCCAAAACCCCGGGAAACGCCGTGTTTGACCGTCTGCTGGTTTCAGTAGGCCGAATTCCCAATGGACATAAGATTGGCGCTCAAAGCGCTGGTGTCGAGGTGACCGAGCGTGGATTCATCCCCGTGGACAGGCAAATGCGCACCAGCGTGCCGCATATTTTTGCTATCGGCGATATCGTCGGCCAGCCGATGCTGGCGCACAAGGCCAGCCACGAAGCCAGGGTTGCAGCGGAAGTCTGTGCCGGTATGAAAAGTGCGTTTGAGGCGCGGGTCATTCCATCGGTGGCCTACACCGATCCTGAAATTGCGTGGGCTGGTTTGACAGAAACCCAGGCAAAAGAGCAGGGCATTGATTACAAACTCGGTAAATTCCCGTGGGCTGCCAGTGGCAGGGCCATGGGGCTCGGCCGTACTGAAGGTTCTACCAAGCTATTGTTTGATCCTGCCACCAACAGGTTGATCGGTGCCGGCATTGTTGGACCACATGCCGGTGACTTGATCGCTGAATGTGTTTTGGCCATTGAAATGGGTGGTGAAGCAGAAGATATCAGCCTGTCGATTCACCCACATCCGACACTTTCAGAAACCATCGCGATGTCAGCTGAGGTATTTGAAGGAACGATTACCGACCTGTATATCCCCGGGCGCAAATGACACCGACAAGTTCATCGTTCTAAGTCCCAGCTTGAATAACAAATAAGCTATTGCAAAAAAAGAGGAAACCACGTAGATTCAACTTCATAATTCAATACGACTTTAGCAGCGATTTTGAAAATATGATTTTTTCTGTTTATACAATAACCGGCAACCGTTGTATCCGCCGTCTGCGACGTCCAGGGTTTCACTGAACGGGCCGGGTTGCCATGC
The DNA here is from genome assembly GCA_036986175.1 of Gammaproteobacteria bacterium. Taxonomy (GTDB): domain Bacteria; phylum Pseudomonadota; class Gammaproteobacteria; order Xanthomonadales; family SZUA-36; genus SZUA-36. Next base: position 4,990 of record BTRB01000017.1, read on the forward strand.
GTTATTGATAGAGACACGAACGAATAAATTAAAACCCGGCCAAAAGCCGGGTTTTTTTGTAGGGGCCGGTTGATACCGGCATGCCAATGGAATTGATTTTTAGAATTATTTTTAGGGAGATTGGGTAGTGAAACATTTTATGTCCACCATCGACTGGTCACAGCAAGACCTGGCATCCCTGTTGCAATTGGCGGGAGAGTTGAAACAGAACCCGATTAATTCCAGTTTGAAGGGGCGCTCTATCGCCTTGTTGTTTTTTAACCCGTCCATGCGTACACGGACTTCCTTTGATCTCGGTATGCAACAACTGGGGGGTATCGCCATTGTGCTGCAGCCGGGGAAGGATGCCTGGGGGCTGGAGTTTGAAACCGGCACCGTCATGGATGGCGATGCTGAAGAACATATTGCCGAGGCCGCAGGTGTCTTGTCACGCTATTGCGACCTGATTGGAATACGGGCATTCCCCTCGTTCGTGGACTGGTCCAAGGACCGTGAAGATTACGTGATCAGATCATTGGCAAAGCACTCGTGTGTTCCCGTTATCAATATGGAAACTATTGTGCATCCCTGCCAGGAGCTGGCCATGATGATGACCCTGATCGAAAGAATGGGGTCGGTAGCCAAACGTAAAATGGTGTTGACCTGGACCTGGCATCCCCGGCCGTTGAATACAGCGGTGGCCAATTCAGCTTTGTTGATGGGTACCAAGTTCGGTATGGATGTGACATTGCTCTGTCCCGAACCGGATTATCTGCTGGATTCGCAGTTTATGGAAGCAGCAAAGGCCAACGCTGCTGCCAGCGGTGGTTCGCTTGAAGTCAGCTATGATATTGACCCGGCCTACGACGGTGCGGATTTTGTATACGCCAAGAGTTGGGGTGCGCTGCCTTACTACGGCAGGCCGGAAGAAGAGTGGGCATTGCGTAAAAATTATCGCCATTTTATGGTTAATGAAGAGAAAATGGCTTTAACGAATAACGGTCTGTTCAGTCATTGCCTGCCGTTGCGGCGCAATATCAAGGCCAGCGATGGCGTCATGGATGCACCTTATTGCCTGGCACTGGATGAAGCGGAAAACCGCTTACATGTGCAAAAAGCCGTGATGATGAATTTGCTCGGAGCAGAATTATGACTGGCACTACTGCAAACGCCACCACCCGGGTACCCATCGTGCTGGCTTTTTCGGGTGGCCTGGACACCAGCTATTGCGTATTGGAGTTATGTGCATTGGACTATGAGGTGCATACCGTATTTGTCGATACCGGTGGCCTGAGCCAGGATGAGGTGCAGTGGGTCGAAGACCGGGCACTGGCATTGGGTGCGAGCAAACATCACCAGGTGGATGCCAGCCAGCTGATCTGGGACGAATTTGTCGTGCCGTTGGTGTGGAGCCAATCCCGCATACTGGGTGAGTACCCGATGTTATGCTCAGACCGCTACCTGATTGTGCGGCTGTGCCTGCAACTGTGTGATGAACTGGGTACCAGGCACTTCGCGCATGGTTGTACCGGAATGGGTAACGACCAGTTACGTTTTGACCAGACGGTCAGAAGTGTGGGTAATTATGAAATCCATGCCCCGGTCAGGGATTTGCAGAAGCATTCCGGCAATATCCGCGATATCGAGATCGAATTACTGCAAAATGCCGGCGTATCCATAGCAGAAAAAACCGGCAAGTACTCCATCAATGAAAACCTGCTGGGAGTGACTATTTCCGGTAGTGAAATTGACCGGTTTGCAGCGCCCGATACTGAAACCTGGCAATTGAGCCGGCCAAGAAGTGAATGGCCAGAACAGCCTCTGCAGGTGTCAATTGACTTCGAGCAGGGCAGGGCGGTGGCCATCGATGGACAGGCTATGACCGGACCGAAGATTCTGCAGTTCCTGAACAAGGCGTTTGGTCAGTATGGTGTGGGCCACCATATTTACACCGGAGACGTCAGTATCGGACTCAAAGGCAGGATTGTTTTCGAATGCCCCGGCATTGATGCGCTATTGCTGGCGCACCAGGCGCTGGAAGACTGCGTAAATACACGCCTGCAAAACCAGTTCCGCCACCAGGTCGCGCAACGCTGGGCTGAAATGGTCTACACCGGCTTCTTTTATGAGCCGCACAAGCAGGATCTTGAAGCCTACCTGGCCAGTTCCCAGTCAGCGGTGACGGGCAGCGTAACCCTGGAAACCACCGGCGGAACCATGCATGCGGTGGCGGTTGAATCCGACTTCATAGTGCAGGACCCGAATGCTGTTTACGCTCAACGTTGTAACTGGTCGCCGGAAGAGGCCGAGGGTTTTATCAAACTGCTCGGACAAAGCTCAACAACGGCGATGCGGGTGCGGGCGGCCAAGGGCGGGAAACCAACAAAATGAATGGTGTTGGCGTACTCAAATACCTCGAACAGCTGGTGGCGTTTGATACGCAAAATCCACCACGGTCTCTTGCTGCTGATGCCGCCATATTTGGCTGGATCAGTGAATCGCTGGGGCCGGATTTTGGAATCGATATGACCGACCATGGTCTGGGACGGGTCAGTATGCTGGCAGTACGCGGTGAGCCATCGCTGTTATTCAATGTCCACCTTGATACGGTCCCCGTTATTGAAGGTTCCCGCTTTCCGGCATTTGAGTTAACGCAGCACGAAGACCGTGTGTATGGCCGGGGTGCCTGTGATATCAAGGGTGCTGCGGCCTGTTTGCTGGAAGTTGCTGCTTTTACCCATGGACCGATGGCGATGTTATTCACCAGCGATGAAGAAGGCGCCAGCGGTTGCTGTGTCAACGAGTTTGTAAACGCAGGTCAAGCTGAACCTTTTAGCCAGGTGGTCGTGGCAGAGCCCACGGACTGCAGGGCTGTTTTGAGTCATCGTGGTTATCTTTCAGTAAAAGGTCAATTCTCCGGTGTGTCCGGACACTCGTCCGAGCCACGGGCACTGCAGGATAACGCCTTGCATAAACTATCAGGCTGGGTGGCGGCTGCCGTGACTAAGGCGGCACAGCTTGAGCGGGAAGGCCGCAGGCCCTGTTTTAACGTGGGTGAAGTACAAGGCGGGGTGAAGTCCAACGTTATCGCAGATGAGGCAAAGCTGCATTGGAGTGCCCGCCTGTCCCCGGGAGACAGCAATGAAGATTTTCTGGCTGTGATGTCGGGACTTGAACACGGTGAATCAGCCCGATGGCATGTGCCGTTTTCCGGCCCGCCTCTGCCGACTTCGGGGATGGATGTGGCAAGGGCGCAGGCTTTCGCTGCGAAGCATGGAATTGAGCCTGGTCCTGTTGTTGATTTCTGGACCGAGGCATCCCTGTTTGCCCGGGCAGGTATACCTGCCATCGTGCTTGGCCCGGGTAATATTGCGCAGGCACATGCTGTCGATGAGTGGGTCAGCGTTGAACAACTGGAATTAGCTTTGCAACGCTATACAAAATTGGTAAATGCTCATGACTGATGTTCGCCAGGTCGTCCATGAACTGCTCGCGCAGCTAGGTTCCAGCCGGGAAGCGCAGCAATACCTGAAGGAATTCTCCGGTACCAGCCAGGCGCGCTTTGCTGTGGTCAAAGTCGGTGGCGGAATACTGCGCGACCACCTGGACGAGCTGACTTCGGCGCTGGCTTTTTTGCACCGGCTGGGTTTGATACCGGTAGTTTTGCATGGTGCCGGCCCGCAACTCGACCAGGCGCTTGCCGATGCCGGTATCGAGACTGAGCGCCGGGATGGCCTGCGGGTAACGACAGAAGCGGTCATGTCAGTGGCGCGGCCATTGATGTACAAAGAAAACCTGCGCCTGGTCGAGGCCCTGGAAGACAAGGGGATTCGGGCCAGAAGTATTCAACACGGTGTATTTCAGTGCAGTTTTCTTGACCAGGGAAGCCTCGGTTTGGTGGGTGAGGTTGAACAGGTGGAACTAAACGCCGTGGAAAGTGCTGTGCGCAGAGGCGCGGTACCGGTGCTGACCTGCCTGGGGGAATCACCGTCAGGCCAGGTTCTCAATATCAATGCTGATATTGCCACGCGGGAACTGGTCTGGGCTTTGCAGCCGCACAAAGTTATTTTTCTGTCCCCGGCCGGCGGTCTGCTTGATCGTCAGGACCGCATTATCTCTGCGGTCAGCCTGACAAACGATTATGAAGCGTTGATGCAGCAACCCTGGGTACATTCCGGCATGCGCCTGAAGTTGCAGCAGATCAACGAGATGTTACAAAAGCTGCCGGATAATACCTCTGTCTCGATCACGTCTGCCGCGCACCTGACGCGCGAGCTTTTTACCTACCGGGGTGCGGGTACGCTGGTCAGAAAAGGTGAAGCGATCAATGTACATGAGGAGCCGGATTCTGAAACCCTGAGCCGCGTAAAGAAGCTGGTTGAAGAATCATTTGGACGAACCCTGCGGGAGGGCTGGTTTGAGCAATTGGATCAGCCGCTGGTGCTGTTATCGGAGACCGGCCGCGCAGCAGCCATCATGGTTGAAGGGATTGACGGCCTGCCTTACCTGGACAAGTTTATCGTGACATCCGAAGCCCAGGGTGAAGGTCTCGGCGCGGCCATATGGCAGGTGGTCCGGGCCCGATATCCTGCCTTGTACTGGCGCTCACGCAATACCAATCCGGTCACACCCTGGTATTTTCAGCAGGCCGACAGCAGCAACCGGTCGGGGCAATGGGTGGTGTTTACCATCGGTATTGAAGAAGCTGCTCAGCGCGAGCGATGCGTCGTGGAAGCGCTGGAGCGTGACTCGGGTTGGGATGCAGAATGAGAGCATCGCGGAGCATAAACCTGGTCGGCGGACGGGGTTATACGGGCTCAGAATTACTGCGCCTGATTGCCGCACATCCAGACATGGAATTGGGCTTGGCCAGTTCACGCAGCCATGCCGGCGAGAAAATTTCTTCAACCTGCGATGGCTGGCCGGATGATGCAAGGCGTTTCACCCAGCTTGAACCAGCAGACATATCGGATTACCCGGCAGATGCCTGGGTGTTGGCTTTGCCCAATGGCCTGGCGGATGTGTGGGTTACGGCCATTCAACTTGAATATCCTGATAGCGTCATCCTGGATTTGAGTGCAGACTATCGTTTTGATCCGGGCTGGACTTACGGGCTGCCGGAGCGCTTTCGCGAAAAGATTCGCAATGCGCGCCGGATTGCCAACCCGGGTTGCTATGCCACCGGCGCCCAGCTCGGGTTGCTGCCGCTGGCCGGGCAACTGGCTTCAGCACCGGTAGTTTTTGGTGTGTCCGGTTACAGCGGTGCCGGCAAGACACCCTCATCGCGCAATGACCCGGACGTGTTGCGGGATAATATGATTCCTTATGCTTTGAGCGGGCATATGCACGAAAAGGAAATCAGCAGCCAGTTGCGCACCGATGTCCGCCTTATGCCGCATGTGGCTGCATTTTTTCGTGGCATTTCTCTGACCATCGCTTTTGACCTGGATCATGCGACATCAGTTGACGCCTTGCAGTCGCTGTTCCGGGCTGAATATGCAAATGAAGTCAGGATCAAAATAAGTAACGAAATCCCGCAAGTCAGTGCGGTACAAGGCACACCGGATGTGCATATTGGCGGCTTTACCGTCGATGCACGCAACCCGGCCCGTGGCAGTCTGGTTGTGGTGCTGGATAACCTCCTCAAGGGTGCCGCCTCACAGGCTATGCAGAACCTGAACCTGGCGCTTGGGCTGGGTGAGAACGCAGGAATTGATGTATGAAAGATCTGATTTGGAAGAAACAGGACAAGGGTGAAAGCACCGATCCGGCGATAATGGATTTTCTTGCCGGCGAGGACGTCGAGCTCGATAAGGAGCTGTTGTTTTTTGACCTGCGGGCCAGTGCTGCACACGTGCGGGGGCTGCAGCAAACAGGCATTCTCAGCGATGCGGAAGCTGGTCAGTTGCTGCAAGGCTTGCAGTCGATTGAAGAACATGTCCTGGGTGGTAAACGGCAGCTGGATGGCAGTTTTGAGGACGGGCACTCTGCTATTGAGTCATGGCTGACGGAAATGCTTGGCGAGGTTGGTGGGAAAATTCATACCGGCCGCAGCCGCAATGACCAGGTCGCTGTGGCGTTACGTTTGTACATGAAGGATCGCCTCGGCCGTCTGCGATATATCTGTACTGAAATTGCTACTGTGCTGCTGGAGAGGGTAGCAACAGAAGGCGATCTGCCGATGGCCGGGTATACCCATTTACAACCGGCCATGCCGTCCTCCGCCGGCCTGTGGCTGGCTGGGCATGCCGAGGCTTTTATAGATAACGCTGAACTGGCAGCATTGATCTGCCAATGGCTGGACGCTTCTCCGTTGGGCACGGCCTCTGGTTTTGGTGTCAACCTGGAGTTGCCCAGGGAGGCGGTAGCCGAAGATCTGGGGTTTGCACGCATACTGGTCAACCCGCAATATGCGCAAAATAGCCGTGGCAAAATTGAGTTACAGGCTCTGTCTGTGCTGTCTGCCTGCACGCTGGACCTGCGGCGACTGGCCTGGGACCTGAGCCTGTTTACAACCCATGAATTTGGTTTTGTGAAGCTGCCCGCACAATACTGCACGGGTTCAAGCATCATGCCGAACAAGAACAATCCTGACACGGTGGAACTGCTGCGTGCGGTACACGGCGTCGTTCAGGGGGCGCAATCCGAACTGGCCTCGGTGCTCTCATTGCCTTCCGGTTATCAGCGTGATTTACAAGCCACCAAGCCGCCCTTGATGCGTGCTTTCAGGAAAGGATTGCAGGCCCTCGCACTGTTGCCGGATTTGCTGGCAGGTTTTACCTGGCAGGCGGGGCGCATGCGTAAGTCCATCACGGCTGAAATGCTGGCGACCGACCATGCCATTGATCTCACGCGTGACGGAATTCCTTTTCGCGAAGCGTATAGAACGGCGGCGACAGAAATGGCGGAGCTAAGTGACGAGGGAATAGTCCAAAACCTTGCAAACCGCACCTCTCCGGGTGGCTGTGGCTGTCTTGGAACTGAAATTTTACAGGCCAGACTGGACGCGTTGAAAGACTAATTCCAATTATACGTGCCCGGTGACTATGCTACGCTTGCCGGCGGTCAGGAAATTGCACGGCCAGCGTAACGATACGCGGCAGGCTTTCATCCGGCAGGCCGGCCAGTCAGCCAACGGCTATCAAGATTACAATGATCAGGAGGAGCGGTGTGACAGCAGAATTCGACTTAATTTCGATCGGCAGCGGCGGCGGCGGGATCTCGCATGCGCAGCGCGCTGCCGAGTACGGAGCCAGGGCGGCGGTCATTGAGGATGGCCCACTTGGCGGCACCTGCGTGAACGTCGGTTGCGTGCCGAAGAAGATCATGTGGTATGCAGCGCATTCGGCACATCAGTTGCACAGAGTCGCGGACTTCGGATTCGACCTCACCGTCTCGGGACACGACTGGTCCGAAGTGAAGATGCGACGTGATCAATATGTCGCGCGGCTGAACGGTATCTATGCCAGCAAGCTCGACAAGCTCAACGTGGCACTGATCACGGGAACCGCCCGTATCACGGGCCCGCACTC
>BTRB01000017.1:17500-19802 GCA_036986175.1 Gammaproteobacteria bacterium
TTGTGGTTAGGAGTGAAAGGCTAAACAAACCCGGAGATAGCTGGTTCTCCTCGAAAGCTATTTAGGTAGCGCCTCGTGTATTGCCCTTGGGGGTAGAGCACTGTTATGGCTAGGGGGTCATACCGACTTACCAAACCATGGCAAACTCCGAATACCAAGGAGCATGAGCACGGGAGACACACGGCGGGTGCTAACGTCCGTCGTGGAAAGGGAAACAACCCAGACCACCAGCTAAGGTCCCTAAATTACTACTAAGTGGGAAACGATGTGGAAAGGCCCAGACAGCCAGGAGGTTGGCTTAGAAGCAGCCACCCTTTAAAGAAAGCGTAATAGCTCACTGGTCGAGTCGGTCTGCGCGGAAGATTTAACGGGGCTAAAGTAGTATACCGAAGCTGTGGAATCGTAAGTTCTTCGGAATTTGCGGTTGGTAGAGGAGCGTTCTGTAGGCCTGTGAAGGTGAACCGGGAGGTTTGCTGGAGGTATCAGAAGTGCGAATGCTGACATGAGTAACGATAAAGGGAGTGAAAAACTCCCTCGCCGAAAACCCAAGGTTTCCTAGCGCAACGTTAATCGGCGCAGGGTGAGTCGGCCCCTAAGGCGAGGCAGAAATGCGTAGTCGATGGGAAGCAGGTTAATATTCCTGCACCTTTTGTTACTGCGATGGAGGGACGGAGAAGGCTAAATGCGCCTGGTGTTGGTTATCCAGGTACAAGCGTGTAGGGAGTGATCTTAGGTAAATCCGGGGTCACATTAATCCTGAGGCGTGATGTGGGGTCTCAACATAGAGACGAAGGCGTTAATGCCATGCTTCCAGGAAAATCTTCTAAGCATAGGTAACAAAGGACCGTACCGTAAACCGACACAGGTGGGTGGGTAGAGAATACCAAGGCGCTTGAGAGAACTCGGGTGAAGGAACTAGGCAAAATGGTACCGTAACTTCGGGAGAAGGTACGCCATTGCCGGTGATGAGGCTTGCCCTCTGAGCTGGCGATGGCCGCAGAAGCCAGGCCGCTGCGACTGTTTATTAAAAACACAGCACTCTGCAAACACGTAAGTGGACGTATAGGGTGTGACGCCTGCCCGGTGCCGGAAGGTTAATTGATGGGGTTAGACTTAGGTCGAAGCTCTTGATCGAAGCCCCGGTAAACGGCGGCCGTAACTATAACGGTCCTAAGGTAGCGAAATTCCTTGTCGGGTAAGTTCCGACCTGCACGAATGGCGTAACGATGGCGGCGCTGTCTCCACCCGAGACTCAGTGAAATTGAAATTGCTGTTAAGATGCAGTGTACCCGCGGCTAGACGGAAAGACCCCGTGCACCTTTACTACAGCTTCACACTGAACTTTGACTAGGTTTGTGTAGGATAGGTGGGAGACTTTGAAACCAGGACGTCAGTCCTGGTGGAGTCAACCTTGAAATACCACCCTGATGTAGTTGAAGTTCTAACCCAGGCCCGTTATCCGGGTCGGGAACCGTGTGTGGTGGGTAGTTTGACTGGGGCGGTCTCCTCCTAAAGAGTAACGGAGGAGTACGAAGGTGGGCTAATCACGGTCGGACATCGTGAGATTAGTGCAATGGCATAAGCCCGCTTGACTGCGAGATCGACGGATCGAGCAGGTACGAAAGTAGGTCATAGTGATCCGGTGGTTCTGTATGGAAGGGCCATCGCTCAACGGATAAAAGGTACGCCGGGGATAACAGGCTGATACCGCCCAAGAGTTCATATCGACGGCGGTGTTTGGCACCTCGATGTCGGCTCATCACATCCTGGGGCTGTAGCCGGTCCCAAGGGTATGGCTGTTCGCCATTTAAAGTGGTACGCGAGCTGGGTTTAGAACGTCGTGAGACAGTTCGGTCCCTATCTGCCGTGGGCGTTAGAGATTTGAGGGAAGCTGCTCCTAGTACGAGAGGACCGGAGTGGACGAACCTCTGGTGTTCCGGTTGTCACGCCAGTGGCATTGCCGGGTAGCTACGTTCGGAAGGGATAACCGCTGAAAGCATCTAAGCGGGAAGCCTCTCCCAAGATTAGATCTCTCAACACTTGATGTTGTAAGGACCCTTGTAGACTACAAGGTTGATAGGCCGGGTGTGGAAGCACAGTAATGTGTGAAGCTAACCGGTACTAATTGTCCGAGAGGCTTGGTCATATAACACCAAAGTTTGTTTGGCGTTAGCCAAATAAATATTCCAGTTTCAAAGACACACACGCTTTTGACAGAACTCACTATGTAGGGCATGAGCTTCGGCTTGTTCCCGAGGTTGATGGAAACATCAACCAGCCAGCTTGCCTGGCGGCATTAGAG
>BTRB01000018.1:0-19658 GCA_036986175.1 Gammaproteobacteria bacterium
AGCTGGTCAGAATCTACCGGCGTGTACAACTGGCCCTTGGACGAGTAAATACCCAACTGCCGAAACATGCCCTCCATGCCAAAGGTACGTGCTTCATCTGCCACGATGGGTACGATATACTTGGCGATATTTTTATCCCTGAGCATGATTGCCAGCGCCCGTACAAAGGTCATCGTCGTACTTATTTCACGCTCTCCGGTGTCCTTGAGCAAGGATTCAAAAGCCTCCAGTGACGGCACTTCCAATGGGGCGGACTGAACCTGGCGCTGCGGCAGGTAACCTCCCAGGGCGTGCCGCCGTTCCTGTATGTATTTGACTTCCACGCTGTCTTCGCCGGGGTGGTAATACGGCACATCCGCGATGTCATCATCGGAGACCGGCACTTTAAAGCGATCGCGGAACAAGCGTATGGATTCTTCATCCATTTTCTTTTGCTGGTGGGAAATATTCAGTGCTTCACCGGAATCTCCCATGCCATAGCCTTTGACCGTTTTGGCCAGTACAACAGTGGGCTGGCCGGTATGCTGTGCAGCCGCATGATAGGCCGCGTAAATTTTGTGTGAATCGTGGCCGCCGCGGTTGAGCCGCCAGACATCTTCATCGGACATATTGGCTACCATTTCTTTCAGCTCAGGATAGGCGCCAAAAAAGTGCTCGCGGGTGTAAGCGCCGCCTTTGGCCTTGTAATTCTGGTATTCCCCATCGACCGCTTCTTCCATACGTTTGCGCAATAGTCCGTCCTTGTCTTTGGCCAGCAAGGCATCCCAGCGCGAACCCCAGATGACCTTGATGACATTCCAGCCGGCGCCGCGAAACACACCCTCAAGCTCCTGGATAATCTTGCCGTTACCGCGCACCGGTCCGTCCAGCCGCTGCAGGTTACAATTAACCACGAAAATGAGGTTATCCAGGCCTTCACGGCCCGCCAGAGAAATGGCACCGAGTGATTCCGGCTCATCGGTCTCACCATCACCCAGGAAACACCAGACCCTGCGCCTGGAAGTGTCATCGATACTGCGGTTGTGCAGGTACCTGAGAAAGCGTGCCTGGTAAATTGCCATGATGGGTCCGAGGCCCATCGAAACCGTTGGCAGTTGCCAGAAATCCGGCATCAACCACGGGTGCGGATAGGAACTCAGCCCATCGCCTGCAACTTCCTGGCGAAAATGGTCCAACTGCTCCGCAGTAATCCGCCCTTCCAAAAAGGCCCTTGCGTAGATGCCCGGTGATGAATGCCCCTGAATGTAGATCAGGTCACCACAGCCTTTGTCGTCCGGGCCACGGAAGAAATGATTAAAACCGACATCGTACAGGGAGGCCGCAGAAGCGAAGCTGGCAATGTGCCCCCCCAGTTCGCCGCCCCGCTTGCCGGCGCGCTGAACGATGGCCAGGGCATTCCAGCGGATAATTGCACGGATACGCCGCTCAAGCTCATAATCACCGGGTAGCTTCGCTTGCAGGTGAGGGGGTATGGTATTGATGTAAGCCGTGGTTGCATCATAGGGCAGGTAGCCGCCGGAACGACGGGTAAAATCTACCAGTTGCTCAAGCAGGTAATGCGCCCGCTCGGGGCCTTCACGCTCAATAACAGCCTGCAGAGACTCCAGCCATTCTTTTGTTTCTACCGGATCAGCATCCTGAATTTGCCGGGAAGATTTAACATTCATTCATGACGCCTCATTTTCTGCAACAATTTTCTTAACATGGAACTGCGCTTCCACAACTGCAAATGCCGTCATATTGATAACACGTCGCACGGATGCTGCCGGCGTCAGCACATGGGCGGGATAGTTCAGACCCATCAAAATCGGACCGACGGTCACTGCATCACTGACAATTCGTGCAAAATTAAATGTGATGTGGGCTGAATCAAGATTCGGCATGACCAGCAGATTTGCCGGCCCACGCAATCTGGAATTCGGGAATTCCCGCTTGCGGAAGGCGTCGGACAGTGCCATATCGGCCGACATCTCACCTTCCACTTCAAGTTCGGGTTCAGCTTCCAGAAGCAACTCATGTGCCCTTTTCATCTTAGCCGCGCTGGCATCACGATGACTGCCAAAAGATGAATGTGAAAGCAATGCAACACGCGGTTCCATACCAAACATGCGAACCCTTTGAGCCGCCATCGCCGTTATTTCAGCTATTTCCTCTGCGCCTGGGTCAGGATTAACGTGAGTGTCACAAATGAAATAAACGCCGTGGTCAGTATTTAACACACCCAGCGCAGCAACAGTCCTGCTGCCCTGCTGCGGCCCCAGCACATCACGTAAAAAATTGAGCTTGGTATCATATTTTCCGACCAGGCCCGTTATCATTGCATCCGCCTCACCGCGATAGACTGCAACTGCAGCTATTACTGTCGTGCGGGTGCGCAGGATGTCTTTGGCTGCGCTGGGAGAAACACCCTTGCGCTCCATCAGGGCGTGGTAGGTTGTCCAGAAATCCCAGAAACGCGGATCAGATTCCGGGTTCACAAGCTCAAAGTCCTGCCCGGGAACCAGTCGCAACCCCAACTTTTTGATTCGCTGGTCAATCACCGACGGGCGGCCAATCAAGATAGGCTGAGCGATGCCCTCATCCACCACCGACTGGGCTGCACGCAGAACGACCTCGGTTTCTCCCTCAGCATAAATGACACGCTTGGGGTCGCTCTTTGCAGCATCGAAAATCGGTTTCATCATCAAACCGGTGCGCCACAGGAATTGTGTCAGTTTTTCCCGGTAGCTTTGCATGTCTTTTATTGGTCGGGTGGCAACGCCGCTGTGCATCGCAGCCTGGGCCGTGGCGGGTGCCAGGTGCACCAGTAAGCGCGGATCAAAAGGCTTGGGGATCAGGTACTCACGTCCGAACTGTAAGGGTTTCCCGCCATAAGCGGCGCTGCTGATATCACTTACCTCCAGTCGCGCCAATTCTGCCAGCGCGCGAACGCAGGCCATCTGCATTTCGTTATTAATTGTGGTTGCGCCGACATCCAGTGCACCGCGGAATATATACGGGAAGCACAACACGTTATTGACCTGATTGGGATAATCTGAACGCCCCGTGGCGATGATGGCATCCGGGCGCGCAGCCAGCGCAACTTCCGGCATGATTTCCGGTGTGGGGTTCGCCAACGCCATGATGATCGGCTGTTCGGCCATGGTTTTGACCATGTCGCCACTCAGAACACCCCCTGCGGAGACACCGAGAAAAATATCCGCGCCTTCCACAGCATCTGCAAGCGAGCGCTTGTCTGTCTGCCTCGCATAATCAGCTTTTCTACCACCCAGGTTGTCACGCTCGGTATGTATAACACCCATACTGTCACAGACCAGAATATTTTCCTTTTTCAGGCCGAGGTTTACCAGCAGGTCCAGGCAAGCCATGCCGGCCGCACCTGCGCCGGAAGCTACCAGTTTTACTTCTCCAATATCCTTGCCGACGATGCGCAGGCCATTGATCGTTGCAGCAGCTGTGATAATAGCCGTGCCGTGCTGGTCATCGTGAAACACCGGAATCGCGAGCCGCTCCTTGAGCTTTGCTTCTACTTCAAAACATTCCGGCGCCTTGATATCTTCAAGGTTGATGCCGCCAAAAGTCGGCTCCAGCGATGCAATGATATCAACCAGGCGATCCGCATCTTTTTCGTTTATCTCAATATCAAAAACATCAACATCGGCAAACTTCTTGAACAAAACGGCCTTGCCTTCCATCACCGGTTTTCCGGCCAGCGGGCCGATATCGCCCAGACCGAGAACCGCCGTGCCGTTGGTGATGACTGCAACCAGGTTACCCCGTGCCGTCATATTGCTGGCCTGGGCAGGGTCATCAACGATCAACTCGCAGGCGGCAGCCACACCCGGTGTGTACGCCAACCCCAGGTCTTCCTGGGTGGTCAGTGCCTTGGTCGGTGTAATTCTTATTTTTCCTGGCGTGGGGTAGCGATGATAGTCAAGTGCGTTTTGTTTAAATTTGTCATTCATATCAATCAGTATTCAGTGACGGTTGGTATTGAGAATAACCGCCTTCCCCAAGCTGCACCAGTCGCAATGTATTGGTACCGCCTTCATTGCCGGTGTGCTCGCCCATGGTCAGAATGATGCGGTCACCGGTCTTGATGTGGCCTTTCTGCACCAGCATCCTCACGCCTTCGGTCTGCGCTTCTTCCACTTCGGTGTAAAAGTCATGAGCGACCGGATACACACCTCGATACAAAGCCATCCGGCGTCGACTCTCAGCCAGCGGAGACAGGGCGAAAATCGGTACAGATGAGCGTACCCGCGACAGCCATTTAGCAGTTGAACCGGATTCAGTTAACGCGACAATGGCCTGTACTGATACGTGTGTCGCCATAAACATCGCAGCCATGGCAATGGCCTGATCAATACGCCCAAACTGCACTTGTAGCTGATCAATATCCAGGTTGGTATCGGCGTAGCGCTCGGCGCCCAGGCAAATCCGGTTCATCGCCTCGACCACGGTGCCAGGGTGTCGGCCCACGGCAGTTTCAGCTGACAACATAACGGCATCAGTACCGTCAAAAACAGCGTTTGCAACATCCAGCACTTCAGCCCGGGTAGGAATGGGGCTCTCTACCATTGATTGCATCATCTGTGTTGCGGTAATCACCACGCGATTTTGTGCAAGCGATTTTTCAGTGATGAGTTTTTGCAAACCCGGTAGCGCTGCGTCACCGAGTTCTACACCGAGGTCACCGCGGGCGATGAGTATGGCATCGGAAGCGGTAATAATTTCTTCCAGGTTGGTAATCGCTTCAGTGCGCTCTATTTTTGCCACCAGACGTGCCTGGCTGCCTGCTTTACTCAACAGACGGCGTGCTTCGTTCATATCATCAGCGCTGCGTGGGAAAGACACCGCCAGGTAATCGGTACCCATCGCAGCCGCCCGGGGAATATCCTCAATATCATGTTCGGCAATACCGGGTAATGAGAGACCACCTCCCTGGACATTGATACCTTTGCGGTTTCCCAGCAACCCGCCGGCTTCGATTTTGCAGACGATTTTCCTGCCATTGATTTCAGCCACCCGCATCGTCAACAGGCCATCATCCAGTAACAAAAGATCACCAGGTGAAACATCATCTGCCAGGCCTTTATAGGTCACACCAATACCGGTCTGATCGCCGGGCGCGGCTTCATCTGAAGCATCCAGCGTAAATATATCGCCGTTGGCAAGCGTTACCGGGCCATCAATGAACTTCTCCAGGCGAATTTTGGGACCACGCAAATCAGCCAGTATTGCGACTTCCTTGTTAAGGGTCCGGGCCATTTCCCTGACCTGCTTCGCCCGCGCTGCCTGCTCCTCATGCGTGCCATGAGAAAGATTGATACGCAGGACATCCGCACCGGCTTTGATCACAGCAGCCAACACTTCGGGTGAATCCGTGGCCGGACCCAATGTGGCGATTATTTTTGTACGACGAATCTGCATGGTTTTTCCGCTTACTCTTTCAGTAGCGGCGATTATAGGCGCAAAATATGACAGCCGTGTCATTGCATACTCAGCAGCCTCGATGTTGCAAAGTGACAGGCGAAACCACGACAGATGAACAGGCCCGGGATTTCCGGGCTGTTTCCCTGATCAGGATTTACTGCCCGGGGCGAAATGGATAGCCGGCGAACATTTCCTGGATCCCGGCGTAGATGCCTGCCCGTGTTTCATCATTGGTCTTCTTCTCATTGACCCGACCCACCGCAACACCTTCCCAGACCATACGTTTCTTTACACGATCAACCATGTCAACATTGATTGTGCCTTCCGTGTAATTGCTAACATGAGTTTGTGTTCCATAGCCATAGCCACCCCAGGCACCATAGTGACCCCGGCGGTATCCATAGTAGCCGCCAGCCATGTAAGGATCTGATGTAGTTGTGACTCTGGTCTTGTCCTGCAAGCGGCCTGAAACGTTAATCATCAGGTCGGGGTTTTCAGACTGCGTATAACCCCTGCTTTCCATCTCTTTACTGATCGCATCACGGAATATCGAACCAAATATACTTGAGTAGTTGGGGTTCTCGATACCCATCGGGTTAAAAAAGTTGTAAGTACTGAACTTGCTGAAATCAATCGTGTGATCGTAATCACTCTCGATGGTGGGCTTGGAAGCACAGCTTGCCAGCAACATTGCTGCGCCTGCGAGAAATGCATAGCGGGATATCTTTCTGAACACTAAATGAGTATGCATGGTTCAATCCTTAAAATGGCATTTATAACTGGTGAAGACGGTACAATATAATTGGTTCAATAGCGATTGAAGTCAAGACGCTGGAAAGCTTACATTGGTTCAGACCGGAATTCCTCGTCATAAATTACAGACCTGGTGCCTCCCGCGTTGAGGTTGAGACTCACCGTTCTTCGGATTCCTTTTGCATCCGGTACTTGCTGTAATTGTCCATACCCTCGATGCGGGCCCGTTCCTGCCGGTCCAGTTCCCCGCGGCTTAAGGTTCGCTGGTGTGCAGGTAGCCAGCGATCGTTGGTTTGTTGATCTCGCCGTTTGGGCTGGTTTTGTAACTCGTATCCCCGTTTCCTGCGTTCAGCCGTGGACCAGCTACCATCGCTGTATTGCTGCCACTCATTATTCTCACGTTTGTACACCTCCCCGTTGGGGCCGGAAAACATGTTGGATGAAAGTG
Organism: Gammaproteobacteria bacterium; assembly: GCA_036986175.1. Lineage (GTDB taxonomy): Bacteria > Pseudomonadota > Gammaproteobacteria > Xanthomonadales > SZUA-36 > SZUA-36. The sequence goes on from BTRB01000018.1 coordinate 6,638, forward strand.
CGCTGCCTGCATATAGAGATGATGCCGATATACCTGGTTTCGTAGCCGCTTCATCCTTGCTGGTAGCAACAAACTTTTCTGTGCCATCTGATATTTTGGCAGGCAAAAAAACATCAAGTGACTTCTCAGCGGTCTCAGTGGGGTCACCGGGCGTAGTCTGGAGTGGGCCTTCCCAGACTGAACCATAACCGTGGGTATAATCCACGGTTGGGGATTCGAGCAATACGGTAGTGGAGCCACCCCATGGCCTGTAGTAACCATAACGGCCGCCATAAGATGCATAGACAGAGTTGTAACCCATGTTATGTCCATAAGTCGGCATATGATTCCAGTACACCGGCATGTGCCTGGAATCCCAGAAAACACTGGACGGGTAGTGCCAACCGGTACCATGAACGACGGTCACTGTTGTTGAGAAAGAGCCGGTATATCCGCTCGAGTAGCTGTAGTTCACATAGTCATCCGCCGGGTCAGGGTCTTTATCCAGCCTGACAAATGTGACGTTATAGGCAGGATCCGTCGCCGGGATATGATAAATTTCATCGGGGATTTGTAATGCCACTTGCCATGGACCTTCGGCTGACGCAGAAAAATACCAGGCGCCCTCATAGCTTAGATAATAAAAGTTGTTATGCCTGATCACCTGGTAAGGCGTATTCAGGCCACGCTGCAATTTAGTTGTTTCGATATCCACAAACCGAGGCTCGCCGACCCAACTCACTTTCAGGCTTGCAGCAGATCCTTTCGCAACCGAGGTCCGATGCGGCAGGGCCGCTTCAATCAAGGCAAGTTTGGCCTGGCGGGTACCGGCAACAGAAAACAGCACATGACCCTTTTTGTGACCAGGCGGAATGCGGGCAAAGTCATCCGGCAGATTCTTCACAGATTGCCACGGCCCGTTCAAATCGTTATTGCTGAACCAGCGACCGGAAACCAGGAAATACCAGCGGGCTTCAAATTTGAACAAGTCACTTTGTGTGTTCTTCACATAGTAAATACCGGTATTTTCTATCGCGCTTAAGCGCGGTGCTCCATCCAGCTGGATTAGCTCTGTCACCTGCAAGCTAATTATAAAAGGAGTAGGTGGACTCACAGGTAATTTAGCTGGCAGTGCTTGCTGCACTTCCCGCCACTCATCATTGGCGGCCAGTTGGTTAAAATCAGCCGGCAGCTTGCCGGTGCTTGTCCAACCGCCGTCCGACAAATAGTTATTGGTCTGCCAGACACCCTCATTGAGCACATACCAGCGCTCATCCTGAGCACTATAAAAAACGTTCCAGTTGGTATTGACGACGAACTCAAGGCCGGTACCTTCAATCTGTGCCTTGATCGGGTCTTTGTCGATGGACAGGAGTTTAAGCGGTGTCTCTGACACCACAATGGCCGGTGGATCAAAATTCAGCCCGGCTGCTGAGGCGAACCGCGTAGGGATTTCGAAATCTTCGGGTAGTAATCGAAGCAGCACATCCAGCGGCACAACCCGGTCACCACTTGCAAACGCCCTGGATGCGAGGGCGGTGACCGCCTGTGTAGAATCAGCATTGGTAAATTTTGTTTCCAGCACGCTGGGGCCTGACAGCCTGACAGTGCGCTGATCGAAATCGATATCTGTGACCGCCTGGACCCGCACTGAACCAACACGTGCTTTACTGTCACCATTCAAGCTGACTTCAATCGGCACCCAGGCCTCAAGGAAGCGAAAATCCGCCCAGGATTCAATGCTTGGAAAATCTACTTTTACACTGCCCTGTACAAATTTTTCGATACGTGGATAGCCCAGGGATTCATTCAAATTTGCTTCAAGCGCTGTGCTTTGGCTGGCTGAAATGACAGGTGCAACTAAAACGAAAATCAAATAATTATATTTGTGCAAAACGTTCTCTTTGGCGGTAACAACAGGTTCGCAATGATAGTGGTTTTGTCTGGATATGTCGTTAATGCTGATAAATTGTTTGCGTTTTTTATGTAGAATTGACGAACCTGATCTGAATGTTACTTAGGACAATCACATGCTCAGAGTGGCACGCCTGAAGTTACCCGGTTTCATTATATGGAGCATTGTATTCACGATGATGGCCGGCACCGTCTCTGCAGCAACCGGGCAATGCTCCAGGGGAGAGGTAAGCAACCGACCTAAAATAGGCCTGGTACTCGGCGGGGGCGGTGCACGGGGCTTTGCGCACATCGGCGTGCTCAGGAAACTCGAAGAAATGCGCATTCCTTACGACTACATTGCCGGCACCAGTATGGGTTCAATCATCGGTGGACTACTTGCGGTCGGCATGGAGTCGGATGAAATTGCCAGTGTCATCAGGGAAGCAGACTGGGGTACGCTGTTCAAAGATAAAACCAACCGCGAAGACATACCATTCCGCCGCAAAGCCGATGATGACCTGGGTCTGTTCGGCCCCAAGCTCGGTATTGGCAAAGACAGCAGTTTGCTGCCAAAAGGCGTAGTTTCCGGACAGAAAATAGTATTCATGTTCGAATCAATCACGTCCCAGCGCATGCAAACCTCAGATTTTGACCAGTTGGCTATCCCTTTCCGTGCCATTGCGACAGACATTGTGTCAGGCAACATGGTTGTTATCGGCGACGGTGAGCTTTCCATGGCCATGCGCGCCAGCATGTCGGTACCGGCGGTATTTGACCCCGTTCGCCGTGGCGGTGCTTTGTTAGTGGATGGGGGCCTGGTACGAAATTTGCCAGCGGATGTCGCAAAAAACATGGGCGCCGATGTGGTCATTGCGATTGATGTGGGCACCAAGCTGGTTGGTAAGGAAGAATTAACCAATGCACTGGCTATCGTTTACCAGATGAGTGGCCTGCTGACAGTGCACAATACCGATATCCAGATTGAAGCGTTGCTGGAAAATGATGTACTCATTGCCCCTGAAATTGGCGACCTTATTAGTTCCGCTGATTTCAGCAAACTTGACGAAGCCATACCACTTGGCTACGCCGCCGCCGAAAAAATGCAGGATGAATTGCAGAAATATTCACTGCCTGAGGCTGAATATCGTGCCTGGCGCCAGCAAGTCAACAGCTGTGTCAACGGCCCGCCCCAGGTGCAGTTTGTTCAACTAAACAATGAATCCAGGTTTTCGGATGAAGTTATTTTGGAATTGATCACCGTCAAGCCCGGCGATGCGCTTGACCTGGCCCAACTCGATCGTGATCTGCAGCAGATTTACGGGCTGGGGTTTATACGCCAGGCGCGCTACAACATCGTCGAGCGGGACGGCAAGCAGGGTATTGAAATTACGGTGTTCCAGGACGAACGCGGAAAGCAATTTATTGAAACGGGTCTGGATTTCAGCACCAGTAGCCGTGGCGCGATTTTTAATATCCGGGCGGGTTACCTGAATACCGGTCTGGATGACCGCGGTGCTGAACTTCGAGCCATCGTCCAGTTTGGCGAGTCACCCGGAATATTCGCTGATTATTACAAGCCATTGGACGATGGACTCAAGTATAGCTTTCGACCCAGTGTATCCATCTTCAGGCGACCATTGCTGATATTTAACAGGGATGGTGACGCGTTGGCAGATATCAAACTTGATGAAATTGGTGCTGCGATTACTTTAGGTCGCGAGTATAGTCGCTACGCCGCAATTTTTGCGGGCTTTACCCGCTATGCCGGAAAAATGGACATCACAGTTGGCAATCCAGACCTGATACCATTTAATTTTGATGGGGCTGAAGCCTTTCTGGAATTACGCTACGACCGCCTGGATGACCGCTATCTGCCAACGCGCGGCATTTTTTCTACGCTCAAATACACGCGCTCAATTGAAAACCTGGGCGCTGACGCGTCGTTTGATCAACTGGAATTCATATTTTATAGCAGCCACACCTTCGGACTACACAATTTCATTTGGGGTGGGCAATACAACACCAGCCTGAATCATGATGTACCCATCTATGCCTGGTACTCGGGCGGTGGTTTTTTAAATATGTCCGGCTTTGAACCCAACTCCCTGGTGGCGCCTCACTTCGGCCAGGCCCTGGCCGGTTATCGCTACCAGATCGCCAAAGATGGCTTTTTGCCGGGTTACGTGGGTATGACGCTGGAATATGGCAACGCGACGTTAAAACGCAGCGATATCTTTGCCGACGGACTTGTGAACGGCAGCTTCTATCTTGCCTATCGCTCGCCTATAGGGCCCATCTATCTCGGTATCGGCTGGAGCGAACAACGCGATCCAACCTATTTCCTCCGGATAGGTTCTATATTCGGGCCACGGAGTCTCGGACGGCGGTAAGCTAATCGGTGGACATGCATGTCCACAATCCCTCATTTTCAGTCGAGATAGCGGGCTTCGAGCGCGGCTACTGCGGGTAGCGTCTTGCCTTCGACGTATTCCAGGAATGCGCCTCCGCCAGTTGAGATGTAACTGACACCATCCGCCACGTTAAACTGGTCGATGGCGGCCAGCGTATCGCCCCCGCCTGCAATACTGAAAGCGCTGGAAGTTTCAATCGCGTCGGCAATTGCACGTGTGCCGGCAGCGAAGTTAGTAAATTCGAAAACACCGACCGGACCATTCCAGATCACCGTTCCGGTATCCTGGATCATGGCAGCGTAGTGTACGGCTGTCAGTGGCCCGATATCGAGAATCATTTCGTCAGGCTGTACTTCGTTGACGGAACGCACGTATGCGTCCGCATCTTTTGTAAAAGAGGTAGCGACAACCACATCCTTTGGAATCGGTATTTCACCACTTTTCTTATGCGCCAGACGTATCAATCGTTGCGTCTCATGGATCAAATCCGGCTCATACAGTGACTTACCGACATCAAAACCACTGGCAGCGATGAAGGTATTGGCAATACCACCGCCTACGATTAACTCATCAACGCCGGACATCAGCGATTCGAGTACCGCCAGCTTGGTGGAAACCTTGGAACCGCCCACAATAGCCAGCAGCGGACGCTCGGGCTCAGTCAGGGCTGATTCAAGCTCATACAACTCACGGCCGAGTAGTGGTCCAGCGCATGCAACCGGTGCAAATCGAGTCACACCTTCAGTGGAAGCATGGGCACGGTGGGCAGTAGCAAATGCATCCATGACAAAAATATCACACAAAGCTGCCATGGAACTGGCCAAGGCATCATCGTTACTTTTCTCACCAGCGTTGAAGCGCACATTTTCACACAACACCACTTCACCGGGCTCAATATCAATGCCGTCAAGCCAGTCTTTTTGTAATCTCACCGGCTGCTCCAGCAACCCGGACAGGTGTTCAGCTACCGGCGCCAGCGAGAATTCATTACTGTAGTGACCTTCAACAGGCCTTCCCAGGTGGGACAAAAGGATCACTGCAGCACCGCAATCCAGTGCCAACTTAATGGTGGGTACTGCAGCCTTCAGCCGTGCATCCGAAGTCACCCTGCCCGCTTCAAGCGGAACGTTGAAGTCCTCCCGGATCATCACGCGCTTGCCGGCCAGGTCCAGTTCATCCATACGCAGGAACGACATACTAGTGCTTGTCAGCTCGCTGCGTTGCCATCAGGCGTTCACCAAGACCAGGCCGGTATCGAGCATACGGTTGCTGAAGCCCCATTCATTGTCATACCAGCTCAATACTTTGACGAGTGTGCCTTCCATTACCTTGGTCAGGCTTGCATCGAAAATAGATGAATGCGGGTTGTGATTGAAGTCGATGGATACCAGCGGGGCTTCATTGTAGGCCATCACACCTTTCATGCTGCCCTGGGAAGCGGCTTTTATCGCAGCGTTGACTTCCTCGACTGAAGTAGGCCGGCTGGCAGTGAAAGTGAGATCTACCACCGACACATTGATGGTCGGAACGCGCATGGAAAAACCGTCCAGCTTGCCATTGAGTTCAGGCAATACCAGACCTACCGCTGCGGCAGCGCCGGTCTTGGTAGGAATCTGGCTCATGGTGGCCGAACGCGCCCGGCGCAGATCACTATGAAAGACATCCGTCAGTACCTGGTCATTGGTATATGCGTGAATGGTGGTCATCAAGCCATGTTCGATGCCAATGCTGTCATGCAACACCTTGGCCAGCGGCGCCAGGCAATTGGTGGTGCACGATGCGTTGGAAATAATGTCGTCACTGGCTTTCAGTGCAGCATGATTGACGCCGTAGACGATCGTTTTGTCCACGTTCTGGCCGGGTGCAGAAATGATGACTTTATTTGCGCCCGCGGTGAGATGTGCGCCTGCAGCTTCACGGCTGCGAAAAAAGCCGGTGCACTCCATCACAAGGTCAACACCCAGCTCTGCCCAGGGTAGTTTTGACGGGTCGCGCTCTGCAAAAACCTTCACCCGGTCACCGTTCACCAGCAAGTCGCCACCATCCACAGCGACCGTGCCGGGAAACGCCCCGTGGGCAGTATCGTACTGGGTCAGGTGGGCATTGGTATTCGCATCGCCCAGGTCATTAATTGCAACGATGCTGATCTCGTCGGTACGGCCTGATTCATACAGTGCCCGCATGATATTGCGGCCAATACGCCCATAGCCATTGATTGCTACCTTAATTGCCATTGTTAGTGCTCCTGATAATCTTCAGTCAGAATCCAGCAGCTCTCGCACTGCATCGCTGACGTTTGCGACTGTAATTCCATAATGTTCGAATAATTCGGGGGCCGGTGCAGATGCACCGAAACGATCGATGCCGATGATGCGCCCATGATCGCCTACAAAGGGGTACCAGTAATGGCCTGTACCGGCCTCAACAGCCACCCGCGCTTTGCAATCTGCCGGAATGACTGATTCACGGTAAATCCTGTCCTGTGCCATAAAGCGCCCGGGATTGGGCATGGATACCACACGTACGTTAATGTTTTGTGCAGCTAATTCATCCGCTGCCGTCATCGCCAGTCCGACTTCCGACCCGGTCGCCATGATAATGGCATCAAAATGGCCCTCGGCTTCCCGTAGTACATAACCACCACGGCCGATGGCAGCGAGCTGTTCAGTGTCCCGTTGCTGATGCGGCAAACTCTGGCGGGTAAATATCAACGCACTCGGACCGGCACTCTCTTCAATTGCGCACTTCCAGGCAACCGCTGACTCGACCGTATCACAGGGCCGCCAGACGCTGAGGTTCGGAATCAGGCGCAAACTGGATACGTGTTCTACCGGTTGGTGCGTGGGGCCGTCTTCGCCCAGGCCGATGGAATCATGCGTATAAACGTGAATATTCTGGGTTGGTATCAAAGCTGACATACGCACTGCGTTGCGTGCGTAGTCCGAAAATACCAGGAAAGTAGCATTGTATGGAATAAAACCACCGTGCAAACCGAGCCCGTTACAAATCGCGGCCATACCGAATTCCCGCACACCGAAATAAATATAATTACCGTCTGCAGTGCCGTCTTTGACATCTACGCTCTGCTTCCAGAGCGTGTTGTTTGACCCTGCCAGGTCGGCTGAACCACCGATCAACTCGGGCAGCGACGGGCCGAATGCGTCCAGCGCCATCTGTGACGCTTTCCTGGTTGCTACTGTGGCACCACTTTCCTGCAGTCCAGCAATGACCTCTGTGGTCACCTGTTGCCAGTTCTCCGGCAGGTCACCACGCATTCTGCGGCTGAATTCAGTTGCCAGTTCAGGATAGGCTTGCGCATAAGATGAGAATCGATCATTCCATTCAGATTCTGCCGTTGCACCACTTGAACGGGCATCCCAGCCGGCATAGATTTCATCCGGAATTTCAAACGCGGCATACGGCCAGCCTAAAGCCTCCCGCGTGACCGCTATTTCGTCCACACCCAGCGGAGCACCATGGGTGGCCGAGGTGCCCTGCTTGTTCGGTGAACCAAAACCGATGATGGTTCTGCAACAGATCAGGGTTGGGCGTTCAGTTTCAGCGACCGCCGTATCTATGGCCTGTTTGATTTCATCCGGGTCATGGCCGTCTACATCGCGTATGACCTGCCAGCCATAGGCATCGAAACGTGCAGGGGTATCATCGGTAAACCAACCCTGAACCTCACCATCAATGGAGATTCCGTTGTCATCCCAAAAGGCGATCAATTTGCTTAAGCCCAGCGTACCCGCCAGTGAACAGGCCTCGTGTGAGATCCCTTCCATCAGGCAACCGTCACCCAGGAATGTCCAGGTATGATGATCAACAATCCGGTGGCCGTCCTGGTTGAAGCGGTTGGCCAGCACTTTTTCTGCCAGCGCCATACCAATGGCATTGGCAATGCCCTGCCCTAAAGGGCCGGTGGTGGTCTCGACACCGGGTGTTTCGCCATATTCCGGGTGACCTGCCGTTTTTGAATGCATCTGCCGGAAATTCTTAATCTCTGACATCGGCAAGTCATAACCGCTCAAATGCAAAACCGAATACAACAACATGGAAGCATGTCCATTGGAAAGTACAAAACGGTCCCGGTCCCACCAACCGGGGTTGGTCGGGTTGTGTTTCAGGTGATCGTTCCAAAGGACTTCAGCAATATCGGCCATGCCCATAGGGGCGCCGGGGTGGCCTGAGTTGGCCCGCTGTATAGCATCCATGGACAAAGCACGTATGGCATTGGCAAGTTCACGTCGGGTAGGCATCGGAGTTCCCTGATCCTGAGTTATCGAATAGCCGGGGTGCCACGAATGGCAGTCCGGCTGGCTAAAAAGTCAGTCTCTGATTCTCGCTGATGAAGCAGTGCATAAGCAAGAGCGAACACAAAAATATCAGCTCTTTCCCGGACTTTACTCACAGAAATCAGGTGATCCTGGTCTTGACCAGCCTTCCTGCCTTGTAATCGGCCCAGTATTCGTCCAGTTCCTTTTTCACTACCGGCAACAGGAAGTAAGCGCCCAGCAGGTTGGGGAAGGCCATCGCGAAAATCATCGCATCTGAAAAATCAATGACTGAACCCAGTTGCATGGAAGAACCAACGACGACAAAAAACAGGAATAACAGTTTGAAAACCGCATCTGTCGCCCTGTTCTCGCCGAACAAAAATGTCCAGGCCTTAAGGCCATAGTAGGACCAGGAAATCATCGTCGAGAAAGCGAACAACAATACCGCAAGTGTCAGCACCCACGGGAACCAGGAAAAAGCTGATGCAAATGCATTGGAAGTCAACTGCACGCCGGCACCGGGGTCAACGGACGGATCCCATGTGCCGGTAATTATGATCACCAGCGCAGTGATCGTATTGACAATGATTGTATCCACAAACGGCTCATACAATGCGACGAAACCTTCGGTTACGGGACGCCTGGTTTTAACCGCCGAATGCGCAATAGCTGCAGAGCCGACACCCGCTTCGTTAGAAAACGCAGCCCGCTTAAAGCCCTGGAAAAGTACAAAGAGCACACCACCTTCAATGCCCTTTGCTGTAAATGCTCCGTCTAGGATCGCGCTAAACGCAGACGGGATATCGATGTAATTCATCAGGATGATGACCAGACCGGCGGAAACATAGATCACGGCCATAAAAGGTACGATTTTTGAGGTGACCCTGGCGATCCCTTTGATGCCACCCATAATAACCAGACCTACCAGACCGGCCAAAACGAGGCCAAACAACCAGCCTTTGTCAGCCAGCCAGCTGCTTTCCGCGCCGGTCACGTTGACCAGTTGCACGAAACTCTGGTTAGCCTGGAACATATTGCCGCCGCCGAAAGAGCCGCCTACGGCAAATATTGCGAACATCACGGCCAAAACTTTGCCCAGCTTTGCAAAGCCGGCACCCTTCTCTGCCAGGCCCTTGGTCAGGTAATACATCGGGCCGCCGGAAACTGTGCCATCCGCGTTTTCGTTGCGGTATTTCACCCCCAATGTACATTCAGTGAATTTCGAGGACATGCCGAGAAAACCGGCAACGATCAGCCAGAATGTCGCGCCCGGCCCACCCCACGATACGGCAATGGCGACGCCTGCGATATTGCCCAACCCAACCGTGCCGGACAACGCGGTGGCAAGCGCCTGGAAATGTGTCACTTCCCCGGGAGCCGTCGGGTCATAGTAATCGCCACGTACCAGCTCAAAGCCATGTTTGAAGGCACGCAGGTTAATGAACTTGAAATAAAACGTAAAAATTGTTGCGGCCGCAATCAACCACACCAACACGAACGGAATATCGACTCCGGCGACAGGAAAGGAGAAGAAAACTGCTCCGGCAACCGCATCGGCAACAGGCTTGATGGCGAGATTGATTTTTTCATCAATCCCTGCATCAGCAAATACGGAAAAACTGCTGAACAAGCCAACGAGAATAGTCATACCCGCTATGAATTTTGACCCCGCACTAGATTTTGACATTATTATCTCCGATTGGGTGTAAGGATCAGGGTACAACCATCACGGTACAGTCATTATCCGTGATTTAAAGTCAGCTAGTCTAACCCAGCAACCGGCAGTTTTGGCATCTGATTTACGGCAAATGAAGGTAGCACGGGATAAAACGATCAAAAATCCGTATTTATTCCCCAATTCGCCACTTGATCGAGCAACCCATCGAAGGAACCTGATGTTCAGGCCCCCTTCCCGTGCCAGCGACCTGCTGCATGGCATCAAACAACTCCCGCACCTGCGTTTCATCGTCAGATTTCGGGCCAGCGGCATCAAGCCGTCCACGATATTGCAGTTCCATATCTGCGTTGTAGCCGAAGAAGTCCGGTGTGCAGACTGCACCGTAGGCTCGGGCCACTTCCTGGGTTTCGTCCAGCAGGTAAGGAAACGGGAAATTGAACTCTTCTGAAACCCGCAACATATTGGCAAAAGAGTCGTCCGGGTAAGCAACCGTATCATTAGACATAATGGCAACACTGTTGATACCCAGTTCAATAAGCTCCCCCGTATCCCTGACCAGCTTCTTCCGGATTGCCTGCACATAGGGGCAATGATTGCTGATGAACATGACCAGCAATCCACGCTCACCTCTGCATTTCTCCAGTTTCCATTGCTGCTGGTCCACACCCCGCAGACAGAAATCTACCGCCTTTTCTCCGAATTGACATATCGGTGTTTGCAAACCAGCCATATTGACTTCCTCCAGCTGCGAAAATCTCAGTATATCAGGCAATACAAGCAATTTGGATCAGCAAAATAGCTTCTTTTTTGCTATGCTAACAGTAAGAACTTTTTTCCTTGCTGGTACTCTATAAGATATCACTGCAGCGGGATTGTATACGATGGGCATACAGTGAGACGGAACAGTAGTAAGACATTCAGACGCACAGGCAGCCTGTTGGCTGGCTTGTCCGTTTTCCTGTGGCCCGCATTTTCCATCGCTGCTGAACCCGCTATCGGTCAGCTTGATAACAACCGGCAACCCCTGGTGGTTTTTCCGTTACGCAACGAATCGGCGCCGGCAGGTCCTGGCTTTGATCCTGGCGATTCCGAGACCCGCAAGCTGGAGTTGCAGTTATCCGAACCGCTGACCCTGAACATCAACAACAGCTTACAAAAATCGTCATCTGGTTTCGGCTCCGTATTTCTTGATAGCTCTCTGAACCTGAACCTGACCGACAACCTGGACATCACCGCCAGCCTGGGTGCAGGAAGGAGCCAATCCTCCTTTCAGCCATTGGGCAGCATCCATTGCCAGAACGGAGTACTGGAGCAAGGTTCCTACCGCGCATCCGACTGCTATTTTATTAACCAGGCAAATGTATTGAAGCAGGATCAGATTGCCATGGGACTGCGTTACGGCAACGAAAACTTCAATTCTTCCATCAGCATGTTCCGGCGTGGAGCCGGCGTGCGCCAGCAAAATCCTGGCGCGGCAAACCCTTTAGCCGGAATGGCAATGTATGCCGGTTTATTGGCACCGGTACGCAGCAATCCCTTGCTTACTACTTTCAGCGTGGGCCAACCCCTGAATTATCTGCAAAGTAAAGCCACCGGGCTTGATATGGAGTTCCAGGTCGGCCTGACGATGGACAGGGCAGGCGCCGTGAGACTTGGACTTCAGCTTACCCGTGTTCTTGATGCGTCCTATCAAGGCGGTTCTGTTTATTCTCCCGGCACTCAAAATGGTGTTCAAACCTGGACGATTGCCAATCCGGTTGACACTGCACGCCTGGGCCTCGACTGGAACAAGGGCAACTTTAGCGGCGGTATAAAGGGCTTTTACCGTGAACAGGTAAAATTCCTGAACCGCGATAGCCTGGACAGCGTAACGACTTTCGATGTTCACTTCACCTGGCGTGCGCCGTGGAATGCCAATCTTAGTGTTGGCACTACCAATGTACTCAATGCTGGCGGCAAAGATTTCAGCAACAGTAACAACCGTCTCCAGGACCCCCTTGAATCTGTATACGGACGTATTCCTTACGTCCGTTACCAGCAAGACCTCTGAACCTCCCGGTCTCTACGATCTGTGACAACAGCGTATAAGCGAGCCTGGTTCATGGTAGACACTACACTGGTCACAATGTTGCCCTGCAATGGTCAGGAACCGATTTTTTTCAACGCTACTCTGGATTTGTACAGATAGACCCTGGTAATCAGATAGCCTGCAGCCCCAATGGTGGACAACACATACGGCCCCATCGACGCTCTCTCCCGAAACCCCGACGTATCCGCCAGGTACCAGGCAAATGCCGCTAACAGCAACGTCAGAGCTGCGTAACTGGTCATCTTCAGATGATATACACGATCTCTTAACTTCCGGCGACGAAATTCTTGCAACGCCTCTTCGGCGGCTTCACCCCGTTGAAATCCGCAATATGGACACAGCGTTGTCCGGCTGGAGATTTTGCTGTCGCATTTTGGGCAATTTACTATAGCCACCGATGAAGCAACCTCAACTAATTTTACAGCCTGAAGATAAACCTAATCAGCGCCGAAAAATTTCAATTCGGCACGCAAACCACCGCTTTTCCGGTTCTCTAAGTGTATCGACCAACCATATAGTTCGCAAAGTCTTTTAACTATCGCCAGCCCCAGCCCCGACCCCTTGCCTGAAACCCCTTCACCGCGATAGTGCCGATCCACTACCTGGGACAATTCTGCCTCCGGAATACCCGGGCCAGTATCTTCCACCAGCACGCGGCCGCTTCCGATGGTACACACCACTTCACCGGCCG
>BTRB01000019.1:0-19556 GCA_036986175.1 Gammaproteobacteria bacterium
AGTTACCTCAGCGGCATCTTCGGGTCATCACCCGTCAGACCCTTGCAGGAGCACATGGAAAAGGTCGTTTCCTGCGTCAGTGAGTTGGTGCCTTTTACCCGTGCTGTCGTGGCGGGGGACAAGCAGAGCCGCAACCGGCATCATCAGAACATCGTAAACATGGAGAAAGAGGCAGACACGCTCAAAAAGGAATTGCGCCTGCGCCTGCCAAGCAGCCTGTTTATGCCAGTGGACCGGCGTGATGTGCTTGAAGTGCTGACCATGCAGGACCTGGTTGCCGGTGGTGCCAGGGATGTTGCCGGATTAATCAGCGGGCGTAACATGATGTTTCCGGAATCCATGTCAGCAAACTACATGGCACTGGTGCAACGATGCATCGATGCCTGCACCCAGGCACATACTACCATCAAGGAACTGGACGAACTGATTGAAACCGGTTTTGGTAAAAGTGAACGTGAGCGCGTAGGTGGTTTACTGCACCAGCTTGACGAGATCGAGCAGGATACTGATGAACAGCAGGTTGTGCTGCGCCATGAACTGTTCAGGCTCGAAGATGAACTCCATCCGGTTAATGTCATGTTCCTGTACCAGGTCATCGACAATACCGGTGGGATCGCCGACCGGGCGCAACGCGTGGGTAGCCGCCTGCAATTGATGCTGGCCAGATAGGGGATAAAAACAATGGAATTTTCACTCTGGTATTTAGGCCTGGCGGCCGCTTTCGGCCTGTTCATGGCCTGGGGCATCGGTGCTAACGATGTCGCCAATGCAATGGCTACCTCGGTGGGCTCAAAAGCACTGACCATCAAACAGGCCATCCTGGTGGCGGCCGTATTTGAATTTGCAGGCGCCTTCCTGGCAGGTGGGCAGGTAACCGCAACCATCCGCAAGGGCATCATTGATGCCTCCCAGGTGGCAGATAGTCCCGAACTTTTGGTTTACGGCATGCTGGCAGCTTTGCTCGCTGCCGCCGTCTGGTTGCTGATCGCCTCCAGGAGGGGTTGGCCGGTCTCAACGACCCACTCCATTGTCGGCGCCATTGTAGGTTTTGCCGCTGTCGGTATCGGCGTTGAATCGGTGAATTGGGTAAAAATCGGCACGATCGTGGCTTCCTGGGTGGTTTCACCGATGTTGTCCGGCTTTCTCGCATTCTCCATATTCATGAGTGTGCAAAAGCTGATTCTGGACACTGATGATCCGCTGAAAAATGCCCGCAGATACGTACCCTTTTATATCTTTGCGGTCGGTTTCATCCTGGCGTTGGTTACGTTGATCAAGGGCCTGAAACACGTCGGCCTTGATTTAACCACCGGCGAGTCCGTGATGGTTGCCGTTGCCAGTGGCATCATCACCATGGCCATCGGCATAGCGGCGATAAAAAGAATCAGGATCAGACCGGAAGAGGATGTAGCTTTTCGCTTTACCAATGTTGAAAAAATATTCGGCATTTTGATGGTCTTCACGGCCGCCGGCATGGCGTTTGCGCATGGTTCAAATGATGTCGCCAATGCGATCGGGCCGGTCGCTGCAATTGTCAGCATTGTCAAAACAGGGGCGGTGGCGCAGGAATCAGCACTCTCCACATGGATCCTGTTGCTGGGGGCAGTTGGTATTGTGCTGGGCCTGGCAACCTATGGCTGGCGCGTAATCCGCACCGTGGGCCGCAATATCACCGAACTCACGCCATCACGCGGGTTCGCAGCTGAACTCGCCGCCGCCTCCACCGTCGTCATCGCCTCCGGGACCGGCATTCCGATTTCCACAACGCAAACGCTGGTAGGCGCCGTGATGGGGGTGGGAATTGCCCGCGGTATCGGCGCACTCAATCTGCGCGTGGTGCGCAATATCATGCTGTCCTGGGCCATTACGCTGCCCGCCGGCGGCATACTCGCCATCCTGTTTTTCTTCCTGCTCAAAGGTATTTTCTACACCGGGCCGGCGATTTGAAACACTGGTAAAATTTGCAATGTGAGCGTACACACTAAAAATCGGCCAATTGGTTTAGAGCGCAAAATTGCTACGCTGCAAAAGCAACTGGGAATCCCCGCAGACTATGCTGTCCTGCGCAAGCTGGCACTACAACCCGAATGCAGCCACCCCGTCTCAATAGGCAAAGATATTTTTGGCCGTGAGCAAAAAATGTCACCAACCGCGGCCAGTGCCTGGTTTGACATGCAAGCAGCGGCTGCTTCCAACGGCATTGAGCTGCAAGCCGTATCGGCCTTTCGCTCAGTGGACTACCAGGCCGGCATTATCAGGCGCAAACTGGATGCCGGGCAATGCATGGATGACATACTGCGCATGTCAGCCGCGCCCGGCTACAGCGAGCACCACAACGGCTGTGCGCTGGACATCACTACGCCGGGCTTTGAACCCCTTGAGGAAGAGTTTGAAAATAGCCCCGCTTTTAGTTGGCTGACGAACTCAGCCAGAGAGTATGGATTCAGGCTGTCCTATCCAAAAGGCAATCCCCATGGCGTGGCCTACGAACCATGGCATTGGTGTTGGCACCCGGAATCGAGCCCGCATTAGTCATCCACCACCCGCCAGAAATACCAACTGGCAACGGAACGGTAGGGTGTGAGGTGCGAGGTTACATCCAAAACCCCATCCGGTTTTGGCAATTCCGGCAGCGCATAGGTGACTTGTACGCCTTTCTGTATTCCCAGGTCTGTTGCCGGCATCACGTCCGGGCGACCGAGTGAAAATATCAGGTACATTTGTGCGGTCCAGGGGCCAATCCCGCGAACGCGACAGAGGCTCTCAATGACGGCATTGTCATCCATTGAGGCCATTTTTCTGGCAACGGGCAGACCTCCGGAGCAGACGTGTTCGGCGAGGTCAATGATCGAAAGCGCCTTGTTGTTGGAAAGCCCGACAGAACGTAAGGTCTGCAGGGGTAAGTCAACTGCGACCGATGCAAGCGGTCTGCTATCTTCGAATAAGGCTTCAAACCGCCCGTAGATAGTTGCAGCCGCTTTTCCCGACAGTTGCTGGTAAGTGATGGAGCGGGCCAGCGAAACAAAGAGGTCCCGTTCTTTGCTAACCTCAAGCTTGAAAGCGCCTTTCTCTCTGATAAGACCGGCCATGCCCGGACAACTTGCCAGCAGGAAACTAACCGCTTCTTTGCGGTTGTAGCGCAGCCTGCTCAAGAAGATTCAACAGGCTTCAAAATATCTTCCTGCGTTTTCACCATGGCCTCAAATTTGTACCTGGCGATAGCGTAGGCCCAGCCGTTGACCCGCTGATTGATGTCCGTGACCATTTTAGCCACGTCTTGGGCTGCCCGTTGTTCGACGGAATCGTCTGAGGTAATCCCGGCTTCATCCTTAACCACGGCCGCTGCAGGATTGCTGGCCTGCAAGCGCACCAGGTTGTCCTCACCCAGCTCAACCATTTCGGCCATGATCTCCAGACCCGAGAACATCAGCACCCTCATTCGCACCGCGGCATTCCAGTCAACGCTGTCGGCTGGACGTACAGATTCCAGATCCAGCAATGACAAAGCAGAACCCAGGGAATTCACCGCCCAACTGCTCCGGATTTCCCTGTCTGGCGGAAGCCCTACGAGATCAAAATCAGTCTGGTCCGCCGAGATTTTAGTAAGCAAAACCCTTCCACCTTCAGGGTGAATGATCTCGACTTCGGCTACTTCCGATGCACTGATATCGATAATTCTCTTATTTACCCAGTCCAGTTGTTTAGTTGGGACATCCAGTGTCCGGTCCAGCAACGCGCTCGTCACTGAGTCCTGTAATCGCACATACTGGCCAGGCCTGCCCTGTGCCCGGCGGCCTATCAGGACACCCGTAGTTTCCTCACCACTACTGAGCCTGACCAGCACACTACCGGCATCCTCTGAGGCGACGTCCTCCACACCGAGGCGTACGTAATACTCCGGTTTGTCGGTTTTCACCTCAACCACTCGCGCGGTTGCCAGGTCCGCCAAGAGCCTCTGCAGCTTCGGCCAGTCCGCCTGGTACCCTTTCATCTGCTCAAGCTGCCAGTAGTCGGCGGCCTTTTTGAGCGTTGCAACAACAGTGTCTCCTGCAGTAATAATGTCAACACGATCCACATCGTTAACCCTGTTTGCCAGATCCGGTAACAGCAACGCATTAGCGGCGGTATCCTCAACGGAAAGTTCCCCGGGTACGAATACCGCGACGGCAACCAATGCCAGGATTGTTGCTGCGAGCAGGTATATAAACCCCCGTTTCACCCGCCACCTCCTGCACGCCGTTTGCGCCGGTATTGCCCGAACAACAGTGCTGTGATAATGATCAGCAGCGGCACCAGCACAATATTAATAAACTTGAGCCACATTCCCAGTGCCTCAATATCCTCAGTGAGATCATGCTGGACCTGGCGCAATTCACTGCGGATCTCCAGTTTCCGGTCCAGGAACCGCTGCAACTCATCCTGCTGCTCGGTATTTAGTACGGTTAACTCATTATCCCTGCGCAATGATTGCATTTCAGTCAGCGTACGCTCGGTTTCATCCAGCTCACGTTGCAGCCGTTCCTCGGTATCGCGAAACTGTGCTTCTGCTGATACACGCAGCGCATCAACCCGGTCAAATGGACGGTTGGTACTGGCCCTGGCGCGAATCCTGATCAAATCCTGGCTGCCCAGCATCTGGTCTGCAATATTCACCACCAGGGTGCCGTTATCGGCAAATGAATTCACCACGGTCTGACCGAGAAAGTTTTGCTTTTGTACCCACAGGCGGTCTGTCAACAAATCAGTATCGGCAAACAAAACGACCTGGATACCTGCTTCCCCGGACCCTTTACGGTAATCATCTTCTGAGAACCCCTCCGGGGCCTTCTTATAGGCAGAAGCGGCCTGCCCGGTAACGCGGGCTGCCAGTGCGTATCTGTCACCCGTGGGCAGAAAATCCCTGTCCAAATCCTGCGGGTTGGTCAGGAACCTGAGTCGCGAGGCCTCAAAGGGTGCCGCACTGGTACTGGTCTCCACCAGCGGCTCAAAAACGGTCGTGGAACCATCAAGTGGCGCCAACCAGCCGGTAGAAGAGAAATTCACAAGCTCGAGATCTGCGCTGGCCACATCAGCGGCATTCATGCCGTCAGTTTTGACCGACAGGATACCCAAATGCCGGACAGGGGGTTGCCCGACCCCCGGGGATACCGACAAGGCATAGGCGCGATCACCAATGACCATGCCGGTATCAAATCCAACACCCCAGGCTTCAAGCAACGGTCCCAGCGAAGAACTGCCACCGGCTTTCAGTCTTGATGCGGGATCGTTGCGGTCACCACCCGTATCAGCCTCGGCCAGCGGGTCCATGAAGGCCAGCAGGCGGCCACCTTTGAGCACATACTGGTCAATTTGATAAAGCATGTCGCTGCTGAAATCTTTCGGATGGACCAGGATCAACAGTTCCGGACTATCCGGCAGTATTTCTGTGTCTGCAGGAATCTCCTGCAGATCAAATAACTGGTCCAATTGTTGATAGATAACCCAGTCCTCGGGTATCTGTGGTACCGCCGGGTCATACCCAGGGGTCATATCCAGGCCGGAAATCAAGCCCACGCTTTTGTGTTTCGGATGCGAGAGCGACGAGACCATCTTGGCGAGGTCGTACTCCAGGAATTTTTCTTTGTCCGGTTGCATGAACCGCATGACCTGCTGACCATCCAGTGAATTGGTACCCACCAGGCCAAAATAGAGCACATCGCCTGCATTGCCTACCGGTACACCCTGCAAACCATACTGGGCTGCCTGGTCTTCCTGCGGTGAAAATGGTTTGGGATCGACCCGTTGCAGGGTCAGCTTGCCACCACTGCGATCCTCAAACTCTTCCAGCATTTCACCGGCCCAACGCGCATAGCTGCGAAATCGCGGTAGATCACGGCTCACATCTTCGGAAAAATACAGGGTCAGAGTGACCGGTTCATCCATGTTCCTGAGGATATTACGTGTCCCGTCGCTGAGCGTGTACAGGCCGTTTTCCGTCAGATCAACGCGTATTCCCTTGAGAAATACCGAAGACAATATGGTCAGGGCGACAAGCAAAACAGCCAGCAGCACCAGTGCGCCGGCTGAAATTAGTGAACGGCTCTTTTGTTCCATCATTCAGCCTTTTTAATTTCGAGTATCAAAACATTGGCAAACAGCCAAAAACCAATCACCAGCGCGAAATAGACCAGATCGCGCAGATCAATGACACCCTTTGAGATATCAGCAAAATGCCTGAAAAAACTGAGTCCGGCGATGCCGTCAAGGAGGACTTGCGGCGCCCAGCCGTTGAACAGGTTCATGACCATTGGCAACCCGCTCAGCAGGAACAGGAAGCTAACCACCACACCGAGTATGAAGGCGACCACCTGGTTGCGGGTCAGTGCCGACATACATGATCCGATGGCCAGGAATCCGCCCGCCATCAACCAGCTGCCGATATATCCTGCCAGGATCGCACCATTATCCGGTGAGCCAAGGTAGTTGACCGTGATCCACATCGGTGTGGTCAGCACCAGCGCCAGCCCGATAAAGAGCCAGGCAGCCAGGAATTTCCCCAGTACCGCGTCAACTGTCGTCAGGGGCAAGGTGAACAGTAACTCGATAGTTCCCGAGCGCCTCTCCTCTGCCCATAAGCGCATCGAAATGGCCGGCACCAGGAACAGGTAAAGCCAGGGATGAAAACGGAAAAACGGTTCAAGGTCAGCAAATCCGCGTTCGTAAAAGCTGCCCAGATAAAAAGTAAATATCCCGGTCATGACCAGAAAAATTACCAGGAATACATAGGCAACCGGCGTAGCAAAGTAGCCCGTCAGTTCCCTGCGCAAAATGTTGCTGGTGCCATGCATGCCCGTACCACTCATGATGTGGCCTCCGCACAGGTAATACTGCGGAAAACTTCATCAAGCCTGCCGGCCTCCAGCCGCAGGGCGGAAACCTCCCATTGATGCTCAGAAATCGCTGCCGTGACAGCTTCAAACAGCCCGCCTTCACCCGCCGGGAACAAGGTCAGCTCACCATCGCGCAATTCGGCCCTGGCCACCTCCGGCAGTTCGCTGAGGGCACTTGCAACTTTCTCAGCCCCGGCAACTATCATGGATACCGTATTGTGGTAGCGCGAGCGGGCAATCAGACCATGTGGTGAGTCATCAGCCAGCAATTTTCCGTCAGAGATAATCATGACGCGATTGCACACGGCTTCAACTTCTTCCAGGATATGGGTCGAGATAACGATGATTTTGTCGTGCGCCATGTCCTGGATCAGGTGACGGACTTCATGTTTCTGGTTGGGGTCCAGGCCATCGGTGGGCTCATCCAGGATCAGGATTTGCGGATCATGGATAATCGCCTGCGCCAACCCGACCCGCCGTTTGAAACCTTTGGAAAGAGTTTCGATGGGCTGCTGCAAGACCGTTGAGAGGTTCAATTTTTCTACCGCTTTCGCAACGCTGCCGGCCACCTCGCGACTTTTGATCAACCTCGCACGTGCGACGAAGGCCAAAAACTGCTGTACGGTCATTTCGCCGTAGCTCGGCGCACCTTCGGGAAGGTAGCCAATTTGCTTGCGCACCGCTACAGAATTCTCTGCCACGTCTATGCCATTGATCAGTGCGTTGCCGGATGTTGGTGTCAAAAACCCCGTCAGCATCCTCATGGTGGTTGTTTTGCCAGCCCCGTTCGGACCGAGAAATCCCAGCACCTGGCCGGCTTCAATGGTAAAACTTAAATCGTCGACGGCTGTGAAACTGCCATAGCGTTTACATAAGGATTTCGTTTCTATCATGGTCTAATCCATTACTTTTTTTTCAATTCTGCTGTTTCAAGTAGGGCAAATTGCCTGTATCGTTGACCGCTTGGCAGACAGGAATTTCGACCGACTATATATGCTTAAGCTGACCGAACTCGACCACTTGCCCGACGGACTGCTCGAACGCCCCGCTTCAGCTTTGTATCATTCACTTGACGGCCCCACCCTGATTCATCTTGAAGGCAGAATCAAGCAACCTTTGTTCGTTTCTATTCTGCAACACGGCAACGAAGTAACCGGTTGGGAAGCCATCCGCCGCTTGTTGAAGAGTCACTATGAATTTGATGAATTGCCCCGCTCATTATCTATTCTAATTGCCAACACCGTTGCTGCGAAACACCGCTTGCGCCGCCTCGATGACCAGCTCGATTACAACCGCTGCTGGCCGGGTGGTCAACATGAGGACAGCGAACCCGGCAAATTGTTCCAACAGGTTACCGATCGCATGCGTGGCCTGTCTCCAATTGCCAGCATCGATATACACAATAACACCGGCCTGAATCCGCATTATGCAGCCATCAACCGGGTTCGTCCCGAGTTTTTACGCCTGGCTTCGAATTTTTCTTCCAAAGTTGTGTTCTTCACCATGCCGTTGGGCACACAATCCATGGCCTTTTCGAAATTCTGTCCATCGACGACACTGGAATGCGGGCAGGCGGGAGAGGTCCACGGTACCGACCACAGCATCGGGTTCCTGGAAACCTGCATGCATAAGAACGATATACCGACAGAACCGCTGGGTGCCGATGAGGTGCACCTTTTCCACATGGTCGCCACGGTCCACATCCCGGACGACGTGTTGATTGGCTTTGGCCACATCCCAACCGAGATCGCATTCAGGGAAAATCTGGATGTCCTTAACTTCCAGGAATTACCGTCAGGAATTTCACTGGGTGATGTCAACGGCGGCCCACCGAGACCCCTGGTGGCGACTGATATAAACGGCATTGATGTAACGGACCACTATTTCAGGTTTGACCGGGGGCAAATTGAAACTGTCCGTGAGATCATGCCATCCATGCTGACCCTTGACCGCAGGGTGATCCACCAGGACTGCCTGTGTTACCTGATGGAACGCATCCATTTTGAAGACCATGCCGAAAACCATGTTGAAGGTACTGACCATGATCCGTTGCCTGAAGGGATCAGAAGGAGTGATCGGCCGGGTGAACCTTCATTTTGATTTTGCGGCTGACCTGGGTCACCAGCTTTGCCGGTGGCGATTGCCAAATCGGATGCAAGCCTGAAATAGCAAGCTCATCCCTCCCTGGAAGCCCTATGACTTTCCTCACTGTTTTCTTAAGCGGATATTCGTTATATTAAGCGCAGGTCAATGGAGGAAAATGATGAGCATGTGGACAGCAATCGTCGTGATTTCGGTCGTCGCTATTATCGCGGGGATTTTTACCGACAAAGGGAAAAAGCGTCACAGCAAAGAATTTACTGATGAACTCAAGGAACTTCATGCTAAAGTGAATGCATTGGAAAAAGATTTATGTGATCGCGTGGAAACGCTGGAGCGCATTATTACCAATCCTAAAGAGGATTTGAAACGCCAGTTCGAACATCTCGACAAGGCGTCCTGAACAATAAGATACAGTAAAGATTAGGGGTTCTACTTGATGAAATTACCGGTTGTGGGTGGACGCCCGCCCCGATTAAAGCAATTTCATTTCAAACGCTTTCAGCACTGCGCGGGTGCGGTCACGCACACCCATTTTTGACAGGATATTGGATACATGGTTTTTGACCGTGCCTTCGGCAACACCTAGTGAATTGGCTATTTCCTTGTTACTGTAACCACCCGCCATCAAGCGCAATATCTCGGTTTCACGTTCAGTCAATGGGTCCGGTCGATCCAAGCTGGAGAAATCAGTCTGCAGGTCTTCCAGGCCTTTGAGCAGCCGCTGGGACACTGCCGGCTTGATCATTGATCCACCCCCGGCAACTGTCTTGATCGCGCCTACCAGCTCTTCAAGACTTACATCTTTGAGCAGGAATCCCTTTGCGCCTGCCTTGATACCCGCCAAAACCAGGTCATCATCATCAAATGTCGTCAGGATAATAGTGGGCGGCAAGCTGCCGTCGGCCGACAACTGCTGCAGCACGTCGAGTCCTGATTTGCCCGGCATACGCATATCCAGCAGCACGACATCCGGCCTGACTTCAGGAATAGTGCGAATGGCTTCGACACCGTCAGCAGCTTCGGCGACTACTTCAATTTCTTCTGACAGTTCCAGCAGGCTGCGGACTCCCTTCCGCACCAGGTTTTGGTCATCAACCAGCATCACTCTTATCATTCTCAAGCCTCTTGTAAACTCTTATATGAAGCGTCAGTAGGCAGCCAGGCATGCAGTTCAAAACCTGCACCAGGTTCTGATTCAATTTCCAGCTTACCACCCAATTGTTGCAGACGCTCGGACATTCCGTTCAAGCCGTTTCCTGCGGCAATTTTGCGCGTTCCTATACCATCATCACGTGCACTCATGGCAAGCCCACCGCGCGTAACTGATAGTCGTATCCACATATTCCTGGCGCGGGCGTGGCGCACACTGTTGGTAATCATTTCCTGCACACAGCGCAACAACACCTGGGCACGTTGTGGCTCGGTCATGACCTCCACAGCAGGCAGGTCAAGATGGATGATGGGTCTGGGTACCCCCCCGACCAGCGTATTCAGCGCCTCTGCAAGGTTGACCCTATCGCCCCCGCGCATCTCACTGACCACTTCACGTACATCGGCCAGTAATAACTTGGCCAGCGAATGTGCCTGCTGTACGTGTCCCAGGACTTTACCATCCACCAGGTGGGTGACAACTTCCAGATTCAAAGTCAGCGCCGTTAAGTGATGCCCGACAAGGTCATGCAACTCCCTGGCGATACGCACACGCTCGGCAATGCGCGTATTTTCCTCCAGCAAGGCCTGGGTTGCCCGCAACTCTGAATTAACCTTGCGCAACTCGTCACGGGCCGCGTTCTGGCGCAGCGCCACCACCGAACTCATGAACGCGAACAGGGAAATTCCCAGGAATAAACCGGCTCCCAGCGTGGCATCGGAGAAAGTCACATCCGGTATGCGAATGATGGTTATCGCCAGCAAGATATTTTGCGCAATCAACCAGGATACCGCCGGCGTTACGGACAGCATCCAGGGTAACACCACTGCAACAATCAACAGGAGAATGCCGCCCAGCAGGGTCTGTGAAACGGCACTGATACCCAGCGCACTGCCGGTCAATATCGACAGGTACAATATGCGCTGGCCAATACTGCTGCGGTCCGGCAAGTACTGCTTCAGGTTCCAATACAGCATCCCGAATAGCCCTTGCAACAGGAACCAGGCAACATACGGTGTCGATTCCAGCGGCTCAGGAAAGATCTGGTGCATCAACAGCAAGGGAATACCGGCAATAAACCACAGAAACAGACCCGCAAAGCGGAGTAGTTCTATGGGCCGGTGTATACCCTGGGGTTTGTCCATTTCTCTCTCTAAATATCTTGCAGGCAGAATCCGCACAAGCATAATAGCGCAGACAGGCTATTTTCCCATGTTCTGGAAGTAATATTGTTGTTTCTCGCCGCTATCTCTGGTGGGTCAGCACCTTCTGACCGGGTCACAGGTTCACAATAGCGTGTGACGGCAATAAAAACTGGAGAAACAGCATGACATACGACGCCCACAACACAAGACGGCACCGCTGGGGCCTGGTTGTTCTGCTGGCGGCACTTGGCGCGGGGGGCGTAATGTTTGCTTTGCAGGATTTGGGCGCGGCGGTGGTGTGTACTGCAGGACAAGAACGAGTGTACTTTGCCTTCAGCACCGACCCACAAGCAGAACTCGACCCCTTCATACCCTTCAACACCCCGGGAGGCACCGGAGACATCAAACAAACAATTCTTGTGGAGAGCGCATCCAGTGGTAACGGCCTGGAAAAACTCGGAACAGAATTCAGCATCGACAGAACCAACGGCACGTTCGGCACGATAAAAGGCACGTCCGGCGACACGTTCAGAGACACCGAAGTCACCCTCTTCAACTACAACAAAGGATTCATGAACGGAGAAATATGCCTGAAAGTCGCGAACACGCAAGACCCCAACATCTACAAATCAGACCCCGCACTCATACAATTCGACATCTTCAGAAACGACAACGGAGACCTCATAGGGGCATACACCGCCTCACTCGCACTCACAAAAGACGCCGACGGAGCATTCCATCTCAACTCAACACCCAACAGGGACTCAGCAAGTAACTACACTGTATACAACGCCCGTGGCGAACAAGTAATGCAAGAAGAAATGACGAACTACCTCGACCCAGAACACCCCGGCATCGTCATCGACCCCAAACTCGCACAAAACCTCATCTCAGAAGCCATCGCCATACTCCAACGAGCAGACAGCGACCGAGTACTCCTCAACAACCCACAAGATGCGGTTGTGTTACAAAACTACATTGCAAACATCGGTGACAGCCCGTTCGTCAACGTCAACCCCGCACTCAACGTATACAACGAAGCAGGAAACGACATCGTCAACCACACGTTCGACACAGTAAACCTCAATAACTTCGAAGGACAAACAATCTACCAAGAAAGACCCGACGGAACACAACTCGCCATCCCAGTCGTTAATGCGCGCGCAGGAGCAGACATAATCGAAGGAACGTGTTCAGGAGGAACAGCGAATCTACAAGCAACACAGACATACACGAACAAAGGAGTACAAAGAAACATGGTACTCATACAAAACGGCACGGAAGTAGCCCGCGGAGAAACAATCAACGCAACCATCAACTGCGACGCATACACCCTCACCGCAAACACCACCAGCAGAAGCTTCACACTAGACGAAAAAGTATACAACTGTGGCGGTTGTCCACCGGGGGTTACACCTACGCCTACACCCGAACGAGTGACATTTAGCGGTGCTGGTGATCTGGGTATTTTTGATCCTTCGGTGGCTCGTGACCTTGGCACGGGTCGCATGTGGATGAGTTATTCGTCAGTGGATACATCGATTTATTATGTGTCGTCGCTTTACTGGGCGGTGTCGGTTCGCCTGGCCTATTCCGATGATAATGGTATCAGCTGGCAGGATGCGGGTGTGTTAGTAGCGCCCAAAGACGAGAGATTACTGGGGCCGATGATAGAAAGCCATCCTACAGGCAGTATTCCGGCTAACAGTCAGGGTATCTGGCAGAGCGAAACGTCTTCATTAATTTATGATCCTTCGGCACCGCTGGCGGAGCGCTGGAAGTTAATCTGGTTTCAGTATTTAAATGCCAATTTGACCTCATTTTTTGCTGACTATAGCTGGATTGCCATGAAAATAGCCTCAACACCTTTGGGATTAGCTGCAGCAACACCGGTAAAGTTATTTGGTGGCGCAGGATTGCAGCCACAAAATACTATTACTGTTGCCCCCGTGTTTGCGCCTATTGGTGGCGCACCAGTGATACAGTTAAACACGGCTTTAACTCAGGTACCGGGTGGGGCAGATCTGGCAGAATTAAATTTATGTGTGTTTGCCGAGCCAGGTTTGTATGCCACGAATAGTGCGGTGTATCTGGCCATTTTCTGTGCCGATGCCATAACCAACCCTGTCACCGAATACCTGGTTTACTTTCGCTGCACCAGCCCCTGCGCCATAACCAGTGCTACAAGCTGGGAATATCTCGGACGTTTGTTAACCCCGGCGGATGCGCAGGCCGCTACCGGTGATGATCATTTTCAGGCGCCGGCGCTGGTAGAAAAAAATGGCAAGACCTATTTAATAGTAACGCCGGTGGATACCACATCGGGTAATCGTTACAACGGTTGCCGGGTGTATGAGTTTAGTGATGTTAATAGTAACCAGTTACTCCGTAATAGCGGCCAACTGGTTGAAGTGGCTCGTATTGATGGCGCTGCCGGCACCCACAACGGCGCCTGTGCTGCTTATAGTGGACTGGATGGCGGTATTTTATTAAGTCAGCATGAACCAGCGAGTCCAGCGGAGACGTTTATGATTTTTAAAAGCCAGGTGAGTTTGCCTTAGCCCATATTTAACACCCTATTTTAGAATTTCATGATAATCAACTGGAATCCACTTATAGAACTGGGTTTGGCTGTCCAAACAAACGGGACCACCTCTTATCACAGCCGCAACAGCAAAATTTGATTGACTCAAAACTACAGACAACCCGGAAATAATGGATGAACTGAACATGGACCTGGCTGATATCCCCCGTGAAATAGACACCTGTGACCTGCATCTGCGACCGCTAAGGACGGCTGATGCAGCAGCGATGTTCGCGATACTTTCCGATCCCCAAAGCATGAAATACTGGAGCGAAAAGCCCCTTGCTGACATTGATGAAGCGAAAAAGGTGCTACGCAAGGATCTGGAATCCGATGCCAAAGGCGACAGCATGTGCTGGGCAGTTACCTTCAAAGGCAAGACCGAACTGATTGGAAAATGCATCCTTTTTCATTTCAGTCCGGCTAATCGCAGGGCCGAGATCGGTTTTATTCTGAACCGGGAATACTGGCGGCAGGGGCTGATGCACCAGGCGCTGGGAGCAGTCATAAATTTCGCTTTTGGAACCCTGAAGCTGCATCGCCTTGAAGCGGATACCGATATAGAGAATGCCGGCAGCCTCGCACTGCTGGAGAAGCTGGGCTTCAAGCGCGAAGGCTTGTTCCGCGAAAGATGGCTTGTTTATGACAAATGGGACGACAGTGTGATGCTGGGTTTGCTTAATCCGGACTGAGTCCCCGTGGCCCCACTCAGAAAAACGGAAGCCAGCCGGCTAACCACTCCGGCTTCCACTTCAGTACGGCCATGGCACCTGCAGTCACCAGCAAAATTGTCCACACCAATACCCGCGGCCATCTACGCGTGGGCTTTGCAACAACATCGGCGGTCAAAACCCGGTCCGGCCTCAGCCCTGGTGCCTGCAGCATCCAGCGGCAGCTGCCGATGTGGATTTCATCACCTGGACTCAACATTGCATCATGCACCGGTTCACCATTGAGCAAGGTGCCGGTTTTGGAGCCCAGGTCTTTTAAAAGCAATGATTTACCATCAATACACGTTATTTCAGCATGACGGGCGGCTACACCGGGTTCTTCAATCTGTACTTCACAATCTGCAGATGACCCGAGCACGAACGACTCTCCCAGCGCAAACGACTGGTTGATGACACTACCCGAAGTTCCTTTCAGCTTGTATAGACTCATACGGAATCTCAGACACCTACCAGCTCTTTATCAGCACAACAGCCAGTGCAGCTATACCCTCACCTCTGCCACAAAAACCCAGCCCTTCGGTCGTCGTAGCCTTGATGGAAATGTCCTGGCTGTCCAGCCCAAGATCTTCAACAATATTGGCCTGCATCTGCTTTGCATGGGGGGTGATTTTCGGCTGCTCGCATACCAGCGTGATATCCGCATTGCTGACCGACCAGCCCTCCTGCTTTAACAGGACATCAACTTTGCGCAGTAAATCCCGGCTGTCAGCACCCGCCCATTGAGGCTCGGACGCTGGAAAGTGGCGACCGATATCCCCCAACGCTGCTGCACCCAGTAAGGCATCACACAATGCATGCAGGGCAACGTCGCCGTCGGAGTGTGCTGCGATAGCCTGGTTATGGGGTATTCGTACACCACCCAGCATGACATGGTCGCCTTCACAGAAGGCATGTACATCGATTCCCTGTCCTACACGAACCTTCATAGGGCTCAACTCGCCAGCTCGGCACGTTTAAGCCAGGCTTCGGCAATGGCCAGGTCACTCGAATGTGTGATTTTGATATTCGCAGCGGATCCCATCACGAGTTTCGGCCGGGCCCCCGCGAATTCCATCGCCGACGCTTCATCGGTCAATTCACGTTCGTCCCGAAGCGCCAGATCGATGGCATCCGACAACGCGCCCAAACGGAATAGTTGCGGTGTTTGTGCTGCCCACAGGCCGCGTCTGTCTACCGTTGCGACTATCTCCTGTGTTTCGCCCGCGCGCTTCAGGGTATCGCCTACCGGCATTGCGAGTATGGCGCCATCTGCAGACTGCAATCCCTGCTCCAGCAGCCTGTCGAGAGACTCCGGCGATAAACAGGGCCGCGCAGCATCGTGTATCAGCACCCAGTTCGTTTGGGGGTACTTGTCGCTAACCGACTGCAATCCATTGCGCACCGATTGTGCCCGGGTATCACCACCGATAACCATATCTACGACAGTAGACAATTGACCGACTGCCGATGCAAACAATTGGTCGTCTTCAGCCAGGATTACCGTTATTCCAGCGATCAAAGGATGAAACTGAAATGCCCTGATGGAATGAGCCAACACCGCCTTGCCGCACACCGGCAGGTATTGTTTTAACACGGCGCCGCCATAGCGTGTGCCATGGCCGGCCGCAGGAATCAAAGCATGAACTTGTTCCGTACTCATACACCTTCTCCTTCAGTGTTACCGCTTTGATTGTTTCCAGGTGGAGGCACGACCTGGTAAAACTCTTCGGCGGGCTTGATCAGGCCCAGATCATTGCGCGCCCGTTCCTCCACTGCGCCCAGCCGCTCACGCAGATCTTCGACTTCGGCCTGCAACCTTGCATTGCGCTGCAACAATTCGTCGTTTTTCTGCCGTTGTGTCTCAACACGCTCCTCCAGTCGCGCTACTTCCCTGACACCTCCCTCCCCAAGCCACAACT
Source organism: Gammaproteobacteria bacterium (assembly GCA_036986175.1). Lineage (GTDB taxonomy): Bacteria > Pseudomonadota > Gammaproteobacteria > Xanthomonadales > SZUA-36 > SZUA-36. The sequence continues at coordinate 16,481 of BTRB01000019.1, forward strand.
TGAATTGCAGCAGGATCAAAAGAACAAACAGGATCAGGATAACTATACGCATCTTGGATCAGGGCCTCTTCAAGCGCTACAAATTCCTGAAAGCGCCGGTACCCGCATAGCGGGCATTGCTTCCCAGGGCCTCTTCTATACGCAGCAACTGGTTGTACTTGGCAACCCGGTCTGAGCGGCACAATGAACCGGTCTTGATCTGGGTGGCTGAACTCGCCACCGCCAGGTCAGCAATGGTCGTATCTTCAGTTTCTCCGGAACGATGTGAGATAACGGCCGCGTAACCGGCATCGGCTGCCATTTTAATCGCATCCAGCGTTTCGCTCAGTGTACCAATCTGGTTCAGTTTGATCAGGATGGCATTGGCGATATTCTGCTCAATGCCACGGGCGAATATCTCCGTGTTGGTAACAAACAGATCATCACCCACCAACTGGCTTTTCCCAGCCGATAACTGCGAATGCACTGCCCAGCCTTGCCAGTCATCTTCGGCCATGCCGTCTTCCATGAAGATAATCGGGTACTGGCGTAACCAACCGTCCAGGTACTCGGCAAACTCAACGGATGTAAATGAACGGTTTTCCGATGCAAAATGATAGCGGCCATCGCGATAGAACTCGGAGGCTGCGGCATCCATGCCCAGGTAAACTTCTTTGCCGATGGCATATCCTGCAAGTTCAACCGCGTCGAGTATGGCTTCAATGGCCGCTTCGTTGGACGGGAGATCCGGCGCGAAACCACCTTCATCGCCGACCGCGGTTGCCAGACCACGCCCGCTCAAAACACTCTTCAATGCGTGGAACACCTCGGTGCCGCAACGCAAAGCTTCGGAAAAACTATCCATGCCAACGGGCAATATCATGAATTCCTGGATATCAACGCTATTATCAGCATGCACGCCGCCATTGACGATATTCATCGTTGGTACGGGCAGTTCCGTCGCTTCACCACTGCTCAGCCAGTACCACAAGGGTTGCTTGTGGTGGGCCGCCATGGCATGGGCATTCGCCAACGAAACACCCAGCAAGGCATTGGCACCCAAGCGGGATTTGTTGTCAGTTCCGTCCAACTGCACCAGCAATTCATCAATCGCGCGCTGACCGCTTGCATCGACATCATACAGCGCTGAGGCAATTTCACCGTTGACGTTGGCAACCGCGTGAAGCACACCCTTGCCGCCGTATTTCGAGGTGTCATTATCTCGCAACTCAATCGCTTCGCGTGCACCCGTAGATGCACCGGAAGGAACTGCAGCGCGGCCAAACGCGCCGGACTCAAGTGTTATCTCTGCTTCCAGAGTGGGGTTGCCCCTGGAGTCCAGAATTTGCCGGGCGTGTACCGATCTAATACGGGTCATAAAAAAGGTTCTCTGTGATGATTGGGTTGATGGTTACTGGAAATCCTGCTCCAGCAGCGGGCCGGCCCTGGCGGCCTCGTCCAGTCTTTTGAGTGTCAGTAATAATTCTTCCATGCGATCCAGCGGCCAGGCATTCGGACCGTCGCTTTTTGCATTTGCGGGATCCGGGTGGGTCTCCAGGAACAAACCGGAGATTCCAACTGCGACCGCTGCGCGCGCCAGTACGGGAATAAATTCGCGCTGGCCGCCTGACGACGTGCCTTGCCCGCCCGGTAACTGCACGGAATGGGTACCATCGAATACAACCGGGCAACCGGTAGCGCGCAGTATAGCCAGTGAGCGCATATCCGAGACCAGGTTATTGTAACCAAATGAAGCACCACGCTCGCAAACCATGATTTGTTCATTACCGGTGCTTTTGGCCTTGTCCGTGACATTTTTCATTTCCCATGGAGACAGGAACTGGCCTTTCTTGATATTCACCGGCAGACCTGTTTTTGCAACACGGATAATATAATTGGTCTGACGACACAAAAATGCCGGTGTTTGCAGCACATCCACGACTTCTGCGACAGCCTTGACATCCGTATCTTCATGCACGTCTGTCAGCACCGGTACACCGACGGTTTCTTTTACCCGCTGCAAGATACGCAAGCCCTCTTCCATCCCGGGGCCACGAAAACTGTCGATGGATGAACGGTTGGCCTTATCGAAAGACGATTTGTAAATGAAATTTATGCCGAGACGGTTGGTAATTTCTTTTAAACGATGTGACGTTTCCAGTGCCAGTTGTTCGGATTCAATCACACAGGGGCCGGCAATCAGAAAAAATGGCTGCTCCAGACCTGCTTCGAATCCACAAAGTTTCATGTGTTGGGTTTCACAAGCTGGCTACTTCCGCAGGCAGAACGCCCTGTTGATATTTGAGCGCCGCTTCGATAAAGCCGGTAAACAGGGGGTGGCCGTCACGCGGCGTAGAGGTAAATTCGGGGTGGAACTGGCAACCCAGAAACCACGGATGCCCCGGAATCTCAACGATTTCGACCAGTGTTTCATCCATAGAATGGCCGGACAGCAGCAACCCGTTTTTCTGCAGGACGTCGCGATAATGATTATTGAACTCATAGCGGTGGCGATGACGCTCGGTGATGATGTCATCACCGTACAATTCACGTGCCAGCGAGCCGGGCCGCAAACGGCAACGCTGACCGCCAAGACGCATGGTGCCACCGAGGTCTGATTCTTCAGAGCGGGTCTCAACTGAGCCTGACGCATCCAGCCATTCAGTAATCAGCCCGATAACCGGTGCTTTGGTTTGCGGATTGATTTCGGTGCTGTTAGCGTCTTCGAAGCCGCACAGACTGCGTGCGAACTCAACCACCGCTGCCTGCATGCCAAAGCAGATGCCCAGGTACGGAATACTATTTTCACGGGCATGGCGTATCGCCATCACCTTGCCTTCAAAACCGCGTTCCCCGAATCCGCCCGGCACCAGGATGGCATCAACACAACTCAGACAATCAATGCCCTCCTCCTCTACCCGTTCTGATTCAATGGTGCGAATATTGACCTTGATACGCTGCCGTAGACCCCCGTGCGTCAGGGCTTCGGTCAGCGATTTATAGGCATCGGAATGCTCTACGTATTTTCCGACCATGGCAACGGTGACTTCATGCCTGGTATTGCTCAACCGGTCTACCACCTCTTTCCAACGTGACA
>BTRB01000020.1:0-19439 GCA_036986175.1 Gammaproteobacteria bacterium
ATATTGATTTTGCCCGCCAGGTAGTTATCAACATACCCCGGTAATTCACTGCGTCCGTGTACGCCGCCAAAAGCCGTTCCACGCCACACGCGGCCGGTTACCAGTTGGAAAGGGCGGGTACGGATTTCCTGGCCGGCTCCGGCTACACCAATAATGACGGATTCACCCCAGCCCTTGTGGCAGCATTCAAGCGCAGCGCGCATAACATTGGTGTTACCGATGCACTCGAAAGAATAATCTACACCACCATCCGTCAGTTCGACGATGACATCCTGGATCGGCTGGTCATAGTTGGATGGATTGATAAAGTCGGTTGCGCCCAGCATATCGGCCATTGCAAATTTATCAGCATTCAAATCTACCGCCAGGATGCGTGATGCACCGGCCATGACAGCGCCCTGGACCACACTCAGTCCGATACCGCCAAGACCGAATACCGCCACCGTAGCACCTGCTTCAACCCTGGCGGTATTGAGTACCGCACCGATTCCGGTGGTGATGCCGCAGCCGAGCAGACAGACCTTGTCCAGCGGCGCTTCCGGGTTGATCTTTGCCACAGAAATTTCCGGCATGACGCTGTATTCGGAGAAGGTTGACGTGCCCATGTAGTGGTATAGGGTTTCACCGTTCAGTGAAAACCGCGATGTACCGTCCGGCATCAGGCCCTGGCCCTGTGTGACACGGATTTTCTGGCAAAGATTGGTTTTTTCGGACTTACAGAAACTGCACTCCCCGCATTCCGGGGTATACAGCGGGATCACGTGATCGCCGGGTTTGACGCTGGTTACGCCGATACCTGTCTCTTCCACCACGCCACCGCCTTCATGGCCCAGTATGGATGGGAAAATCCCTTCAGGGTCCGCACCCGATAGCGTGAACGCATCGGTATGACAAACACCGGTGGCTACCATGCGCACCAGTACCTCGCCCTGTTTGGGGCTCCCTACTTCAACGTCGATTATTTCAAGTGGTTTGCCGGCTTCGAAGGCAACTGCAGCTCGCGACTTCATGGATTTATCTCCAGCATTTATGGTTGGGTACGGGCGACTGGCGACCGCCGCCCTCTAACAGGAAATTAGCTGCGATTTACGTATGCCGCCAGCATGCCTATGAGCAACATACCTACGCTGTCGAACAGTATCTGCTTGACTGCCAGTACTGCGGGCATGGGTTGTACGGCATAAAAAATCATGTAAGTCGGAATCGTTATCAGCACGATAAGGGCAGCACCAAAACGCAAGCCCTGTCCAAGCCACGCAGAGTCGTCTCTGCCCATGCGGTAGACCCAGGTCAGGCCTATACCCATCAGGACATGGGCCAGCAGCATATACTGAAAGTAATTTGCGGAATCCTCTTCTGAACGATACAAGTTTGGCAGGGCAGCGTAATCCGCTCCCAGCAGGGACGCATGTACAACAAACCCCACGACCAATGTGGCGAGAAACATGACAAGTGCCGAGATCCAAAATTGTTTATCCATTGCTACTCCCGCGTTTTTCCTTTCGTGTTAACCGTTTATTGAGTTAGTCTTGAGACGCCTGGTAAAGGTGTACATCTGTTTGCGGGTAAGGAAAACTGCAACCCGCCGCTTCGAGCCCAAGCTTGGCGGTTTCCAGAATATCTGCACGCACACCCCAGTAGTCCGATCCTTTCACCCATGGTCTGACGGCAAAATCTACACTGCTGTCGCCGAGATTGGTAATGAAAATATTGGTGGCAGGCTCGGCCAGCACTTTTGCATGTTCGTCACAAATCTTTTTCAATGTGCTCGCGCACACTTTGAGGTCATCGTCATAGCCGACGCCAAACACCATATCGATACGCCGTGTGTCTTTGGCCGAGAAATTGGTGATAGTACTGTTGTATATCAGCGCATTGGGTATGGTGATCAATTTGTTGTCACCCGTGGTCAAGGTCGTGCTGACGAGTCGAATTTCATCAACGGTACCCGCGACACCGCCGGCATCAATGAAATCGCCTTTGGTGAATGGCCGAAACAGTACCAGCATCACACCGGATGCAAAATTGGATAGAGAGTCTTTCAGGGCCAGGCCAATGGCCAGGCCGGCTGCGCCAAGAATCGCCAAAAAGGAGGTGGCCGGGATACCGAGTTGGTCGAAGGCGGCAACCACCACGACAATGATGACCAGGGCGAACGTGATCGTGCCCAGAAAATCTACCAGTACGTCGTCTACCTTCCGTTTCCTGAGTAACTTCCCAAGCGCGTTTTGTGACATTTTTGCAAGCCATTTGCCGATCACGAAGATTGCCAGTGCGATAGTCAGGTTGATGGCGCCACTGATCAGCAAATCAATAATGTTGTTATCTGTAATATAGTTTCTAATAGCATCCATTAGCTTTCCCTCCGGTTTACAGGATATTCAGGGCCTGTCAGTTAATGTCATCGCCAGATTCCAGTGCCTGCTCCATGCGATCCGCCATGGGTGCCACGTGGCTGATTACGTACTCCAGCTCCTTGCCGTTTAAAGAGTTGTACGGCAGGTTTTCACACATTTTTACATACGCTGTACCATCCAGATCACCCACTGCCAGGTAACCGACCCGCAGGATCAGGTTGATCCGCAGGCATTTTTCGGCGTCAAAATCCACCAGCGGGCAGATCAGTGTTTCCACCCGCAAGTAGCGTCGATTGTCTGATGATTTCAGCTCCGCAATATAGACGGCTTGTTTTCTGTTGCCATCGTCCATCTGGCAATCAAATGCCAGTTGAAAAGGCTCGTCGATAAACAGCTTGTGGTTATCTACAATGTGCTGTCTTACTTCGGCAAAAGTTTCCATCGGCCCCTCCTCTACTTTGGCGCCAGTCTGACGGCACCATCCAGGCGGATGGTTTCACCGTTGATGTAGTCATTCTCCATGATATGGGCCGCTAAATCAGCAAATTCTTCGGGTTTGCCCAAGCGGCTGGGAAACGGGATGGATGCAGCCAGGGATTTCTGCACGTGTTCCGGCATGCCGTCTGCCATGGGTGTCCAGAATATTCCGGGCGCAATGGTGTTGATACGCACTCCGAAGCGGGCAAATTCCCGCGCTATCGGTAGCGTCATGCCGACAATACCGGCCTTGGAAGCAGAATAGGCTGCCTGGCCGATCTGGCCATCGTAGGCTGCAACTGAAGCTGTGTTGATAATCACACCACGTTCGCCGTCCGCGCCCGCCGGGTTGGATTCCATGGCCGCGCCCGCAGCCTTGCAGACATTGAAGCTGCCGACCAGGTTGACCTGGATGACTTTTGCAAAGAAATCCAGTGCCATGGGTGCTTCGCGCCCCAGCACACGACCGGCGCCGATAATGCCGGCACAGTTCATGGCGACATTGATCAAGCCCATGCGCTCAACCGCTGCATTGACGGCATCGACTACTTCCTGCTCATTGCTGACATCAGTACGGATATAACTGACAGAATTGCCCAATTCCGCTTCTGCGGCGGCTCCGCCATCGTCGTTAATGTCAAGTAATACGGACTGACCGCCGGCAGCGACAATTTTTCTGGCTACCGCCAGGCCGAGGCCGGAAACCCCACCTGTGACAATGGCTTTGACTTCACTTAATTGCATGTTGAGAAACTCCCTGTTTGAAACTACTTAAATAAATTGATGTTGAGCAGCGCAACGCCCGCCTTGCTACTATTGGGTCGTTGCAACTGTTTTGAAATCCAGTCGCCGGTAGTGACCAGCGTGTTCAGATCAATGCCGGTATCGAGTCCAAGGCCGTCAAGCATGTAGATCACGTCTTCAGTGGCGACATTGCCGCTGGCACCTTTGGCGTAGGGGCAGCCGCCCAGTCCGGATACAGATGAATCGAGCGTACGAATGCCTGCATCCAGGCAAGCAAGGATATTGGCCAGTGCCTGCCCATAGGTATCATGAAAATGTACCGCCAACTGCGTCACCGGCGCAACCGATTCAATGGCCTTGATCAACGCATTCGCTTGTGCGGGAGTGCCCGTACCGATGGTATCTCCCAGTGAAATTTCGTCGCAACCCATCCGCATAAGTTGCTCACAGACGGCCGCAACCGCGCTTGCTTCAATATCTCCTTCGTACGGACAGCCAAGCACACAGGAAATATAAGCACGAACCCGCAGGCCGGCGGCATCTGCGTGCTCGGCAACGGGTTTGAGACGGAGGAGTGATTCGGCGATGCTGCAATTGGTATTTCGCTGGCTGAAGCTCTCCGATGCCGCAGTAAACAGTGCGATTTCTTTTGCACCTGCCTTCAATGCCAGTTCAAAGCCTTGCAGATTTGGCACCAGTACCGGGTAGCGCGTGTCGGGCAGGGGCGTAATCCCTGCCAGGACTTTGTCAGTACCGGCCATTTGCGGCACCCACTTCGGGCTGACAAAACTGCCGGCCTCGATGACCGGAATGCCGCACTGTGCCAGTCGGTCAATCAACTCAATCCGCAGCGCTGTTGACAAGGTCTGCGGCTCGTTCTGCAGGCCGTCACGCGGGCCGACTTCAACGATAGTGACAAAATCAGTCATTGGGCATCACTCATTTGGTATCAGTCTTCGAGCCAGCGGGGTTTGCGCTTTTCCAGGAAAGCCGCCAGACCTTCCTGGCCTTCGTCCATGATGCGCATGCCGGCGATTACCTTTGAGGTGTACTCATCCATTGATTTCTGTGCTTCCGCATCATGGCCGGCAACGGCATAAATGAGTTGTTTGCAGGTGGCCACTGCGAGGGGGCCGCCCTTGAGCAAATTTTTGATTGTGGATTCGACGGTCGCGTCCAGTTGTTCCGTGGTTACACACTGTTGAATCAGCCCGATAGCCTGTGCCTGCCGGCAGTCAAAGCGCTCACCGGTGAGAAAATAGTGTCGTGCATTGCGCTCACCGATGCGCCGTATGACATACGGTGAAATGACGGCGGGCGCGAGTCCCAGGCGCACTTCGGTCAGGCCGAATTGTGCGTTTTCAACTGCGATGGCGATATCACAGGCTGCGATCAGGCCCAGCCCACCCCCGTATGCGGCGCCGTTAATGCGGGCTATGGTGGGTTTTGACAGGTAATTTAGCGTACGCATCAAGCTTGCGAGTTGCAGCGCATCGCGTTCATTGTCTTCCTGACTGGCATCAACCAGGCTGCGCATCCAGTTCATATCAGCGCCGGCTGAAAAACAGGAACCTGTCCCTGTGATAACCACAAGGCTAATTTCGTTATTCTTTTCAGCCTCTTGCAGGGTTGCGATCAACTCCCTGATCATCGCCGGGTCGAAGGCGTTGTGCACTTGCGGACGATTCATGCGCAGCGTCAAGACACCTTGCTCGCCTATCACGCTTTGTACGGTTTGCATGTTGTCGGATCCTGTGGGTTCAGATGATGGATGTCCTGCCGCGTCTCTTGCCAGGCCTCTCGCGGCTATTACATCCTGAAAATACCATGCCGGCCTTCTTTGACAGGTGCATTCATGGCTGCCGACAGTGCCAAACCCAGCACATGCCGTGTATCAATGGGGTCAATAACACCATCATCCCATAAGCGTGCGGTGGCGTGATAGGGATGTCCTTCGGCTTCATAGCTGTCGAGGATCGGCTGCTTGAAGGCCTGTTCGTCTTCGCTGGACCAGTTTTCCCCTGAAGCTTCAATGGCATCCCTGCGTATGGTTGCCAACACCGATGCTGCCTGCTCACCACCCATGACAGAAATCCTGGCGTTGGGCCACATCCACAGCATTCTTGGCTGGTAGGCGCGGCCACACATTGCATAGTTGCCGGCACCGAATGAGCCACCGATGATAACGGTAAATCTGGGTACGTGGCTGGTGGCAACAGCGGTTACCATTTTTGCACCATCCTTTGCAATTCCGGAATTTTCGTACGCCTTTCCGACCATGAATCCAGTAACATTTTGTAAGAATATCAGTGGGATGTTACGCTTATTACAAATTTGAATGAAGTGTGTGCCTTTCAAAGCACTATCAGAAAACAGGATGCCGTTATTGGCAATAACGCCGACGGGATAGCCGTGGATGTGGGCGAAACCACACACGAGAGTTTTACCATAACGGGCTTTAAATTCATGAAATTCACTTCCGTCAACAAGGCGGGCCAGGATTTCTTTGACCTTGTAGGGATAACGGGTATCGTGAGAAACGATCCCGTAAATTTCTTCCACCGGGTAAGCCGGGCTGACTGACTTGCGCATATCCAGCGGGTTGGCTTTTTTGCGGTTTAAAAAAGCCACGGCATCGCGTGCCAGCTGCAGGGCATGCGCATCATCCAGTGCATAGTGGTCAGTTACACCGGATTTTGAACAATGTACATCCGCACCACCGAGTGATTCTGCATCGACGATTTCGCCGGTGGCTGCTTTGACCAGTGGCGGACCGCCCAGGAAAATGGTGCCCTGGTTTTTGACGATGATTGACTCATCACTCATGGCGGGCACATAGGCGCCGCCGGCGGTACACGAACCCATCACCACGGCGATTTGCGGGATGTTGGACGCGGATAAACGGGCCTGGTTATAAAAAATGCGGCCAAAATGTTCGCGATCAGGAAATATTTCATCCTGCAAAGGCAGGAATGCTCCACCCGAATCCACCAGGTAGATGCAGGGCAGGTGGTTTTCAAGCGCAATTTCCTGGGCGCGCAGGTGTTTTTTAACCGTTATCGGCAGGTAGCTGCCACCTTTGACGGTCGCATCGTTGGCAATAATGACCACTTCCTGGTTATTGACGCGGCCAATACCGGTTATGATGCCGGCGGCTGGTGCCTTGTTGTCGTACATGCCGTGTGCGGCCATCGGCGACAGTTCTAAAAATTCTGTGCCGGGGTCCAGCAGTTGTTTGATGCGTGCGCGCGGCAGTAATTTTCCGCGTTTGGTATGTTTGCTGCGAGCTTTTTCGCTGCCACCGAGTTCAACCTGGTCGAGGTGCTTTTGCAGGTCGGCGACCAGTTCGCGCATATGTGTGTCATTGGCAGCAAATTCCTTGCCGCCGGTATCTACCTGGGACTTGATGATGGCCATGGGTTAAGGCGCCTCTGATTAATTCACGAATTATGGCAGCTCAATCGCAATAGCAGTAGCCTCACCGCCGCCGATACACAGGGCGGCTACGCCTTTTTTAAGTCCACGTTGCTCAAGTGCATTGATTAACGTCACCACGATGCGTGCGCCCGAGGCACCTATGGGGTGGCCCAGTGCACAGGCGCCACCGTTTACATTCAATTTCGTGTGCTCAATGCCCAGTTCCTGCATGGCAACCATGGCAACAACGGCAAAGGCTTCGTTCACTTCAAACAGATCGACATCATCAATTGCCCAGCCGGCCTTGTCCAGCACCCGCTGGATTGCACCGATGGGTGCTGTGGTAAACCATTCTGGATCCTGGGAAAAGGTCGCATGGGCGACAATGGTTGCCAGCGGTGTCAGGCCCATATCGACGGCTTTTTGCGCGGACATCAAAACCGTTGCAGCAGCACCGTCGGAAATCTTTGACGAAGATGCGGCAGTAACGGTGCCGTCTTTCTTAAACGCAGCCCGTAGTGTCGGAATTTTTTCCAGCTGGCATGATGGCGGCTCCTGGTCTTCACTGACCACGCTGTCGCCGCGTCGTGATTTGACCGTGACCGGGGTGATTTCAACTTTGAACTCACCGCCCATCGCGTGCAGGGCACGTTCTACTGAAGTGATGGAGAAAGCATCCTGTTGCTCGCGCGTGAAAGCAAATTTTTCAGCGCAGCGTTCGCCGTAGACACCCATCATCAACTCGTCATCAGGGTCTTGCAGGCCGTCGGTAAACATATGGTCCAGGATTTCACCATGGCCCATACGATAGCCCCCGCGGGCTTTTGGGAGCAGGTAAGGTGCAAGGGTCATGTTTTCCATGCCGCCTGCCACGACGATTTCAGCCGAGCCGGCAAGTATCTGGTCATGACCAATCTGGATGGTTTTCATAGCGGAGCCACAGGCCTTGTTAATGGTAACGGCTCCCGCAGAAGTGGGAATACCTGCTTTGCGTGACGCCATGCGGGCAGGCGCCTGACCAACACCCGCAGGTAAAACACAGCCCATCAGAACATCATCAACAGCGTCGGCTTGTACGCCTGCGTGCTCGAGTGCGCCGCGAATAGCTGCGGCGCCGAGTTCGTCCGCGGGTACGGTGGCAAACTGGCCCTGGAAAGAGCCGATGGGGGTGCGCCTGGCACCGACGATGACGACTTTATTGTGCATTTTGAAAAAACTCCGGATAAAAATTTACAGGGACACCAGCTCGCGGCCGATCAGCATTCTGCGGATCTCGTTGGTGCCGGCACCGATTTCGTAAAGCTTGGCATCACGCAATATGCGTCCTGCCGAATAGTCATTGATATAGCCATTGCCACCCAGTGACTGGATGGCCTCCAGGGCCACCTTGACGGCGCTGGTTGAGGCCTGCAATAAGCAGGCAGCGGGATCGATACGGGACGGCAATCCTGCGTCGTAGTCTTGCGCGATGCGGTAGACATACGCCCGGGATGATTGCAGCGCTGTGTACATATCTGCCAGCTTGGCTTGCATGACGCCGAAAGAGCCGATCGGCCGGTCAAATTGCTTGCGTTCCCGCAAATAGGGTATGACCAGATCCAGGCAGGCCTGCATCAGCCCCAGTGGGCCGCCGGACAATACCAGGCGTTCGGTGTTAAGGCCGCGCATCAGCAAGCTGACACCCCGGTGGACCTCACCGAGGACGTTTTCAACCGGGATGCGGCAATTCTCAAACACCAGTTCACAGGTGTTGGAGCCGCGCATACCGAGTTTGTCGAGCTTTTGGGCGGTGTTGAAGCCTGGCATGCCTTTTTCTACCAGGAACGCCGTCATCATTGATGAACCGGCCTCCTTGCCGGCGGTACGCATATAGACAATCAGCACGTCCGCCTCGGGTCCGTTGGTGATCCACATTTTGGACCCGTTGGCCAACCAGTAATCACCCTGGAGTTTGGCACTGCAGGCCATGGAGCCAACCACATCTGATCCGGCGCCGGATTCTGACATCGCCAGCGCTCCAACCAACTCACCCTTGCACAGGCCGGGCAGGTATTTTTGGCGCTGGGCATCCGAGCCATTCTTGTTCAGGTTGTCCATACACAGATTGCTGTTGGCGCCGTAGGATAGTCCCACGGAACCTGAGGCCCGGGAGATTTCTTCCATCGCCACCACGTGCGCAAGGTAGCCCATCTCAGAGCCGCCGAATGATGCCGGAATACTCATACCGAGCAGCCCGAGTTCACCCAGCCTGGGCCACAATTCCAGTGGGAAGGTATTGCTTGTATCGATCTCTGCCGCGCGCGGTGCAATTTCCTGCTCGGCGAAGCGCCTTACAGTGTCGCGCAGCAACTCCAGATCTTCACTCAAAGGCATTTGTACCTGCATGGTGCTGCTCGCTCCTTATCTGTCAGCTGCCGTTATGGCGTTCGCGTCCCGGGAAGCGGTGTGGTTGGCCCATATGCGGCAGTTTGAGCTTGCCGATGATCTCAATGCGCTCTTCCGCCATACGGTCGGCTGCTTTATAGCTGGGGATGCCGTCCCGCTCAGCGATGGCAAATATCTTGCTGAGGTTGTAATAGATGGTGCGTGACATACGCAACGCACGTTCTTTGTTCCAACCCTCGAACTCGATGGACACATTCATCAATCCACCCGCGTTGACAGCATAATCGGGTGCGTACAGGATGCCGCGTTCGACCAGTTCATCTCCTGATGCTTCGGTGGCTAACTGGTTGTTGGCCGCACCGGCGACCACTTTGAATTTGAATCGCGGAATGGTTTCTTCATTGACGATGGCACCCAGTGCGCAGGGGCTGAATACATCTGCATCGACGGCATAGATATCGTCAAGACCGACCGCTTCCGCACCCAGTTTTACGGCCTCGGCTACTGCTTCTTCATTGAAATCGGTGACAAACACTTTTGCACCGGCTTCACGCAGCAATTTGATCAGGTGCATGCCGACGTGGCCGGCCCCCTGGACAGCAAAGCTGTAGTTACCCACATGCTGGTCGCCAAACTTCCACTGCAAGGCCGCTTTGATGCCCTGCAATGTACCGTAGGCGGTGTATGGGGAGGGGTCGCCTGAACCGCCGTGTACCTGGTGCACGCCGACGACGTTGTTGGTTTCCTGGAAAAGGAATTCCATGTCGTTAACATCAATGCCCACGTCCTCAGCAGTAATGTAACGGCCATGCAGGCTATCTATGAACCGTCCGAAAGCCCGGAACAGGGCTTCTGATTTATCTTTCCTCGGGTCACCAATAATGACTGCTTTGCCGCCACCGAGGTTCAGGCCGGAGACCGCAGCCTTGTAAGTCATGCCGCGTGACAGGCGCAGCACGTCATCCAGTGCCTCCTGTTCTGATGCGTAAGGCCACATGCGCAGGCCACCTAAGGCAGGGCCGAGCACCGTGTTGTGAATGGCAATGATGGCTTTAAGGCCGGCATCGGTGTTATTGCAGAATACGATTTGCTCGTGCTTCGTGGATTCAATTGTTTCAAAAATTTCCATTGGATGCCCCTTAAGAAGCGATTCTCGCTTGGGAAAGGCCATGCAAACCGATTATGAAACAAAGATTTGCACGACGCGCAATTTGGCTAATCAGACTATCCGGCAGCCTGCCGGAAACAGCCCTTTATTGTACCTGATTCCTGTTTTACAGACACCTTATGACGACTGGAATTCAGGTCATTTCCAACGCTGCGTCAAGTAAGTAGTCACAGATGATTTATAACAAAAAGTCAATTAATGGTTGACAGGGCTTTTAAAGAATGGGATAAACCCAGCATGTCAAAGCATTTGCAACAACTGAATGTTCGTTCACAGCACGCAAGCCGTGGGGCCGGCGTAGCTGTTCGTTCTGTTGCGTTGCAAGCAAATGGTGATCTACTCTTGGGTGATCTGCTCCTGGTACTAGTGATTATTCCGACACTCAGCGGGGTAGCTTTGATCGCATAGAACAACAGACCGATAAACAGCAAAACCCCGCGACCGAAAGGAAGCGGGGTTTTTTTTGGCGCCATATCAGGTACACCGATTTGAACAAGCAGGCGAGAGGATTTAACGCATGAAATTATTTACCGAAGAAGATGTGAGCCGCGATGCACTGCAGGGCAAGACCATTGCCGTGCTTGGCTATGGCAGCCAGGGCAAGGCACATGCCCTGAATCTGCGTGATTCCGGCTACGAAGTCATCATCGGCGGCCGTAGCGGTGGACCCTCAGCAATTGATGCCGCCGACAATGGTTTTGCAGTCACGACTTTTGCAGAGGCCGCCAAACGTGCCCAGGTGATCTGCATGTTGATGCCGGATATGGCACAGCCGCAGATCTTCGAGGATATAAGGGAAACCTTCGAGAACGGTGACGTGATGTTGTTTGCGCACGGCTTTAACATTCATTTCGGGGCCATTGAACCCCCGGAGGGGGTGGACGTGATCATGGTCGCACCCAAGTCGCCGGGCGACCTGGTTCGCCGCCAGTACCTGCAAGGCCGTGGCGTACCTTGCCTGCGCGCAGTTCACCAGGATGCCAGCGGTGAAGCCGCAGAGCGTGCACTGAGCTACGCGCATGGCCTTGGCGGTACACGGGCCGGAGTACTGGACACGACGTTTGCAGAAGAAACCGAAACTGACTTGTTCGGCGAACAGGCAGTCTTGTGCGGCGGTGCGAGCCAACTGGTCATCTACGGCTTTGAGACCCTGGTAGAAGCGGGCTACCAACCCGAAGCCGCCTATTTTGAATGCCTGCATGAACTGAAGCTGATCGTAGACCTGATGTACGAAGGCGGTCTTGACAAGATGTATGAATTTATTTCCGACACGGCTTCTTACGGCGACCTGGTATCCGGACCGAGAATCCTGGACGACTCCGTCAAGGATCGCATGCGGGAAGTTCTGAAAGATATCCAGGACGGCAGTTTTGCCCGCCGGTGGATGGCCGAACATAAAGCCGGTGCAAAAAACTACCAGGCCATGCTGACCGAGCGCCGTGCGCATCCGATTGAAACTACAGGCCGTAAATTGAGGGACCGCATGAGTTGGATCTCCAGGCCCAAAAAGGCCAAAGCTGCCTGAGGTATGCCCGCATGAATGCATCCACACACAGGGCCCTGGAACTGCGCAGCGGGTCACAGATACTGATCAAAGCGCTCGAGCGCAATGGCGTGAAGCAGATTTTCGGATATCCGGGTGGCACCATCATGCCGGTGTACGATGCACTGGTCGGTTCAGGCCTGAAACACTATTTGTGCCGGCATGAACAGGGTGCCGCGCTGGCCGCAGACGCTTATGGCCGGGTCACCAGGAAAGCCGGCGTCTGTATTGCCACATCAGGCCCCGGCGCAACCAACCTGGTTACCGGTATTGCCAATGCGTTCATGGATTCAGTACCGATGGTCGTCATCACCGGACAAGTACCGACCGCCTTGCAGGGTACTGACGCTTTTCAGGAAGTTGACATCTTCGGCATCACGCTGCCGATCGTAAAGCACAGTTACACTGTGCGCGATATCGCCGCCATCCCGCACATTGTTAACGAGGCATTTGAGCTTGCCCAGGGCGGCCGTCCCGGACCCGTGCTGATCGATTTCCCCAAGGATATGTCAGCGGGTATGGGTGAGGTAGCCGATGCCTCGCCGGTATTCCGGCCTGAAGTCCGTTTACCGGATAGCCGGTCTTTACAGGCAGCCGGCGAGATGTTGTCAAATGCCAGACGGCCGTTGATTATTGCCGGTGGCGGAATTGGCATATCTGATTCGGTTGATGTTTTCCGCGAGTTTGCAGCCCGAACCGGTGTACCTGTCGCCGCCACCCTGAAAGGCCTGGGTGTGATGCCGACAGATGATCCGTGTTATCTGGGCATGCTGGGAATGCATGGTAATGGTGCGGCCAATCATGCGGTACAGAATTGTGATGTCCTGATGGTTGTCGGTGCGCGCTTTGACGACCGGGCAACCGGTCAATTGGCACAGTTTGCACCGTCGGCGCGCGTCATCCACCTTGATATCGACCCTGCGGAGATTTCAAAGCTGCGCAAGGCGGATGTAGCCATTGTCGGCGAACTGGCACCGGCACTGGAAAGCATCCGGCCGCAGCGCAAAGCCAACGCGAGTTGGTGTGCACAGTGTGCGGGCTGGAAAAAGGAATTTGCCTGGCGCTACGACGCACCTGGCGACGGCATATATGCACCGAAGTTACTGCGCGATTTGTCCAGGGCATGTCCTGAGGGGATGATCATCACCTGCGACGTCGGACAACACCAGATGTGGGTGGCGCAACACTGCACATTCAATGACCCGCTGGAGCATATATCCTCCGGTGGGTTGGGCACCATGGGTTACGGACTGCCCGCCGCCATCGGCGTCAGGATTGCAAAGCCGGAAGCGACCGTTGTCTGTGTCTCAGGGGATGGCTCCATCATGATGAATATCCAGGAGCTTGCCACACTTAAGCGTTATGGGATAGACGTCAAGATACTGTTAATCGATAACTCTGCCCTGGGTTTGGTACGCCAGTGGCAGGAACTGTTCTTCGACGGCAACTACAGTGAGGTTGATCTTTCCGATAATCCGGATTTCGCCATGGTTGCCAACGCCTTCGGTATCCAGTCCAGATCAATTGACCAGCCAGAAGAAGTTACCGATGCCATTGAATGGCTGCTCAATACACAGGGCGCAGCCTTACTGCATGTAACGATCGACCCGAAGGAAAACGTCTGGCCGCTGGTGCCGCCGGGCAAACCCAATCACAAGATGATGAAATCTAACCCAGCGAAGGGAAGGTAGAACAGCTATGAACCACACATTGCGTATCCAGCTTTCAAGCGTTGAAGGCGCTGTGATCAGGGCCCTGGGACTAATTGAGCGACGGGGTTTCAGCCTCAACAAGTGCTCGGTCAGTGAATCAGATGGTGCGGGCCGGAACATGGAAGTGAACGTGACATCCAACCGCCCGGGCGACTTGCTCAAACGCCAGTTGGAACGACTGCACGATGTCTATTATGTCGAGTTAATGCCGGTAGCAATTGTTAACCCGCACAAGTCGGGTACCAGGAGAATATAAATGAGCCGCAAAATCCATATTTTTGACACCACCTTGAGAGACGGCGAACAAAGCCCTGGTTTCAGCATGAGTCTCGGTCAGAAGCTGCGGGTAGCCCGCGTGCTGGCGGAACTGAAGGTGGACGTTGTTGAAGCCGGTTTTCCGGCGGCGTCGCCGGGTGATTTCGATGCAGTGCATGCCGTCGCTGCAGAAATTGAAGGACCGGTTATAGCCGCCTTGTGCCGGACCATTCCACGCGACATCGAACGCACGGTGCTGGCACTGGAGCCGGCCAAAAACTCGCGCATCCACACCTTCATAGCAACCAGCCCGATTCATCGGCGTGAAAAGCTCAATATGAGCCGCGATACAGTGCTTCGCAATGCCGTTAACGGCGTCAAACTGGCGGCTGCGGCCAGTGATGACGTTGAATTTTCCGCCGAAGACGGTATTCGAACCGAGCGACAGTTCCTGGCCGATATTCTACAGGCTGTGATTGAAGCCGGCGCCACGACCGTCAATGTTCCGGATACGGTAGGCTATGCAACCCCGTCGGAGATGTATGACCTGTTCCGCTGGCTGAAAAAGGCGGTGCCCGGCATCGAGAACGTGCGCATCAGCACACACTGCCATGACGACCTTGGATTGGCGGTGGCCAATTCCCTGGCCGCGGTAGAGGGCGGTGCAACACAGATTGAATGTGCACTCAACGGCATTGGTGAGCGGGCCGGCAATTGCGCACTGGAAGAAGTTGTCATGGCGCTGCGTACCCGTGCAGACCACTACGATGTTGTTTGTGGCGTTGATACGCGTCGTTTGACGTCTGCCAGTCACTTGTTGGCAGCGGTTACAGGTAATTTCGTTCCGCGCAACAAGGCTATCGTCGGGGAAAATGCTTTTGCCCACGAAGCCGGAATTCACCAGCACGGCATGCTTGCTTCGCGCCATACCTACGAAATCATGCGGCCGCAGGATGTCGGCCTGCAGGACTCACAACTGATCCTGGGCAAACACAGCGGCCGTCATGCGGTCGTGGATCGCGCCAGGGAAATGGGTTACCAGCTCGAAGAAGGTGAGATCGAAGCCATTATGGTGCGCTTCAAGGAACTTGCGGATGTTAAAAAGCGCGTGTTTGACTCGGATCTCGAAGCCATCATCACCGGTAGCCAGACCGGCGCCATCGGCCCCTGGTCATTGCACTGGCTCAGTGTGGTCAGCCGCGTCAATGGCGAAACCGAGCCGACGGCCTCCCTGACCCTCGCACACGAGGACGGTACCACCAGTACCCACACCGGCGATGGCGATGGGCCGGTCGAAGCCATGGTGCATGCACTTGAGCAGGTAACCGATACCAAAATCAAGGTACTCAGCCTGGCCATGCGCAGCATATCACTGGGTGAAGACGCTCAGGGCGAAGCCAGCATGCGGGCCACCGTAGACGGCGTGGAATTCAGTGGTCATGGGCTGTCGACCGATATCGTCGCAGCCTGCGCAGAAGCACTGCTGGAAATAATCAATCGCGCGACGCGTGGCACTGCGCAGCTACAGCAATCGAATGCAGCTTGAAAATGATCAGCCCGGGAAAGGAATGAGGCAATGGCAATAAAAGCAACGGAAACAATCTGGCACAACGGCAAATACGTACCATGGCATGAAGCCACCACGCACGTTTTGTCACATGCAATTCACTATGGTTCCAGTGTGTTCGAAGGCATCCGTGTATACGACCGTTTAGGCACGCCGGTAGGGTTCAGGATGCGCGAACACCTGGAGCGTCTGTATAGCTCCGCCAGGGTGTATCGCTTTGCTATCCCCTACGCGATCGACACACTGCTGGAAGTTTGTTGCCAATTGGTGTTACGCAATGGACTCAGCAGCGCTTATCTGCGGCCGGTGGCCTTTCGCGGCTACGGATCCCTGGGTGTGGCACCCAAAGAGGATTTGCCCATAGATGTGTCGATTGCAGCCATCGAGTGGGGTGCTTACCTCGGTGAGGAAGCCCGCGAACAGGGTGCCAGGGTGTGTATTTCCAGTTGGAACAGGGTCGCGCCCAATACTATTCCGGCCGGGGTCAAGGCCGGTGGCAACTACCTGTCCAGCCAGTTGATCAGCATGGAGGCCCACCGTCTCGGTTTTGACGAAGGCATTGGCCTGGCGCCGGACGGCACACTCAGTGAAGGTGCCGGTGAGAACCTGTTCATGGTCAGGGACAATGTCCTGATTACGCCGCCGCAGTCCGCTTCGATACTGGCCGGGATTACCCGCGACAGTGTTATCCGTCTGGCGCATACCATGGGTATTGAAGTGCGTGAAATGTCATTGTCACGCGAGGCGCTTTATCTTGCGGATGAGTTGTTTTTCACCGGTACTGCGGCTGAAATCACCCCCATCCGTTCGGTCGATGACATTGCTATTGGTATTGGCCGCCGGGGCCCGCTGACCGGGAAAATCCAGGCGGCATTTTTCGGCCTGTTCGATGGGCGTACCGAGGATCGTTTTGGCTGGCTGGAGCCCGTTGAAGATAGTGACAGCACAGCGCAGGAGGCCAGTGGTGCCCGTGCCTGAATTATTGCCTGAATCTCTGTTTGACAAGCTGTGGAACGCGCATGTAGTAGAACCGCAAAGTGAAGCCACGCCGGCGATCCTCTATATTGACCTGCACCTGGTGCATGAGGTGACCTCTCCACAGGGTTTTGATCTGTTGCGCGAAAAGGGTATTGGCGTACGCCGCCCTGAACGGACACTGGCGACCCTTGATCATGCGACCCCAAGCTTGCCACCTGGTGCTGACGGACAACGGCCTTACATCACAGAACAGGCTCACTACCAGGTGCAAACCCTACGGGCCAATTGCCGTGAATTTGGTATTGAACTGCATGACTGGGACAGCCCGTCACGCGGAATCGTGCATGTGATGGGGCCTGAGTTGGGTGCGACGCAGCCGGGTATGACCATTGTCTGCGGCGACAGCCATACCAGCACCCACGGCGCATTCGGGGCACTGGCATTTGGCATCGGCACCACAGAAGTTGGTCACGTGCTGGCCAAACAGTGCCTGTTGCAGAACAAGCCCGGGAGTATGCGTATTAATGTTGCAGGCACGCTGGGCGAGGGCGTCACGGCCAAAGACCTGGCACTGAATATTATCCGTCACCTGGGTATGAACGGCGGCACCGGTTATGTGATTGAGTATGCCGGCGAGGCGGTGCGCAGCCTGGATATGGAAAGCCGCATGACGCTTTGCAACCTGACCATCGAGGCCGGCGCACGCGCCGGCCTGATCGCACCGGATGAAACCACGATCGACTATCTGCGTGGGCGAGCCAAAGTGCCACAGGGCGAGATCTATGCGCGGGCCGCGGAGCAATGGCTGCAATTGGCCTCAGACAAGGATGCAGCTTTTGACCAAGAAATAACCCTGGATGCGTCCGGCATGCGTCCGACCATCACCTATGGTACCGACCCCGGCATGTCGGTGGCCATCGGCGAGCCGGTACCTGCGGCAAGCAACGCCAGCCAGGAAAAAGCACTGCAATACATGGGTTTCCGCGCCGGACAGTCCATGCGTGAGCGTAAGGTCGACATTGTTTTTGTCGGTAGTTGCACCAATGGGCGGATCAGCGATCTGCGCGCGGCAGCCAGTGTGCTGCGCGGACGTCGGCTGGCAAATCACGTCCGTATGCTGGTGGTGCCGGGTTCAGAAAATATTCGCAGGCAGGCTGAGATAGAAGGCTTACACGAGGTGTTTTCTACGGCGGGCGCTGAATGGCGCTTACCAGGCTGCTCCATGTGTATTGCCATGAACGGGGATACAGTACCGCCCGGAAAAACGGCGGTATCCACCTCCAACCGCAATTTTGCTGGCCGCCAGGGCGCAGGTTCACGCACACTGCTGGCCAGTCCTGAAACTGCGGCAGCCTGCGCTGTCATGGGTCACGTGGCCAAAGTGATGGACCTCGGCACTGCAAATTTGGAAACCGTGCAGGAGGTTGCCTGATGCGGGCATTCACAAAATTGACCGGCCCGATACTGGTATTGGAGCAGGAAAATATCGATACCGACCAGATCATTCCCGCACGTTATCTTACGGTAACGAATTTTGACGGCATTGGTGAGCATGCCTTTGCAGACTGGCGGTTCGATGCCAATGGTGATCCGTTGCCCGGCCATGTATTGAATGAACCGCGCGCAGGTCACAGCCCCATCCTCGTAGGCGGACATAATTTCGGTTGCGGCTCTTCACGTGAGCACGCACCACACGCCTTGCTGGGCTTTGGCTTCCGGGTGGTGATCAGCTCACAGATAGCGGACATATTCCGCAGTAATTCACACAATGTCGGCCTGCTGCCGGTGGTGCTTGACGCAACGCAACATGCCAGCCTGCTACAAATGGATGGTGAGGAAATCACCGTCGATCTTGAGCAATGCCGTGTGACTGTCCGTGCTACGGATGGCGCTGAGCAGAACTGGGCATTTACGATCGATCCGTTCGCACGTCATTGCCTGTTGCGCGGGCTGGACAGATTTGACTTTCTAAACCAGGCAGAAGATGCCATTGAAGCCTATGAGAAAAGCCCATGAGTACGAAAATTCCGAACAAAAAGATTCTTAACAAAAAAAATCCGGAAAAAAAAATTATCCTGTTGCCCGGTGATGGTATCGGCGCTGAGGTAGCCGCCGAAGCTGAATTGCTGATGACCAGCCTGGCCAGAGAATACAACGTAACGCTGGATGTGCAAACCGAACTCATCGGTGGTGTGGCCATGGATGCAACCGGTGAGCCTTTGCCGGAAAAAACCCTCGCTGCCTGCCGGCAGGCAGACGCTATCGTACTCGGTGCAGTCGGTGGCCCGCAATGGGCCGACCCGAATGCGGAAAAGCGCCCTGAGCAGGGGCTGCTGCAATTGCGCAAGGAGCTCGGTCTGTATGCCAATCTGCGTCCGGTTCGTTTGCATCCGAAACTGGCCAATGCCAGCCCGCTGAAACCTGAATACCTGGAAGATGTTGACCTGATGGTGGTGCGGGAACTAACCGGTGGCAGCTATTTCGGTGCAAAACAGGAAGGTGATGATTTTGCCTCTGATGCCTGTACCTATTCGCGTGAAGAAATTGAGCGAGTAGTGGTGAAGGCCGCCAATATTGCCCGCGAACGCGGCGGCACGCTGACCATGATCGACAAGGCCAACGTACTGGCAACATCACGCTTGTGGCGTAAGGTCACGACGGATGTCATGACGGAGCATTTCCCCGATGTGCGCTATGAATTCATGCTGGTAGATACAGCGGCCATGTATATCGTCTCCAACCCGGCCCGCTTCGATGTGATTGTTACCGAAAATATGTTCGGCGACATTCTCACCGACGAGGCTTCCATGCTGGTCGGCTCCATGGGCATGTTGCC
>BTRB01000021.1:0-18965 GCA_036986175.1 Gammaproteobacteria bacterium
CGCCTGGCGTAATGCTTCCCAGCGTTCACCCATAATCCTGTGCAAGCGAGCCATGAAAGCATCGTAGTGGCCCAGTGAGAGGAAGAATGCTGCCGTGCGCTGCGTGATCATGCTGGGGCGGCCAATCATAAGCTGCCGCAAATGACGTGCCTGCCGGATGAGTTCGGGTGCAGCAACAATGAAGCCGATGCGCAGGCCGGGAGCAAGCACCTTGGGTAAGGCAGATAGGTAGATAACCCGGTTGTCCTTATCGATGCCTCGCAAGGCCGGGTGCGGCTGTCCGAGATAGTTATTTTCATGCTCCAGGTCATCTTCGATGATCAGTTGGTCGTGTTTTGTCGCCTGGCGAAGCAGGGCCCTGCGGCGTTGATTCGGCATAGTCACTGCAGTTGGAATTTGATGGCTGGGTGTTACATAGATGACCTGTGCGTCATTCAGGCGGCTGTTGACCACCATGCCATGCTCGTCTACCGGGCAATTGATCGTTTCCGCTCCAGCCTGATCGAGCAGTTGACGCACAACCGGGTTGCCGGGTTCCTCCATTGCCATGGTCGTGCTACCGTCAAGCAACAACCGGCTGAGCAGGTAATGGGCATTTTGTCCACCCAGGGTTATTAGTATCTCATCAGCCTGGGCCGTGATTCCGCGCCTTGGTAACATCTTGGTGCGGATCTCTTCTATCAGTGCAGGGTGGTCTGCATAGCCCTCTTCACCTTCACCTTCGTCAATGATGCGTGATCCTAGCGCCAGACGGCTGGCCTCTCGCCATTGGGCGGCCGGATAAAGCGACGAGTCGAAATGGCCGTCAATGAACGGGTACGGGTAACGTTGCCAGTTTGCCGGCCAGTGAAACAGGTTTCCCGTTCTGGTTTTCAGACGGATGCGTTTGTGCCAGCGTGGGTCCAGTACGGTCTTGCCGGAAGGCTTACCATGGAACCCGACCCGGCCTTCAAGTATATGTTCATTTACAAAAATGCCACTGCGCTGGCGACTTTCCAGATAGCCTTCTTCAATCAATTGTTCGTATGCGAGCACCACCGTGTTGCGTGCGACACTGAGCTGTTCTGCCAACTTGCGTGAAGAGGGAAGTTTTGAGCCGGTCGGGAAAGCACCGTTGAGAATGGCCTCAACCAGCTTTTGCCGAATCTGGCCTTGCAAATTGAGTTTGCTGTCAGGGTCGAGGTATATCAGCGTGACGGTCACGTTAGTCTCAAAGTTCAGCCGTGTTTGAGTATACGAGCTTTTTGTCGCCGCCAGTCACGGTCTTTCTGGTCGGCACGCTTGTCATGTGCTTTCTTACCCTTGGCAGTACCAATTTCCACTTTAACCTTGCCCCTGGACCAGTACATGGCGGTGGGGATAACGGTAAAACCCTTGCGTTCAACCAGGCCGGTAATACGGTCGATTTCGCGCCGGTGCAGTAGCAACTTACGGGTGCGCGTTGGGTCAGGCGTAATATGTGTTGACACGGTTGGTAGTGGGTCAATACGGCAACCGAACAGGAATGCTTCTTTGTCTTTCAACAGCACATAACTGTCGGCAAACTGCACCCTTGATTCACGCAGGGACTTGACTTCCCAACCCTGCAGGGACAAGCCGGCCTCGATCCGTTCATCGATGTAGTATTCGAAGCGGGCCCGCTTGTTGAGTGCAATGGTCTTCGTGCCTTTGGTGGTCTTTTTCTTCATTTCTGCTTTCCGTATCACGCGCTATTTTACTGTGTGCGACGCTTATCGTGTAAAATTTTCCCCATGAAAATTGAGCGCTCGGCACTGGTTGTTTACAGTGCGGCAGAAATGTACCAATTGGTTCAGGACGTTCCGGCCTATCCGCAATTTCTCAGTTGGTGTACTGCCACGGAAATTCATGCGCAAACCGCTGAAATGCAAAAGGCTTCACTTACAGTTTCGGTTGCCGGCGTCATACAACGTTTCACCACGATCAATACCCTCTATGCGGATGAGCGTATCGATATGAAGTTGTTTGCGGGGCCGTTCAGAGACTTGCAAGGTGCATGGCATTTTACCCAATTGGGTGAGGACGGTTGTAAAGTCAGCCTGAAGCTGGATTTCGAAATGAGGAGCGGACCGGTTGCAACGGTATTCGGCAAAGGCTTCGGCAAGATAGCGGACCGCCTGTTAGATGATTTTTGCAAACGTGCTGATGCGGTATATAAACATGACACCCAATAACGACCCACAGAAGCTGCATATTGAAGTCGTGCTGGCCATGCCTGAAAAACAGGAGTTGGTTGCACTGGACCTTGCTGCCGGTGCAACTGTCGCCGATGCAATCGAGCAGTCAGGTATTGCCGGGATGTTCGGAGGTTTCGAACTGGATAGGGACAAAGTCGGCATATTTGGTCAAAGGGCGACGATGGAACAGGAATTGCGTGATGGTGACCGGGTTGAGATTTACCGGTCGCTGATCGCCGATCCGAAAGAAATCCGGCGGCAAAGGGCACTAGTGTAGTGTCAACACTGATCCTACGTTACAGGGTTGACACTACACTAGACCAGATCAGGCGGTGATATTCGGTATCATTCCCCCTCTAGCGGAATATCAACCGGGACGGTGATCCCCACAATCTTCAAATCTTTTTCAATACGTTGCAACATGGCGCGGGCTTCGTTGAAAGTATCAAAAAGTCCGGATCGTACCTGGTGACGGGTACCCAGGCCCGGTACGACTTGCTCAACCATCTGCGCCGTATGGCCTTTTGACCTGACCTTTTCTACGAAGGCCAGCGCTTCATCGCTGGTGTTGAACGCACCCAATTGCAATGTCCAGTTGATAACACCATCATCCGTGATCAATTGTGTTCTGCGGGCTTTGGCGGTGTCATCCAAATCTTTGACCGCGGTGATGGTGCCGCCGAGGGCCTTGATATCGCCACCCGCTGAATCGCCGATTCCATCGGTTGCTACCAGCAAATCATTTTCGAAGGTCAGCGTAACCAGGCGACGCACCGGATCGTTGCCCCGGCGGCTAAGCAGGGAGATATAATCCCAGCGGTCCTGGTGGAACGGGTCTTGAACGGCTGGCGTACCCAGCAGGTAAGCCACCTGTTTTTTGCTCATGCCAAGCGCAACCTGGTCCAGGTCGTCCTGTTCATGGGCATTTCCCTGTTGAACATTTTGCTTGTAAATAAGCTTGCAGCCCGTATTTATGGTAAGGACAGTCAGCAACGCAATAAACAAGAACCTGGTCATGTATTTCCTTCAGCAATTGCTGACAGGGGCCTGTCGAACTTGGCCGATCGTTAAATCCGACAGATTCCCGGTAAAGATCAAGGCGGTGAATGATACAATAGTCGGCAGTCCTTAAAAACAGGGCGTTCAAAATAATTTGGCATGAGGATAAATCAGTGCAAGGTGGAGATCTTCGAAAAGTTGGTTTAAAAGTTACTCAACCGCGAAAAAGGATACTTGAACTGCTGGAAGAAGCAGGTGCCAAGCACCTGACAGCGGATGACATTTATCGAGTATTGATACAGTCAGGCGAAGACACCGGATTGGCAACGGTTTACCGTGTCCTGAACCAGTTTGAGGCTGCCGGCCTTATTGTGAAACATAACTTTGAAAGCGGCCAGGCATACTATGAACTGGATTCCGGCGATCACCATGACCACATGGTTTGTGTTGAAACCGGCAAAGTTACAGAATTTATCAGCGATGAAATCGAAAAATTGCAGGCAAAGATTGTTGCTGAACACGGTTACGAAATAGTAGACCACAGCCTCGTCATCTACGTCCGACCCAAGGGATAGACCTCCTGCCTGTCATGAGTTTTTAATCCCCGGCGGCATTCAATAGTTCAATCGCATGTGCACGGCTTTGTTCTGAGATCCGTCCGCTTAACATGCGGGCGATTTCATCCACACGGTTCTCGCTGTCCAGCAGGCTCGTATCCACCAACGTCGAAACCTGGCCGGATTCTTTGCGAACCTGGAGTTGGTGCGTGGCACACACAGCGACCTGAGCCAGATGGGTCACACACAGAGCCTGGCCTTTAAACGACAGGCGTTTCAACAACCGGCCGACCGAGTTAGCCGTATCCCCACCGATACCGGCGTCAACCTCATCAAAAATTTGCGTCACAGATTCGCTGCCCCCGGATGCTGCAACCTTAATGGCCAGGCTGATTCTGGATAGCTCCCCACCGGATGCAATTTTGTTCAATGGCCCGGGCGCCAGCCCGGGATTCGCGCTGATATTGATATGTAATTCATCATCACCCCGCAAGGAGGCTCTGCCCTCTGGGTTATGTGACACCACCAGCTCGAAAATACCGCCGACCATGCCCAGTTCAGTCATTAATTCCATAACCCGACCGGACAGTTCTTGCGCGTGTTGTATGCGACAATCGTGCAAATGAACGGCTGCGCGCCGGTATGCAGCAAGGCAGGTTGCCAGCTCCACCTCCAATTGGCTGCGTCGCTGCTGGGCGCTTCCGGCGCGCTCAATACGTATGGCCAGCTTGTCCCTGATATCCTCCAGACTGTCCATTCGCACACGATGTTTGCGGGCCAGGTCGCTTAATTGGCCAAGCTGATTGGCGACCTCCTCATACCGGGCAGGGTTTAAATCAACGCGATCACGTGCCACGCGCAGCGAATTGATCGCCTCTCCACAGTTGACGGCTGCCTCCTGAAGCATCTGGCATGCATCGGAAATATCCTTATCCAGGGGAATGAACTGCTGCAAGCGGCCAAGCGTATGGACAAGCCCCGCGTTAACGCCGGTTACGCCGGGTACATTCTCCGGTTCCAGCAGTTCGATGGCGGCAGTGAGCGTTTCGAGTAAAGCCCCTCCGGCGGCCAGCCGGTCATGTTCTGTTTGCAGCTTTACAACAGCATCAGCGCCAAGGTCGTTTTGCTGCAATTCGTCTAACTGGAATCTCAGAAATTCAAGATCAGCGGCCGCAACCGGCGTATCCGCATCAAGCGCATACATCTCATCAGTGAGCCTCTTCCAGTCCGCATACGCTGACTGGACCGATTCAATTTCTGTTGCGTAGCTGCCACTGCCGTCCAGAAGCCTGAATTGTTCGCTTGATTTTGTCAGGCGAAGATGTTCGTTCTGACCATGTATTTCAACCAGCAGGTTGCCGAGTGTTTGTATTTGCGAGAGCGTGACCGGCGAGCCGTTAATAAAGGCGCGGGAGCGTCCGTTGCTGTTTATCGTGCGCCGCAGAAGGCAGTTTTCGCTTGCGGACAATTCAGATTCTTTCAGCCATTCCCTGGCTGCGGCATTATTTACAACTGAAAATTCCGCCGCCAATTCAGCGCGTTCAGCGCCGGCACGTACCCAACCACTATCGGAGCGGTCGCCCAATAACAAGCCCAGTGCGTCAACCAGGATGGATTTTCCTGCACCGGTTTCACCGGTGATCGCCGTAAATCCCGCATGGAAATCCATGTCCAGTTCCGGAACGATTGCAAAGTTGCTGATGTGGAGGTGGTTGAGCATGGTGTAAGTATCGCTGCTTGAATCGCTGTTGCCAATCCCCATATCACCATATCAGGGCGTGACAGCAAACTTGGGGAGAAATGCCCCCTGCGATCCAGGAGCAAAGACAGTGGCCGCACGAAAAAGTGACAGCAAACACCTTACTGGCGACGCGGGTGACGAAGTGTTAACGGGGTCCGCTGAGCAGGTTGATGCAGCAGAAGCAGGGGCGGTTTCAGACGATCCCGTTGAAATACTCGAAAATGAGCTAAGCAAGGCACAGCAAGAGGCTGCTGATGCCAAACAAGCCATGTTACTGATGCAGGCAGATATGGAAAACCTGCGCAAACGCCTGGTACGTGAACATGAGAAATCCCGCCGCCGGACGCTGGAAAGATTTATGACCGACCTGTTGCCGGTGCGTGACAGTCTTGAGCGTGGACTACACGCGGCGGATAAGTCCGCCACCGTTGAGGCCCTGAAAGAAGGCAAGCAATTGATCATGAAAATGCTGACCAAGGTCATGGGTGACCACGGTCTGAAGACTATTGACCCGGTCGGTGAGGCGTTTGACCCGGAGAAACACGAAGCGATGACCATGATGCCTTCTGCAGAGCATGATGAAAACACGGTTATCGATGTACTTGAGAAAGGTTACCTGTTACACGACCGCCTGATTCGACCGGCAAAAGTAGTCGTGTCGCGCAAACCGGAAGATTGAAATTGATGGGCCAGACCCCATGTTTCAGAAATCAAATTATTAGTATATTTTTGGAGAATTTAAATGGCTAAGATCATCGGAATCGATCTGGGCACTACCAACAGCTGCGTTGCCGTGATGGAAGGTGGTGAGCCCCGGGTCATTGAAAATGCAGAGGGTGACCGTACTACGCCATCCATTGTTGCATTCACCAAAGACAATGAAGTGCTGGTGGGACAGTCGGCCAAACGTCAGGCGGTCACCAACCCGACCAATACTTTGTTTGCGATCAAACGTCTGATCGGGCGCAAGTTCAGCGAAGACGTGGTGCAAAAAGATATGGACCTCGTGCCTTACACTATCGTTAAAGCCGACAACGGCGATGCATGGGTGGAAGCCGGTGGAAAGAAATTGGCACCGCCGGAAATTTCTGCCCGCGTCCTGATGAAGATGAAGAAAACTGCCGAAGATTATCTCGGTGAAACAGTGGCCGAAGCGGTTATTACGGTTCCGGCCTACTTCAACAACCACCAGCGCCAGGCCACCGAAGATGCCGGCAAGATCGCCGGTTTGAAAGTACGTCGCGTCATTTCCGAGCCAACTGCCGCTGCGTTAGCATTTGGTGTCGACAAGAAAGGCGGCGAACGTAAAGTTGCGGTTTATGACCTCGGCGGCGGTACTTTCGATGTTTCCATCATCGAAATTGCCGATGTCGACGGCGAACACCAGATCGAAGTATTGTCTACTTCAGGTGACACTTTCCTCGGTGGTGAAGATTTTGACAAGCGTGTCATCGACTACCTGGTATCTGAATTCAAGAAAGACCAGGGCGTTGACCTGCATAATGATCCGCTGGCCCTGCAGCGTCTGAAAGAAGGTGCAGAGCGTGCCAAGATTGAATTGTCCAGCTCTGAACAGACCGAGATCAATCTGCCCTACATCACCGCTGACGCCAGCGGGCCGAAGCATCTGAATATCAAGCTGACCCGCGCCAAGCTGGAGTCTCTGGTAGAAGACCTGGTGAAGAAAACCATCGGTCCCTGCCGTATAGCGCTGGATGATGCCGGACTTAAAATTGATGAAATTGCCGACGTGATCCTGGTGGGTGGCCAGACCCGCATGCCGATGGTGGCGGCAGCCGTCACTGAATTCTTCGGTCAAACGCCGCGCAGAGATATTAATCCTGATGAAGCGGTTGCCCTTGGCGCTGCTGTTCAGGGTGGTGTGTTGTCAGGTGAAGTCAAAGATGTCCTATTGCTTGATGTCACGCCCTTGTCCCTCGGTATCGAAACGATGGGCGGCGTGATGACCAAGCTGATCGAGAAAAACACCACGATCCCGACCAAGGCTTCGCAGATTTTCTCAACGGCGGAAGACAACCAGACAGCGGTAACCGTGCACGTGCTGCAAGGCGAACGTGAAATTGCCAGCGCGAATAAATCACTGGCAAGGTTTGATCTTGCAGGTATTGCCCCGGCAATGCGTGGCATGCCACAGATCGAGGTTACCTTCGATATCGACGCCAACGCCATCATGCATGTAAACGCCAAAGACAACGCTACCGGCAAGGAACAGCGGATTGAAATCAAGTCCGGTTCCGGACTCTCTGAAGAAGAGATTGAAAGCATGGTTCAGGATGCTGAAGCGCATGCAGAGGAAGATCGTAAGTTCCACGAAACCGTGACGGCGCGTAACAACGCTGACGCCATGGTTCACGCCACCCGCTCGAGCCTGAAAGATCTGGGCGACAAGCTCAGTGCTGATGATCGCAAGAATATTGACAGCGCGATCGAAGGCGTCGAAGAAGCCATGAAGGCAGACGACAAAGAAGCGATCGATGCGGCAACGGCCAAGCTGACTGAAGCCGCCCAGGTTATTTACGAGCAGGCAGCCGCCGCAGCCCAGGCCGATGCAGAAAGTGCCGAAGGCTCAGCCGAGGCCACATCTGATGACGTCGTCGACGCCGAGTTTGAGGAAGTCGATGATAGCCAGGATGAAAACAAGGACGAAGACAAATAATTTGTTCTTGTGACCTCCACGAGTGATTGAGCCCCGGCACACGCCGGGGTTTTTATACACAGAATAACGTCATCGAAACAATTTACGCGTAGGGTGGACATTCATGTCCACTGATTGTAATATCAAAAGTGTGTTACTCATTGAGACCGGCTGAGGGACAGGCCCTTTGACGCCGGGGCAACCTTCGGGACTAACCATCCCGTAAAGGTGCCAACTCCTGCGGAGATCCTCCCGGATGTCTGGAAAATGAGTGAACCGGCAGCACATTTTGTCAATGTGATGGGCCGTTCCCCTCCAACGGCTTCGCCGGAGTTTCCAATGAGGTTTACCAAAACCTTACTAATGGAAACAAGGCGATCATCATGAAACACCAGAAAATCACCCACGCGGTTCGTGCAGGCATTAACACTGACGAGCAGTATGGTTCTGTCATGCCGCCGGTCTATTTGTCATCCAACTACAGTTTTGCAGGTTTTGAGGGCAAGCGCGAATATGATTATTCCCGCAGCGGCAATCCTACCCGTGATGTACTGGCAAAGGCACTCACTGACCTTGAAGGCGGTTACGGCGCGGTGATTACAAACACGGGCATGTCAGCCGTGGTGCTGGTAACACATTTGCTCAAAGCAGAGGACACCATTCTTGCACCACACAATTGCTACGGTGGTTGTTACAGGGCGTTCTCATCGCTGGCGGACGCAGGGCGCTTCAAGACACAATTTGTCGACTTCACAAATGTCAACGCCGTGCGCCGGGCCTGTTTACGGCATCAGCCGAAAATTATCTGGGTAGAAACCCCCAGTAACCCTCTGCTGCGTATTACGGATATTCGTGCAATGGCCGTACTTGCGCGCGAGTGCGGGGCCTTGCTGGTGGTAGATAACACTTTCCTGACACCTCTGCTGCAACAGCCGTTCTTGCTGGGTGCCGATATCGTCGTGCATTCCACCACCAAGTACATCAACGGCCACAGTGATGTCATCGGTGGGGCGGTGGTAGCAAAAACGCCGGCTTTGCTGGAAGATCTGGCATGGTGGGCGAACTGCGTAGGGTCGACTGCCTCACCCTGGGATAGCAATCAAACAATGCGTGGCCTGCGTACCTTGCATGCCAGGTTGCGCTGCCATGAAGAGAACACGCAGGCCGTTGTCAGGGTTCTCAATACCCATACTGCTGTTCGCCGGGTTCATTATCCCGGCTTGACGGCACACCCGGATCACCACCTGGCGCAGGCACAGCAATCTGGATTCGGTGCCATTATAAGTTTTGAACTCGCTGGCGGCACAGCGGAGGTACGCGCATTTCTGGATGGTTTGAGATGTTTCACACTGGCTGAATCCCTCGGCGGAGTGGAAAGCCTGGTGTGCCATCCTGGCAGTATGACCCATGCCGCCATGACGGAGGATGCGCAGCGTGAAGCCGGTATCGAGCCATCGCTGTTAAGGTTATCCGTTGGAATTGAGCATGTGGCCGATCTGATTGTTGATATCTCGGCCGGTCTGGAACGCACTCAAAAATCTGTTGAATATATGCCTAAAATGACCCACTTTGCTTGAATTAGCCGCTGTTTGGCCTCAAATCTGCTGCAGGGAAAAATTGCAGCTAAACAGACAACAATATGGCAAAACGCGATTACTACGAAGTGCTTGGTGTTCAACGCAATGTAGATAATGCTGCGCTGAAGAGAGCCTATCGAAAACTGGCGATGAAACACCATCCGGACCGCAACCCGGATGATGCGGATGCGCAGGAGCATTTCAAGGAAGCCCAGGAAGCCTACTACGTTCTCAAAGATGAGAAAAAGCGTGCGGCCTACAACCAGTTTGGGCATGCTGCAACCAGTCCCGGTGCACGGGGTCCAGCCGGTTTCGAAGGTGATGTCGGAGATATTTTTGGGGATATTTTTGGGGATATTTTCGGCGGCAGGGGTAGCCGTGGCGGGAGGCCACGGCAACAACGCGGCTCCGATCTGCGCTTCTCCATGGAACTCGATCTGGAAGATGCTGTATCCGGTATAACCCGCGAAATTCGCATTCCGACTCTGGGCAAGTGCAAGAAATGTGATGGCAGCGGTGCCAGGGACGGCGAGAAAACCTCGTGTACGACCTGTGGCGGCGTTGGCCAGGTACGTATGCAGCAGGGGATTTTCTCAGTTCAACAGACCTGCCCGGCTTGCCAGGGCCTGGGTCAGGTCATCAGGAATCCCTGTTCTTCCTGTCACGGCCAGGGCAGGGTGCGGGAAACCAGGACTTTATCGGTTAAAATCCCGGCCGGGGTGGATAATGGTGACCGGATCAGGCTGGCTGGTGAAGGCGAAGCCGGTATGGCCGGTGCACCGGCAGGGGATCTGTACGTGGAAGTGCGGGTCACACCGCATCGTTTATTTGAACGTGATGGCAATGACCTGTATTGTGAAGTACCAATCCACTTTACTACAGCAGCTTTGGGTGGAGAACTGGAGATACCGACACTGAATGGTCAGGTAAAACTAAAAATACCAAACGAAACCCAGACCGGGCGTGTCTTCCGCCTCAGGGGCAAAGGAGTCAAATCCGTACGCAGTCACCGGCAGGGTGACCTGATGTGCAAAATTGTTATTGAAACCCCGGTCAGACTCTCAAAGGAGCAAAGGGGACTGCTAAATCAGTTCCAGGATTCTTATGAAACAAGCAAAACCGAACACAATCCTAAATCCAGCTCATGGCTGGATGGCGTAAAGGAATTTTTTGACCGGATGACCTCATGATTAACACCCTGATACACGGTGCCGGCCGCATGGCCAGGCGGGTTTTGGCACAGTTGCCGGAGAAAGAGAACTATGTGCTCGCTGGCGTAGTTTCAAGAACACAGCCGGAAGATGAATTGGCGGGTGAGTGGCACGCATCACTGGAAGCTTTTAAAGCCAGTGCGGACCTGCTGATTGATTTCACCTTGCCTGAGGGTACTCAGAAAGCAGCGCAATGGTGTGCACTTAACGGTGTAGCACTGCTCAGTGGCACCACGGGCTTGTCTGAAGAAGATATCCTGGTATTGAGACAAGCTGCGCTGAAAGTGCCGGTCTTGTGGGCACCAAACCTGAGCCACGGAGTTGCGTTAATGGCTGAGCTGATACAACGGGCGGCCGGCGCGCTGGGTGCATCGGCCAACATAACCATTACCGACATACATCACCAACACAAGGTTGATGCACCCTCTGGCACCGCATTGGCACTGGCGGCCGCCGTGATCGAAGGGCGCTCAGAACGTCTGGTGGATTTACTTGACCCGGTACGACTGGAAGGCCAATCCAGTGATGCTGACGGCGAACTGGTATTTTCCAGTATCCGCGAAAATGATGTTGTCGGTGAGCACATAGTGCGTTTTGAATTGCCCGATGAAGTCATAGAGGTACGCCACAAAGCCATCGACCGCGAAGTTTTTGCAAAGGGCGCGTTGAAAGCGGGTGAATGGCTGGTACAACAGCAACCCGGCTACTACAGTACATCCGACTGGCTGGATTTGTGGGAGGGGGAAGATGGGAGCACGTGAGAGAAGGTGAGAAATGCCTAGGCAATCGCAACCAGCTCCGCTGATCCTTCCTACAGGAATCTACAGGGTCAGGTACACCCGAAATCCGAGAAATTTGTTAGACAGGTGCAATCTGTTCCAGTAAAATCCTGTCGCTTAGAGCATAATTTATTACGACCCAATCTAAGCGGGAATCGCTGACCACAGCATTCCCGTTTTGTGTATCCGGAGGCAGGGAATTGACACAGCAGGCAGTGCTGGCACTCGAAGACGGAAGTGTGTTTTACGGTCAAAGTATTGGTGTTGCCGGCGACACGACTGGTGAAGTGGTATTCAATACTGCGATGACCGGTTACCAGGAAATCCTGACCGATCCTTCCTACGCAAAGCAAATAGTCACACTGACTTTCCCCCATATCGGCAATACCGGTTGCAATACCATCGATGAAGAATCTGCGCGGCCGATGGCGGCCGGGTTGATCGTGCGTGATGTCCCGTTATTACACAGCAACTGGCGTAGCAGTGAGTCACTGAGTGACTACTTGCAACGCCACGGCATCATCGCCATAGCCGAAATAGATACACGTCGCCTGACCCGGATACTGAGAGAAAAGGGTGCACAAGGCGGTTGCATTATTGCCGGTGAGATGGTTGCTGCAGAGCAGGCACTGGGAAAGGCCAAACAGTTTCCAGGTATGCGAGGGCAGGATCTGGCCCGCGAGGTGACGACGGATACAACCTATGAGTGGGTACAGGGAAGTTACGACCTGGATTCGCAAAGCTGGGGCAGCAGCGACTGTGAATATCACGTGGTCGCTTATGATTTTGGTATCAAGCGCAATATTCTGCGTATGCTCAGCGACCGTGGTTGCCGGGTGAGCGTTGTACCGGCAACGACCCCGGCTGCAGACGTCCTGGGCATGCAGCCGGATGGGGTTTTTTTGTCCAACGGCCCGGGTGACCCCGAGCCCTGCGACTACGCGATTACCGCGATCCAGGAGATATTACTGACCGATACCCCTGTGTTCGGCATTTGCCTCGGGGTGCAATTGCTGGGTCTGGCCGTCGGTGCTGAAAGCATCAAGATGAAATTCGGCCACCATGGCGCCAACCACCCAGTGCAGGACCTCGACAGCAGGCAGGTCTTGATTACCAGCCAGAACCACGGTTTTGCACTCGATGAACAAAGCTTGCCCGGCAATGTCCGGGCCACGCACCGCTCGTTGTTTGATGGCAGTTTACAAGGCATTGAGCTAACCGACGGCAGTGCCTTTGGTTTCCAGGGCCATCCCGAGGCCAGTCCCGGCCCGCATGATATTGCACCGTTGTTTGACCGCTTCATCACGATGATGAAAGCAGCCAGGGTATGATTTGATCAGATGCCAAAAAGAACAGATATTCACACCATATTGATCATCGGTGCCGGCCCTATCGTGATAGGACAGGCCTGCGAATTCGATTACTCCGGCGCCCAGGCCTGCAAGGCCTTGCGCGAAGAGGGCTACCGGGTGGTACTGGTCAACTCCAACCCGGCGACCATCATGACGGACCCTGAAACGGCTGATGCGATATACATCGAGCCGATTGACTGGCGCACCGTTGAACAGATTATTGCCAAAGAACGCCCGGATGCCCTGCTGCCGACCATGGGTGGTCAGACGGCGTTGAACTGCTCGCTGGACCTGGTCCGCAAGGGTGTGCTGGAAAAATATTCTGTGGAAATGATCGGTGCGTCGCGGGAAGCCATCGATATGGCCGAAGACCGTGACCTGTTCCGTCAGGCCATGCGGGAAATAGGCCTCGAAACGCCCGATGCAGAGCTGGCCCACAGCCTTGACGAAGCCCTCGAGAAACTGGAGCTTATCGGCTTTCCGACCATCATCCGGCCGTCATTCACGATGGGGGGTTCAGGGGGCGGTATCGCTTATAACCGTGAAGAGTTTATTGATATTGTCAGATTCGGCCTGGAGCAATCGCCGACCACCGAAGTGCTGCTGGAAGTGTCCGTACTGGGCTGGAAAGAATACGAAATGGAAGTGGTACGCGATCATAAAGATAACTGCATCATTATCTGCTCTATAGAGAACCTTGATCCGATGGGTATCCACACCGGCGATTCAATCACGGTGGCACCAGCCCTGACCTTGACGGACAAGGAATACCAGCGCCTTCGTGATGCCTCGATTGCCGTGCTGCGTAAAATCGGGGTAGATACGGGTGGTTCCAACGTGCAGTTCGCAATCAACCCGGAAGATGGCAAGGTTATTGTCATTGAGATGAATCCGCGGGTCTCGCGTTCGTCGGCGCTGGCATCGAAAGCCACGGGGTTCCCGATTGCCAAGGTTGCGGCCAAGCTGGCTGTCGGCTTTACGCTGGATGAATTGCTCAATGATATTACCGGCGGTGCAACACCAGCTTCGTTTGAGCCCACGATTGATTACGTCGTGACCAAGATCCCACGTTTTGCTTTTGAGAAATTCCCGGCTGCCAATGATCGCCTGACGACGCAAATGAAGTCAGTGGGCGAGGCCATGGCCATAGGCCGTACATTCCAGGAGTCCTTACAAAAAGCCCTGCGCAGCCTGGAGACCGGCCGCGACGGCTTTGACCCGGTGCTTGAATCCAGCGACCCGGATGAACGCGCAGCCGAGCTTAGGCGTGAATTGCGCGAAGCCGGTGCCGAGCGCCTGTGGTACGTGGCTGAGGCTTTCAGAGAAGGTATGAGTAGTGAAGAAATTCACCAGTTTACGCGGATCGATCCATGGTTCCTGGCACAGATTGAAGACCTGATACTCACTGAGAGAGCGGTGGCACACGAGGGATTTTCAGCACTCGACAGGCAACGCCTGTACGGCCTCAAACGTAAAGGCTTTTCGGACGCCCGCCTGGCCAGCCTGTTGGCTTGTGATGAGCAGCAGGTTCGCGAGCGGCGTTACGCGCTGGATGTGCGCCCGGTTTACAAACGCGTCGATACCTGTGCGGCGGAATTCGCCACCACCACGGCTTATCTCTATTCGACCTATGAGGAAGAATGCGAAGCGGAACCCACAGACAAGCGTAAGATCATGGTGTTGGGCGGGGGGCCCAACCGCATAGGGCAGGGCATTGAGTTTGACTATTGCTGTGTTCACGCAGCCCTGGCCTTACGCGAAGACGGCTTTGAGACCATCATGGTCAATTGCAACCCGGAAACGGTTTCTACCGATTACGATACCTCCGACCGCTTGTACTTTGAACCGCTGACGCTCGAAGACGTACTGGAAATTGTCCATCGTGAACAGCCCGAAGGCGTTATCGTGCAGTACGGCGGGCAAACCCCGCTGAAGCTGGCACGGCCGCTGGAGGCAGCCGGTGTACCTATTATCGGCACTTCACCTGATTCAATTGATCGGGCCGAAGACCGTGAGCGTTTTCAGAAAATGCTGCACAAACTGGATCTCCGCCAACCACCCAATCGCACCGCGACCAGCGTGGAGCAAGCCGTTGGCCAGGCTGAAGAAATCGGTTATCCACTGGTTGTACGGCCGTCCTACGTGCTCGGAGGCCGTGCCATGGATGTGGTGCACGGTGAGCAGGAACTGCGTCGTTATATGCGTGATGCGGTCAAGGTCTCCAACGATTCCCCGGTGTTGCTGGACCGTTTCCTGGATCACGCCATAGAAGTCGATGTCGATGCCATCTGTGACGGAACCGATGTATTGATCGGCGGCATCATGGAGCATATCGAGCAGGCCGGTGTACATTCCGGTGATTCCGCCTGTTCCATCCCGCCGCACAGTCTGTCTAAGGAGATCCAGGATGAAATGCGCAGCCAGATGGCAGTGATGGGGCGGGAACTGGGGGTGGTAGGCCTGATGAACGCCCAGTTTGCGTTACGTGGTGATGATATCTACATACTGGAAGTCAACCCACGTGCATCCCGGACCGTACCGTTCGTATGCAAAGCTACCGGCAGACCCCTGGCCTCAATAGCAGCGCTCTGCATGGTCGGCAAATCTCTTAAAGAACAAGGTATTACAGAAGAAATTACACCTGAATTCTATTCAGTAAAGGAAGCTATCTTGCCGTTTATCAAGTTCCCGGGTGTGGATCCGATCCTGGGACCTGAAATGCGTTCCACCGGTGAGGTTATGGGTGTCGGACGCAGTTTTGGCGGCGCATGCGCACGTGCCATGAAAGCTGCCCAATACGGCA
Source organism: Gammaproteobacteria bacterium (assembly GCA_036986175.1). Lineage (GTDB taxonomy): Bacteria > Pseudomonadota > Gammaproteobacteria > Xanthomonadales > SZUA-36 > SZUA-36. The sequence continues at coordinate 15,871 of BTRB01000021.1, forward strand.
TTCCCAAGCCCGGCCGGGCGTTTTTGAGTGTGCGTGATGCGGATAAGGAACCCTTGTTACCGATCGCTGAAGACCTTGTTGGACGGGGTTATGAACTGGTAGCGACCGCCGGAACCTGCCGGTATTTGCGCGCCAACGGCTATACCTGTGAACGTGTCAACAAGGTGGCTGAGGGACGCCCACACATTGTTGATGAAATTAAAAATGGTGAGATTGTATTTATCGTCAATACAACCGAGGGCCGCCAGGCGATTGCTGATTCTTTCTCGATCCGTCGGGAAGCGCTGCAATACAAGGTAAGCTATACAACAACAATCGCACGTGGATGGGCTACGTTACAGGCCATCGATCACGAATTCGACGTGGAGGTACGCAGCCTGAACCAACTTCATGGTCAGGAAAGCTGAATATGAAGAGAACACCATTGACACACCAGGGTGCTGAACGTTTACGTGCCGAAGCCGCTCACCTGAAAAAGGTTGCGCGTCCGCAAATCATCGCCGCCATCGCAGAAGCGAGAGCACATGGCGATTTAAAAGAAAATGCCGAGTACCATGCAGCCAGGGAGCAACAAGGCTTTACCGAAGGGCGCATACAGCAACTGGAGTCCGCATTGTCGGGGGCGCAGATTATCGACATCACCAAGCTGAACCCGGGTGGAAAAGTAGTATTCGGGGCAACCGTCAAACTCTACGACATGGCATCCGAAGCCGAGACAAGCTACCAGATCGTGGGTGAACTGGAAGCTGATATCAAGGAGTTTCGTATCGCCATTACGTCACCCATTGCGCGTGCCATGATTGGTCGTGAAGAGGGCGACGAGATTGTTGTCAACGCACCGGCCGGTGAGTTGGTCTATGCAATAGTCAGCGTTGAATATGTTTGATGATAACCCACCGCGATGTAAGGCAAAGAGAAGTTGAATCTGGAATTGACTCGTTACCGGATTCAATCCATCCGGTCATCCGCCGCATCCTGCTGGCGCGAAATATCAGCGCTGCAACCGCACTTGATTTGCAGCTTGGCCGTATGCAGTCACCGGCTGCGCTGTCCGGCATAACCGATGCCGCAGAAATTCTCGCGCATGCCGTAGTTGCCGGGCAACGCATACTGATCGTGGGTGATTTTGATGCCGATGGTGCGACCGGCACGGCGGTTGCTGTCAGGGCATTGCAATTGATGGGTGCGAGCGAGGTAGGTTTTCGGGTGCCAAACCGCTTTGAGTTCGGCTATGGGCTCAGCGTGGCACTGGTCGAGACGCTGGCGGACGAGCCACCGGATGTTCTGGTCACAGTGGATTCGGGCATCAGTTCCAATGCGGGTGTCGCCAGGGCCCGGGAACTGGGCTGCAAGGTGGTGGTGACCGATCATCATCTGCCGGGTAAGGTTTTGCCGCAAGCGGACGCCATCGTTAACCCCAATTGCCCGGGCGACCGCTTTTCCAGCAAGGCGCTCGCCGGTGTAGGCGTAGTTTTTTACCTGATGAGTATGGTCAGGACGGCACTTCGCAGCCAAAACTGGTTTACCTTGCCGCGCAAAGAGCCGAACCTGGCCCAGCTGCTGGACCTGGTGGCCCTGGGCACGGTCGCCGACCTGGTTGCGCTCGATGACAACAATCGCATTCTGGTCCGCCAGGGTATGGATCGCATCCGCCGGGGCCGTTGCAGCACCGGCTTGCTGGCCCTGTTGAGGCTTGGGAAACGGGACTACCGGCACCTGGTGGCCTCTGACCTGGCATTCGCTGTTGCACCCCGTCTGAATGCGGCGGGACGCATGCAGGACATGGGTGTCGGTATCCGCTGTCTGTTGACCGATGACCGGGAAGAAGCCATGGCCCTGGCCACTGAGCTGGATGAATTGAACCATCATCGGCGTGCCCGCCAGGAACAGATGCAGGAACAAGCGCTGGATCAGTTAAAAGCTTTACTGGAGAGCCTGGAGGGTGCCGATCTGCCGGCCGGCCTATGCCTGCACGATGGTGCCTGGCACCAGGGTATCGTCGGACTGGTCGCAGCGCGCATCAAGGATGCTGTGCATCGCCCGGTGATCGCATTCGCACCCGGATCGGAGGACTCTGATGTGCTCAAGGGCTCGGCACGCTCGGTCAGCGGCCTGCATATACGTGATGTCCTGGCGCGGGTGGATGCGCTGCATCCAGACATGATCATGGCTTTTGGTGGCCATGCCATGGCTGCAGGGCTGACACTGCCGAAGACCGCGCTTGAAGCATTCACAGCAGCCTTTAATAACGCCGTCGAATATTTCCTGCAAGGCAGGACATTCAATAGCGAAATATTGACTGATGGTGAACTCGAGCCGGAAGATATTAACCTGGAATTCGCGCAATCACTGCGCAACCTGGGGCCGTGGGGCCAACACTTTCCCGAGCCCGTTTTTAGCGGCCGGTTCGTTGTGGAGGAACAGCGTGTGGTTGGCGGGGCACACTTGAAAATGATGTTGAGACCGGTCGGCGGGAAGCATGCTGTGGATGCCATTGCTTTCGGGAAATTGCCCGAAGACTTGCCGGGCACCGATACCACCGGTTTTGTTTACCGGCTGGATATCAACCATTTTCGCGGTCGTAAGACCTGCCAGTTGATGGTGGAGCACATTCTTCGCTAAACTCGGCTTGCCCTGGTGTAAAATGCACCGCCTCGAATGCAAGGTTATCAGTGTGGAAACCAACCCGATCAGCAACCAGCTCGAAGATTTACAGCAGCGCTCAACGGCGCTCAGGGGGTATCTTTGACTATGCCGGCAACAAAGACCGGTTGGAAGAAGTCAGCCGCGAACTGGAAAATCCTGAAATCTGGAACGACCCGGCGCGTGCCCAGGCACTGGGCCGTGAGCGCGCACAACTCGATGGCATCGTGGGCACGCTTGATGAGGTCTCCGGATCACTGACGGAAAATGCTGAAATGCTGGAGATGGCCATTGAGGAGCAGGCTGAAGAAATCCTGGAGTCCGTGGTCACAGAACTTGCTGCCATTGAGGATAAAATCAGCAAACTGGAATTTCAGCGCATGTTCCGGGGTGAGATGGACGCCAACCCGTGTTACCTGGACATCCAGGCGGGTTCCGGCGGCACCGAGGCA
>BTRB01000022.1:0-18353 GCA_036986175.1 Gammaproteobacteria bacterium
TCCATGGGCTTCCGGGGTGAGGCCTTGCCCAGCATGGCCTCGGTCTCCAGGATGGTGATTACTTCCCGCACGCATGAGGCTGAGCATGCCTGGCAGGTCAAAGCGGTCAATGGCGGGATCGAAGCGGTGGTTCCCGCGTCGGGCGCAAGCGGTACGATGGTTGAGTTGTGCGACCTGTTTTATAACGTGCCGGCACGGCGAAAATTTATGCGCACCGAGCGGACGGAGTTTTCTCACGTCGATGAGTTGCTGAAGCGTTTTGCGCTTGCACGCCCCGATGTCGGGTTCCAGTTACAGCATAACCATCGCATTGTGCGCCGTTTTCCCCCGGTTCGAAACGACAGTGAAATGACCGGGCGGCTGGCAGCAGTACTTGGCCGTGAGTTTGTCGGGCAGGCGCTGGAAATCAATGAGCAACGCGGTTCATTGGGACTCAGGGGCTGGGTGGCCGAACCCCGTTACAACCGTGCGCAGGCCGACCGGCAATTCTTTTTCGTAAACGGCCGGATGGTCAGGGACCGCCTGGCTGCGCATGCGATCAGGCAGGCTTTCCGCGACGTTTTGTATCACGGCCGCCACCCCGCATTTGTGCTCTTCCTGGAAATGCCGTTCAGTGGCGTCGATGTCAATGTACATCCGCAAAAGCACGAGGTGCGGTTCCGCGATTCCCGTGCGCTGCATGATTTCATTTATGCGACGCTCAATCGCTGTTTGGCCGGTGCAGGCGTCGGCGGCGGCGCGTTGCGCCCCGGAACCGGAATTCACGACCCTGGTAGCGTGGCTGAGCAGGTACAGACTTACGCACAGCTGGTGTCATCACCTTTTGCGGGTATGGGTGCGACGCCAGGTGCACACGTGCCTGCCGGGGACGATGCATCTGGCGAAATCCCGCCGCTGGGATATGCGCTGGCACAGCTTCACGGCATCTATATACTGGCGCAGAACCAGCATGGACTCGTACTTGTCGATATGCACGCAGCGCATGAACGCATTACTTATGAACGCCTCAAAGCTGGCTTGCACGAAAGCGGCATCCGCAGCCAGAACCTGTTGGTGCCGGTCAGTGTCCATGTCAGTGAGCGGGAAGCAGATAGGGTGGAAGAGCACGCAGCCAGTCTCGAATCACTGGGGATCGAGTGTGACCGCTCAGGTCCGCAAACTCTGATGGTCAGGAAAGTGCCGACTTTATTGCAACATTCCGATATGGGGCGCTTGCTCCAGGATGTGCTGTCTGAGCTGGCCGCGGATGGAAAGAGTCTGAAAATTGAATCTGAAATGGATGAAATTCTATCGACCATGGCTTGCCATGGTTCGGTGCGCGCCAATCGCATCCTCAATATGACTGAAATGAACAGCTTGCTGCGTGATATGGAGCGGACCGAGCGCTCGGCACAATGCAACCATGGCAGGCCGACCTGGGTACAACTGGATATGCAGAATCTCGATCGCCTGTTTCTGCGCGGCCGCTAGTGTTACCACCTTGTGTATTTTTGATGGGGCCGACCGCTGCGGGTAAAACCGATCTCGCGGTAGAACTGTGCAGGCATTTCCCGCTGGACATCATCAGTGTCGACTCGGCGCTGGTTTACCGTGGCATGGATATCGGCACTGCCAAACCCGATAGTGGAACCCTGCAAAAAGCGCCTCATCGCCTGATCGATATTCGCGATCCTGCCCAAAGCTATTCGGCGGCGGATTTCCGTGCCGATGCGTTGGCTGAAATGCAGGCGATCACCGCTTCCGGCAGGATACCGTTGCTGGTGGGTGGCACGATGCTCTATTTCCGCGCGCTTGAGCACGGTCTTGCAGAGCTGCCGGGTGCGGATCCCGGTGTTCGTTTGAAACTGGAACAACAGGCTGCAGAAATTGGCTGGCCGGCAATGCATGCAATCCTGCAGCAGCAAGACCCGCCTGCTGCAGCCCGTATACACCCGAATGATCCGCAGCGCATCCAGAGGGCGCTGGAGGTGATCAGTGTGAGTGGCCGACCCCTGAGTGAGTTGCAGGCGCAAGCGACCCGCAAGGCATTGGCTTACCGAATCCATAAAGCCATCGTGGCACCCGCCGAGCGCAGTGTTCTGCACCAGAGAATCGCGCAACGTTTTGAATTAATGATGGAAAACGGTTTTATGGAAGAAATGAAAGGCTTGCATGACCGGTCTGATTTGCATGCAGATCTGCCCTCCATGCGGGCGGTGGGTTACCGCCAGGCATGGGATTTCCTGGACGGCGGCTGCACACTTGAAGTGATGGGTGAAAGAGCCGTTGCAGCGACCCGGCAGCTCGCCAAACGCCAGTTGACCTGGTTGCGGCGGGAAACGGCAGCGGTGTGGTATGATTTACAGGCAGATGGGGTGCGGAAGAACGTGATTGAAACATTGGGAGGATTCCTTGAAGCCTGATCCTTCCGTACCCATGTAATCTGTTCCGGGACCAGTCGGACATGAATAATAAAATCCAGGAGGAACAGCTATGTCAAAGGGTCAATCATTACAAGAACCATTCCTGAACGCATTGCGTCGTGAACGTGTACCCGTTGCAATCTATCTTGTTAACGGCATCAAGTTGCAGGGCCAGGTCGAATCGTTCGACCAGTTCGTTGTTTTGCTTAAGAATTCTGTCAGCCAGATGATCTACAAACATGCCATCTCTACCGTCGTACCCGCGCGGAATGTCAGTGTTTACGAGGATGAGGAAGAAGAAGGTTAAGCCCAGGAGTACTGAATTTGTTTGAACGGGCCGGGCGGGGCAACCGCGCAATCATATTGCATCCGGTTTTCGCGCACACAGGCCCGGAAATCCTGGACGAATTTCAGGAGCTGTGCCGCTCAGCCGGGGTCGAAATCGAAGCTGTATTGAGTGCACCGCGCGACCGTCCGGACGCCCGGTTTTTCGTCGGCAAAGGAAAAATTGAAGAAGTTGCAGAACAGGTGTCTGCAACGGGTGCCGAGCTGGTATTGGTCAGTTGTCCCCTGTCAGCGCTCCAGGAACGCAATATTGAAAAACGCTGCGCATGCCGGGTGCTCGACCGCACCACCCTGATACTGGATATTTTTGCACTGCGCGCACGCTCCCACGAAGGCAAGTTACAGGTTGAGTTGGCGCAGTTACGGCATATTTCAACACGTCTGGTACGGGGCTGGACCCATCTTGAACGCCAAAAAGGCGGAATCGGCTTACGCGGCCCGGGTGAAACCCAGTTGGAAACTGACCGTCGCCTGATTGGGCTACGTATTCGAAGCCTCAAAACCCGTCTCGACAAAGTTCGCCGGCAAAGGGCGCAAAGCCGCCGCAGACGCGAACGCGCGCACCTGTTTACCGTGGCCCTGGTAGGTTATACCAATGCCGGCAAATCAACCCTTTTCAACGCCCTGACAAATTCTGACGTAGACACCCGGGACATGCAGTTTGCGACCCTCGACCCAACCGTACGGCAATTGCCCCATGTTCCGACCGGCAGTGTTTTGCTGGCTGATACGGTGGGTTTTGTCAGTGACCTGCCGCATGAACTGATCGCCGCTTTCCATGCCACGCTGCAGGAGACCCGTAATGCAGACTTGCTGTTGCATGTGATTGACGCCGCTGACCCCTTTCATCAGCAGCGGGAGCTTGATGTTAAAGCCGTGCTGGAAAGTATTGAAGCGGGGGATATACCGGTCATCCGGGTATTCAATAAAATCGACCTGATCGACCGCGGGGTATCTACACACTGCAACGAGGACGGGGAGTTGCTGCGGATTGATGTCTCCGCCTTGCAGGGTTTAGGATTAACCGAGTTGCAAGAGGCCATCGCGTTGCGCCTGAAAGGGAGACGGATTTGTACCTGGATCAGCCTGGAGAACCGCTTCGCAAAATTACGTTCGCTGCTGTTTGATCTTGGCGCTGTTGCGGAAGAAAAAATAGCTGCAGACGGACAGTGGTTAATCCACGTTGACCTGTCGCAAAAAGATGCCGAACAGCTCGGCCGCATGCCCGGTGCTGAGGGTCTGCTGGTGCGGGAGTCGATACTGCTTGCCGCCCCGCATGGGGAGACTTAAAATACGGTGTAGAAAAACCCGCTAACGGCTGTATACCCCGTTTCGCGGCAACCGCTATAATACTAATTCAAGACGTGAAAGAACGTCTGTAAATGGAGAATTCAATGCCCTGGAAAGAACCCGGAAAAGGAGATAGAGATCCCTGGAAGTCCGGCGATCAGCAACCGCCCGATCTTGAAGAAATATTTCGTAATGTGAGCTCACGCCTGCAATCAATATTTGGCGGAGGAAGTAGCAAGGGCAACGGCTCAGAGGGCCGTAGAGGTGCTACTGCCGGTGCTTTTACACTGGTGCTGTTACTGATCATATTCTGGGTGGCCTGGGATTCAGTGCATATCATCGATCAGGCGGAGCAGGGTGTCGTACTTCGATTTGGCAAGTATTCCCGGACCCTGGACCCTGGAATTAACGTAACTTTGCCGGGACCCTTCGAGACCGTCACTAAAGTTAATGTCAGTAATGTCAGGGTAGACGAAGACAGGGGCCACATGCTGACCCAGGATGAAAACCTGGTGGAGTTTATCTACAAGGTTCAATACCGGATCAACAACGCGCAGGATTTCCTGTTCAAGGTTCGTGACCCCGAGCTGACCCTGCGCCAGGCCGCTGAAAGCGCACTCAGAGAGTCCGTCGGCACCAACACCCTGGATGACATACTGGAAGGTACCGGCAGGGCCAGGGTGCGCATCGAGGCACAACGTGTCTTGCAAGAGACACTGGACCGCTACCAGGCCGGCATACAGGTGACGGAATTCAACCTGGTGGATGTTAACGTGCCCCTGCAGGTCAGGGAGTCCTATTCCGACGTGATCCGTGCGCGGGAAGATCGTCAGCGGTTTATAGAAGAGGCCCGTGTCTATGAAAACAGTGTTATTCCGGAAGCCAGGGGTAAAGCCGCACGCATTGAGCAGGAAGCGGCTGGTTACAAGGCGTCAACGATTGCCTTGGCAACCGGTGAAACTGATCGCTTCAAGCTGGTATTGGATGAGTATCGGCGCGCACCTGACGTCACACGCAAGCGGCTCTATCTTGAAACCATGGAGACTGTGCTGGGCAACAACAGGAAAGTGTTTCTCGACGTAGATTCAAGCGGCAACATATTGTACCTGCCACTGGACCAGGCGGCCGGTAGTGGTCCGGGCCGCCTGCTGCCGCCTGTAAAAAGCCCGGATAGCAGCCGGAAAAGCAGCCAGGGCCGCAGCCAGGATCCCCGCAGCAAGGCCCGGGAGGGAAGACGATGAACAGAACCATATTGATTATCTTCGTGATATTGCTGGGTGGTTTAGGCCTGGCCAGTATTTTCACGGTCACTGAAACAGAATATGCGATCCGCTTTCAGTTGGGCCGTATTGTGAAAGTGGATTACGCAAAGGGCCTGAACGTGAAATGGCCGTTTGTGAATAACATCCGCAAATTTGACAATCGTATTCTGACCCTGGACCAATCCCCTGAATTGATGCTGACTTCCGAACAGAAGTTCGTCAATGTCGATTCTTTTGTCAAATGGCGTATTCTGGATGTTGCACGTTTTTACACCTCAACCCAGGGCAACGAAGCCATTGCGCTGAATCGCCTGAACGGCATTGTCAGTGACCGTATTCGCAACCAGATTGCCAGCCGGACCCTCGCTGAAGTGGTGTCAGAGCAACGTGTATCGACCATGAAGGCGGTTGCTGATGCGGCCAATGAGGCTGCCGAAGAGTTCGGTATCCAGGTCGTGGATGTACGTATCAAGAGCATCGAATTGCCGGATGATGTACGTGAATCCGTGTTCCGCCGCATGGCTGCCGATCGCCAGAAAGCCGCCAATCTTTATCGCTTCCAAGGTAAGGAATCTGCGGAAAGAATAACTTCGGATGCCGACCGGCAGGTACAGGTCATTCTCGCTGAGGCCGAACGCGATGGCCAGCGTATGCGTGGCGAGGGTGACGCTGTTGCCACCGACACCTATGCACAGGCGTTTGGTCAGGATGAGGAGTTTTATTCGTTTTACCGCAGCTTGCAGGCCTATCGCTCAGCGTTTGGCAGCAACCGGGATACGCTGATCCTTGACCCGGGCTCCGAGTTCTTCGATTACTTCGGACAGGACGGTCGCAACCGGTAACAAACAAATCAAGCATCTTTTATAGCGCGGGCATGGTGATGGCACAGGATCTGTTAACGGCGTTCGCGCTGGTGCTGATCATCGAAGGCCTGCTGCCGGGCATTGCCCCTTCTTCGTGGATGAAGGTCATGCGCGACGCAGCGAAACTGGGTACCCAGCGCATCCGTATCGCAGGCATAGTGAGCATGTTATCGGGTGCGCTGCTGTTATATATTCTGACATGATCACGCCAGGCCGGACTGATTTTAAATGACGAAGAGCATTGTTGTGCTGGGCACCCAGTGGGGTGACGAGGGCAAAGGAAAAATTGTTGACCTGCTGAGCCAGGACGTGGATGCCGTGGTGCGGTTCCAGGGCGGGCACAACGCGGGCCATACACTGGTCATTGACGGTGAAAAAACGGTTTTGCATCTGATTCCTTCCGGAATACTCAATAAAGGCACGCAATGCATGATCGGCAACGGCGTGGTGGTGTCGCTCGAAGCGTTGAAAAACGAGACCGAAGAACTGGAATCCCGGGGTGTTGATGTTCGTTCACGCTTGAAAATCTCTCCTTACTGCCCGGTGATTATGCCTTACCATGAATTACTGGACCTGGCGCGCGAACAGGCGCTCGGCAAGAAGGCGATTGGTACCACGGGCAGGGGGATCGGTCCGGCCTATGAGGACAAGGTGTCACGCCGTGGTATCCGCATTGCAGATCTGTACGACCACGCGCTATTGTCGGAAAAGCTGGAAGCCGCACTGGATTTTCATAATTTTGTGTTGGAAAAGTATTTTGCCATGCAACGCCTGCCGTTCGACCGGGTGCTGGACGATGCCTTACAGCTGGGTGCCTGTTTTACCGACCTGATCACGGATGTTGCCGGTGAACTGCACCGCTTACGCGCACAGGGAAGACCAATTCTGTTTGAAGGCGCACAGGGCAGCCTGCTGGATATCGATCATGGGACTTACCCTTTTGTCACCTCGTCCAATACCACGGTGGGTGCTGTTTGCACCGGTGCGGGCGTCGGGCCTGATGCGGTCGATTACGTACTGGGCATTGCCAAAGCCTATACGACGCGCGTTGGGGCAGGGCCGTTTCCAACCGAGTTGTTTGACGATGTGGGTGCCGGCATTGCCGAACGCGGTGATGAATTTGGCGCCACTACCGGGCGACCGCGACGTTGCGGCTGGCTGGATGCCGTTACCTTACGCAGAGCAGCGCATATCAACGGCGTCAGCGGCTTTTGCGTGACCAAACTGGATGTGCTCGATGGCGTTGACACGATCAGGGTGGGCACAGCTTACCGCCTTAACGGCGAGTTGCTGGACGTGCCCCCACATACGCCTGACGCCTGGGATGAACTGGAAGTGGTTTACGAATCCTTCCCCGGTTGGCAGCAGAGCACCCGTGGCATCACCCGTTTCGATGATCTGCCACCCAATGCAAGAGCCTACATAAAATCCATAGAAACTTTGTGTGGAGCACCTGTGCATATCATATCAACCGGGCCGGAGCGCAAAGAAAACATTATTCTTCAGCACCCGTTGGAAACCTGCCGGATCTAAATAAGCAGCGCTCCAAGCAGCGGCAGGAACAGGGCGGCGAAAATCAACGCCTGGTCAATTTTCTGCCTGATACCCTTCGCAGTTTAGCTCTTCAGCCATGTAGCCGTCATATATCTGGATAAACGTTTTGTTTTCCGGTCGGCGGGATTCTCTTATTTCAGCGATTTGATTCTCGATCGACTCCCTGAGGAACATACCCATCCGCCCACCCGAAAGCGCCGTTCTTTGCATCAGCCCTACCTGCCGGATGTACCGCTCTGCATCCGCCGCGAGTTCAGGCCGCGCACCACCACCCTCAAAGTCCTTCAGGTAGCTCCTTGCCCTGTTTATCCTTTGCTTGGCGAAGGCTGAGATATCAAGGTGATTGCCCCAACCAACATGACAATAAAGGCCCATAAGCCAGTTTTCTGCACGAGGGTTGGGTGGTCGGTCGCCCGGTTCACCGGGGGTAGTTACATATTTTTCTGACCAGCGCATTATCTGGGCGCGGAAATTCCGGCGGCTCAATTCCATCTCACGACGCTGCTCGCGACTCTCGTCGGGGCCGGGAGCGATCATGCGCACCAGTGCGCCTTCGGCCGTTCTTCGCACTTCGGGTGATTGGCTTGCCTCGGAAAAACCTCCGGCCAGATTCGCCAGGGCGCGGACGATTTCACCGGAATCGAGCCCAAAAGGACTGGGGTTGCTCGGAAAATAAACCACACCGTCTTGCGATGGCTGTACTGGATTGATGTAGCGGGAGAAAAATTCTTTGGATTCAATAAGGTCAATAGCCGCAAGCATATAGTTTGAGATCGAGACCGGCATAACATCGCCACCAGTAAACTCTTCCCTGGTGATGGTGTTGAAGCCCTCGCGGGTCAGTTGCAACGTTGAGGCGATATCCCTAAAGCATTTGAGGCCGGAGTTCATGGCCCGTCTGGCCCGGATTTGTATGCCCGGGGAAAGGGGAACATCTTTATCCTGAAGCGCCATAGAGCACAGCAGTCCTGCTGCCTCGCGGGCCATCTTGCCAACCTCCTGATCGAAGGCAGGGTATTCCCTGGCACGCGCCATTGCCAGCAAAAGGGCACGCGTACCGTTTGGCCACAATTCGTTGAACCGCAACCCCTCGTTGTCGCCAGCATAATGCCCCGGAAACAGGAAATCCGGGGCATGCATGCTCCAGCTGGCCATAGGCATTTCGTTCATCGAAGGCGGTCCCGAAATCAGAAATCGGGTTAAAGTCCCTTCGCGCACCGTGCCGGGTATCTCAACTTCACTCTTGCCCGGCATTGCCTGCGGATCTTGAGGGCTGAATAGGCGGAACAGGCTGGCGCGGTGAAGCGGCGAGCCGAAAGGTGTCTTCAGCAATTCGTGGCGATCGGAGAACTGAAATACAAAATCATTGGGTCCGTCATATTCATGCACCAGCCAGTCGATGACCGATACCGGGATTTCGACGGGGTTCCGGCTTGGGCGCGCCCCCTTGCGGCCATGTGCCTGAAACAGGACGCGATCAAAGCTGGTGTCGTCCGGTGGGCGGTTGTGCGTGCCACGCCGATAGGAAAGTACTTTACCGTAGAAAAACTTGCCCCGCTTATTTTCAAAAAGCGGCGCAGGGGCCAGTTCAGCCTTCAGATTCCTGATTACTTCTTCTGAATCCAGGGAATCGTTGAGGTAAAGCACATCCGCCCTTGCTGGCGTCACACTCGAAAGGGCAGCTATGATGAAACAAAGAAACAGCATTCGCGCGTGCATGAGCCAAATAGGTTGTTTCAACATAGCCAGACCTCCCACCTCCAGAAATTAAAGCTCATCTCCTACCCTCCTGCAAGAATTTTCCGAGGACGCAGTGTCGCACTTGTATGGGAGCCACTGGCATCATCAGGTCAAATCGGCGAGAATTGGACGATCTCAGGCGATTCGGGCAGGAGAACAGGCGACATGAGGATATCTCGGTTACGAGGCTCGTCGATTCCGCTGCTTCTGTCATTGTGGCTGACCGCCTTCGTGACCCCTGGCAACGCCGCAGCCCAGACGATTACAACCGACAAGACGGAACTCCTCGCGGGGGAGCGCGCCCGCATAGAGTGGAGCTATACCAAGACCAGACCGCTGGATGATATGGGCTGGGAACTGTGCGTGAAAGCAGTGACGTCCCGACAACTGGATAATCTGGAGACAGCCGGTCTGGACGGCTACTGCATAGAGCAGGGTTACTCTGATGCCAAAGACGGTAGCGGAGAGTATTACTTCCACCCCTACTTGCCGGTTGGAGTCGAGTACCAGCATTATATCGCGGCAGTTGTAAACAAACGCGACAATTACAAGCCCTATGCTCACGTTGCTGTCACCGTCTCACACCCGGAATATCCCTATGACGACAATCTGATAAAGCTGCCAGAGGGCCATCTTTTCGGCAGCGGTGAGCCAATACCTATTGAGATAGGTGATGCTGGGCCACCCGCTTACGAAGATCCCACGAGGGATATTGACCAGATCAGAATTTATCGCCGGCCGGTTAGAAATATTGATGGCAGCGTGAGACCTGGCAGATACGTCGGAAGCATCGAAGCCAGGCCCGGATCCGCCGTGATTGAACCCGAGACTTATATGTGGGATTCAAAGAGTGGTGTATGGCGAGGGGATATATTGGGGCAATATGAACTGCACTACGTTCGTGACGGCTTCGTCATTGCACGAGCGGCTTTTGAAAACGGGATCCCTGATCTCCAATCCCCCTTAAGGATATTAAGCTGGGATTCAGGCGGCATCTCCGCGCGCCTCGACAGACGCGAAATACAGCGACTTGGCTCCCGGGCGGGTATCAGCTTGATACTTTACAGGCTCAATGAAAGAAGCCGAACGCCCTTGGCAAATATTTTTGCTGACACCGAGCCGCGACCAGGTTTCGCCGAAGATTTCACGGCTGAAGATTGCGATGACATGCCCGAAGCCTGCTTTGCCGACAAAAGGTTGTCCTACACCATTGAGGCCGGCGAATACCAGGTGCAATTGGTTGCGGGCGGCCTGGTCATCGCCAGCGAGCAGCTAAGTGTGACAAAGGAAGAGTTGGCGGCCCGCACACCCAAAGTGCCGGAGATAACCGCGTATAACAGCCCGGTTGCACTGGTGGCGGTTGGGCCGCCAACAACATCAGGAAGCGTCATATCCCTGAGGGCTTTCGTGCCCCGCTATATGGAAGAGGAGGGCACCGACTGGTTTCTGACAATCGATACCTGGACGGACGACTATTACAGCACCGCCGATATTGATCGCATTACATTGTGGGAGTTAGCGCCCGGTACGCCCCTGGAGAGGGAAATCATGCTCGCGGCCGGAAAATATGTCGCGCGCATTGAACGGATCGCAAAGGCCGAGGATGACAACCCGGAGCGAAAAACTCTGGTCAGCCCCGAGTTTACTGTCGATATGGTGCTGCCTCAGGGATCTGTGCTGATGGAACTTGATACGTCCAGAACCTACGTCGCCGGGGCCGAAGTGAAGACCAAAGTCAGGCTGGCAGATGGAATTGCTGACCGCATCGACGGACGCCGGATTATGGCCGTGCTTGAAAATACAGCACTAACAACGCCCGCCTGCTACCGCAACGAATACAGTGGTAATTTCCGCCGCACAAACAATGATCTTGGCATTGATCTCTATTCCCTGCCCATGGAACCTGGCACCTACGCCCTGCGTCTGTACTATCCTGCCCGGGGTCAGGATTCAGGGGGGCTGCGACTGGTCACTGAGCAATTGATAAAAATTGCCCTGCCTGATGCGAGGATCAGGTTGCTGGAATCCGAGGCACTCACCGTCGGCGAAGCTCCGAGGGCCACCGTCGATGGCGCTGACATGTTATTGGGTGAAAAACCCGCGTATTACAAAATCGAATTCGAGGGTGCCGGGTGGGTTGTCCCCGGAGGGGGGCAGGGATACGAATCCATCGGGCTGGGTGGTTCCGGCAGTTATCTGGTCAGGTCCACCGGCCGTGACTATGCCGATTTCCAGGCGGTGGCAGCGCCCATCGTGGGCGAACGCGCTGCCGCACCGGGGGCTTATGCGGCCCGCCTGTATTACCTCGGTGTCCTCCTCGATTCAATTCCGTTCACTGTTGCTGACCCGAAAGACCCGGAGTACCCCTCCATGACCCTGGCTTCCCAGGGTCGTGCGCCAAGCCATGTCGCGCCAGCCGCGCGGGCACCATCGTTTCCCGCTGGGCTGCCAATTGTATGTGCGGGTTTTGCAGAGCCCAGGGTCGTCAATGTCGAGCAACCGGATGAGACCTTCCCCGAATATAAATCACCACCATTCCTGGGTCTGGAGGCGGCTGTCTATCCGCGCGAACCGATCCCCGGTCTACCGGTAACGCTGGGATTTCGTATCGAGAATACGAGTCAGTATCCGGCCGCCGATATTGCCGTGACCCTGATGCTTGCCAACCCCAGCACTGAGCATGCGCCGCGTCATCTGGTACCACAAACCGACTTTTGCCAGGACCAGGGTGACGGTCAATTCCGCTGCATGCTGGGCGACATGAAGCCCGGCGAAAGCGTCGATTTGATATTTCACGCCGAGACGCCGATGACCGGCGAGGTGATCTGGACGGCAGACATGGATAGCGCCGGCGACCTTGGCGGAATGGTGGCACATGGGGGTGTGCTGGGTGCCAGGGCACCGCCCCGGATCACGGATGTTGTTGTTATCGCGGACCAGAAGCGGGTTGAGGATTACGGGATTCCTTCCTTCCCCTATCCTTTCGGGCCCAACAGCCGCGGTCGCCAGTCCCGGTACCTCCTGCTCGTGGGCCACAATTTGCCGCAGCGCCCCGCTGATAATCTGGAATTGCCCGATACCGAGACGGTCCATTACGGCTTCCTCGCGTTCCCCGATACCAACAGCCAGTTTTATCAGGAGATAATTGCCAACGGCTGGCAGCGCTTCTACGATTTGGATGATGCGAACGAGGCCAGTGCCCGGGCCGAGGCCGAGGGATATGACGCGATCCTCGTTCGTGCCGATCTCAAGGAAGGTATCCTGCCGGGCCAATACACGGTAACAGCATCTGGCGCAGAAGGGCATTGGGGACTGGAATTTGGCGATATAACCGCGCGGCTTTCCTTCGTACGTGTACTGGATGACGGCAGTTTTGATCTTCTCACCAATGCCTATTTGCCCGAGCGCATCTACCTCGCTGTACAAACCAACATGTCGCTGCCACTTGAGGGAATCCCGGTTTTCTTGAACCCGGAGCTGCTTGGTGCAGGACAGACCCAGGAATTGGCCATGACGGCGCGACGCAGCGATACGGGTGATGGACGGCTCTATCTGACGGGTCCAATCGACCTTCATTCGCAGGGGCGCATGGCCTCGCTGATGGGTGGGGTTGCGCTGCCGGTCCGGCTCGCTGAAGACGAGCTTGCGGTTCTGCAGGCCCGTGTTGACGAGGATTTTGTATTTCAGAGCTTCCGTATTCCGCTGGATCCGATCGTGGCCTCGATCACGGTTAGCTTATCTCCCGCCGTGGGTGATTACAGCTGGCTGTGGAAGGACGCGCTTAGCCGGGCAGCAGCCTGTCGTTCAGACATCGTTGTCGAGGACTGGAACCGCTTATCGTTGGCGGAGTCAGAAAACATCTGGAATTTGATGATCCTGACGACCAGCGATCACTTTCCCGATCAGTCAGTCAACTTTGGCCAGCACGCAGCATCAATCCTGTTACGCGATATGTTCCTGGCGACCACCGAAAAGCAGCTTAGAAAGCTGGAATGGATCAAGGGCAATAAACAGGCGGTCAAAGGGCTTCTCGCCTATTTGAAGCCGCGCGCATCAGGGGATGGGTACCCCTTGCTCAGAATGGAAATCAACGACCTTGCATCAGGTGGCGATATCGAATTTCGCTATGCCATCATGAATGAAACCGACTGGTTGGCAGAGCAGTACGGGACGTCGGAGGCAGCGATTGAAGCCTGGCAATTGCGCGAGACCGTAACCGCATTGGGCCTGTTGATCGAGAAGGCAAACGAAGCGCTTGAGGATGCGCGGGATGCCAATGATTGCGAGGTCGAGGATCTGGTCCGCATGACCGGATTCAGTTTCGATTCGATTGGCTGGCTGCTAAAATCCCAATTGGTGACACTGGCGGAAACTTCCTCCCCTGACGGTCAAACACTCCTCTGGGTGCCTGATTCAACGGCACGGTTCTGGGTTGATCAGGTGGCGCCCCTGGCTGCAGCGGCAAAAGCGCAACAGCAGAAATCATCGGAAGATACCGACCTGGTGCTAACCGCTGTCGCGTTTCTCACCTTGCCCTTCATGCTTTCCGAAAGTGCGGTGGTCGCCATCGTCACATTCGGGATTGATCTGATTGATCTGGGCGTCACCACCGTAAACGAATTATCTCAATATTTTGCCAGCGAAGCCGAATTGAGGTTTGCTCTCGGCGCATCGGTCACAATTGGCGAAGAGCGTTACGCTGGCGCTTTGAAGAACGCAAAAGGATGGATCAGCACCACTTTCGGCATAGGCTCTTCGGCCCTTGGTGTGATTGCGGGCGGCTTCGATGCCTTGCCGAAAATTGCCGCCTTGCGTCGGGTTGCGCGCGGCAGGCATGTCGCCCGCACGCTGGAGGGTGTGGCAGGTGTCACCAACCTTAAGCCGGTAGACCTGCAGGATTTTGGGGCTTTCGCCATCAGCGCCCAAATGCGCAGCCAGACATCAGGTGTGACGTCGTTGTCCGCCATCGAGCGCCGGGCACTCGATATTGTTGACGAATACGGTGCGCTTCACCAGGTAATACGGGCGTTGCCCGAGCCGGAACTGCCACCCGTCAAGGTCGTGGACTCATTCGAGCCATCTGCGCCCATGCGCTTTGATCCTGACGCCCAATCCGGCTTTGCAACTGCTCGTCCGTCCCTGGAGGGCAGTATCGCTACGCCCAGGTCAGCAGGTGACGTGCCCAATGCGCGGGACGTCCGCGTGCCGGAAAACGGCCACGTGCGCTTTATGACGGCTACGGAAATTGAGGAACTGCCGCTCGGCGATCGTCTTGGCGGCGGCTATACCAGTGAAGTGTTTGCTCATGCCGACGATGCCGAAAATCTTGCCATCCGGATCACCTATTTACGCGAAAACGCCCCCGCTGCAGCCCTGGATCAGGTTGGCGACAATATGCTCAGAACCCGCGTCAGATCGGAGCATGTCCGCCCGGTCCGTGTGGACCGGTCCTACGATGTTGTCCTGAGCGATGTTGGTCAGCCGGAGATCACCCGGGTCATGGTCGTCGAGCGCGTGCCCGAGACGGCACAACAGACCATTGCCAGGCAGGGTGGTCGTATGAGTGTTGCGCAGATGATGGCCTATGAAGGGGCATTGCGCGATCTCAATCGGGCCGGTCTCGTCTGGCTCGACAACAAGTGGGACAACTTTGGTTTCGTACCCCTGAATGACGGCAGCGGGCGGGTTCAGGTCGTGGTGATGGACACCGGGGGGGTCGTACCGATCCGCGCCAATGCCGGACTTGCAGACGGGCTGTCGGCGGCCGATATTGCCCGCCAGATCCAGTTGCGGGTCAACGGCGACTTTGCGACGCAAATGCCAGAATTTGCAAAAATAGGTCGCAAAGACTTTCGAACGGCCGTGCGCCGTGATGCAATCATGGACGATTTCGGTGAGACGTTCGATTATGAGGCAATGGGGATATCCGGGCCCGACCAGTTGCTGTTCAATCCCAAGTCGGGCGAAGACTTTGACTATGTTGCTCCGCTGTTCGAGGCTGTGGAGTGAACAGGGCGAGATTTACCCAACGTATCCATGTGCCTGGCCCGGCGGAGTTGTCACGCAAGGCCGGAGCGCAAAGAAAACATTATTCTTCAGCACCCGTCATTGTTCAGCCCATAAAAAACCCGCCACGAAGGCGGGTTTCCTATTTATTCAGGTTGGTGCCGAGAAGAGGACTTGAACCTCCACGAGCTAATGCTCACTGACACCTGAAGCCAGCGCGTCTACCAATTCCGCCACCTCGGCAAATGGGCCGGGGAAAGGGGATCCCCAGCCCGGTGGTCTGGAAGTAAGGGGGAACTTCCGAACCGGTGCGCACTCTACCGATTCCATCTGTTAGTGTCAATAGATGTTACCCGTGTCGCCGCGATCGAATGGTGCCGGTCTTGAAGAATCGTTACAATGCCGAGTTGCACATACGCAAGGAATTACAATTGACTAAATATAAGTCCGGCGGGAGAAAAGGCCGTGGGGACGGAAAGATCAATGCGTCCGCGCCCACGCGCAATGAAATTATTGAGATGCTTGAGAACAGCGGTAAGCCGCTGCAGCGCAAGGATATTATTGCTGCACTGAAGGTGGAGTCTGATGACAGCCGTGAAATTCTGCGGCGCCGCCTGCGCGCAATGGTACGCGATGGCCAGCTCATCAAGACCCGGCGCAATGCCTTTGGCTTGCCCGCCCGTATGGACCTGGTCAAGGGCCGTATCAGTGCGCATCGTGACGGCTTTGGATTCGTGCTCCCGGACGACGGCGGTTCTGACCTGTATATCTCCTCACGCGAGATGCGCAAGGTTTTGCATGGGGACCGCGTACTGGCCGCAGTCACCGGTACTGACAGCCGGGGCCGTCGTGAAGGCATGATTGCAGATGTGCTCGAACGTGCCAATGACAGCATTGTCGGGCGCTATGTAGAAGAAAATGGAATCGCGCTGGTGGTGCCGGATGATCCACGTATCAACCAGGATGTGATGATTCCGTTGCAAGATACTGCCGGCGCCCGCCCCGGACAGGTGGTGGTGGCGATGATTGTCAACGAGCCGACCGGGCACCAGCCGCCGGTCGGAAAGATTACAGAGATTCTGGGCCAGGCCGGTGCGCCGGGTATGGCCACTGAAATTGCAATCCGCAGCCATGGTTTGCCATTTGCATGGCCCGACGGGGTTGAAGCGGCGGCCAATGCATACGGGGAATCCGTGCCGGAACAAATGAAGGCCGGCCGCAAAGACCTGCGCGATTTGCCGCTGGTCACCATCGATGGTGCGGATGCACGCGATTTTGATGACGCGGTGTTTGCGCGCAGACAAAAAAAGGGCTGGCGACTGGTCGTTGCCATCGCCGAAGTTTCGAACTATGTCATTCCGGGCAGCCCGCTGGATGCGGAAGCCGGCCACCGGGCAACATCGGTCTATTTCCCCAACCGGGTCCTTCCCATGTTGCCGGAGGCTTTGTCCAATGGCCTGTGTTCGCTCAAGCCCGGCGTCGACAGGCTGTGTCTCGCCTGTGAGATGACCGTCAACGACAAGGGCATGGTTGAGCGTTCGCGTTTCGTTGCTGCCGTGATGAAATCATCCGCCCGGCTGACCTACAGGCAGGTTGCAGATTACTACGCAAACGGTGCATTGCAGCACCACGACGGCGAGGCTGATATCAAGCGCAATCTTGATGACCTGCATGCTCTTTACAAGGCCTTGCGTAAAGCACGCCTCAGCCGCGGCGCGATTGATTTTGAAAGCACGGAGTATGGATTCCAGTTTGATCAACGCGGTGCGGTGACCGGACTGATTCCGCATGCGCGGAATGATGCGCACAAGCTGGTTGAAGAGTGCATGATCCTGGCCAACGTCGAAGCTGCACGGTTTTTGCTGAAGCACGAACTGCCGGCCCCCTACCGGGTCCATGCGTCGCCACCGGAGGGCAAGGTGGAAGCTTTAAGCCTGTTTTTACGCGGCCAGGGCATGCGGGTTCCGTGGCGGGATGACCCGCAGCCCAAAGACTTTGAAAGCGTGGTAGAAGCAGCCCGCGGCCGGCCTGATGAGCAATTGATCATGGCGGTGCTGCTGCGTTCGCAAAGCCTGGCGGCTTACCAGCCAAACAACGAAGGGCATTTCGGTCTGGCGCTGAAAGCTTATGCCCACTTCACGTCCCCCATCAGGCGTTATCCTGACCTGCTGGTGCACCGGGCCATTCACCATTTACTGCGCCGCGCAAAGACCGCGGACTACCCCTACGATGCAGAGGCCATGGCAGAATTGAGCGCGCGTTGTTCGCATAATTCCCGCCGGGCGGAGGAAGCGGAGCGAAATGTCATAGACCGCCTCAAATGTGCTTACCTCGAAACCCACATAGGCGAGGAATTTGCAGGCATGGTCAGCGGCGTGACGTCATTTGGCCTGTTCATAGAATTGGATTACGGCCGTATCAACGGCCTGGTTCATGTCACCGGCCTGCCGAACGACTATTATCACTTCGATCCGGTGGCCCATCGTATGACGGGTGAGCGTCGCGGGCAGGTATTCCAGCTTGCTGACCGGGTTAAGGTGAAAGTGGCGATGGTCAACATCGATGAACAGAAAATTGATTTTGAGCTGGTCGTATAAATGACGGAAACACAAACACTGATCGGCTTTCATGCGGTGTCCTCGGCGCTGAAAGGCGCAGCCGGGGATATTGAGTGGCTACGGGTGCTTGCCAACAGCCGCAACAAGCGCCTGCGGCAGATAGAGTCACGCGCCAGTGGCGCCGGTATCAGGATCATCAAATCCACGCCGGCTGAATTGGACGAACTGGCCGGGCAGCAGCGCCATCAGGGTGTCATAGCAGGGTTCAGGGGCACGAATGTGGCCACTGAAGGCCAGCTTGATACGATCCTCAATGCCGTTACCGGACCGCCC
>BTRB01000023.1:0-18284 GCA_036986175.1 Gammaproteobacteria bacterium
ATCCTGAGATGACCTTTGACGAAATTGCGGCGGTGGTGGAAGTGGCGCACGCAGCAGGTCTGAAAGTGGCAGCACATGCGCACGGTGCCCGGTCCATCAAGGATGCGATTCGAGCGGGTGCGGACACCATTGAGCATGCAACCTATATCGATGATGAAGGTATTGCGCTGGCGATTGAGCGTGATGTTGCGCTCGTTATGGACATCGGCGCCGGCGACTGGATGATCGAGCAGGGCCGCAAGCAGGGCTGGGTTGAAGAATTCCTCCGCAAAACCATCGAAACCACCCAGGTACAGCGCGAGAGTTTCAAACGGGCACATGCAGCGGGTGTACCGCTCGCATTCGGAACCGATGTTGCGATCTTCCCCCACGGCATGAATGCAATCCAGTTTGCCTATATGGTGAAATGGGGCATGACCCCGATGGAAGCCATCCAGGCTGCAACGTCAGTGGCCGCACACTACATGGGCTGGGAAGACCGTGTCGGCGCCATCGAGGCCGGTCTGCTGGGTGATCTGGTTGCGGTCAAAGGCAATCCACTGGATGATATTTCAATCCTGGAAAATGTCGGAGTAGTGGTGAAAGGAGGCCTGGTGTTCAAGGCACCCGGCATCATTACTCGTGAAGAGTGATAGAGGTCGCCGCTTTTGTGCACTAATCAGGTCAAGATAAATGGATCAGGCAGTAGCTCGCTCACCGTCCAACTGCGATAATCGGTTTTGCTGACACAGGAAATAACCAGCGCATCATCTGCCAGTAACTCGTTCATCACCTGGCGGCAGGCACCGCAAGGCGCCAACACATCAAAACCCGTGGCATATATTAACAAGGCACGCCCACCACCCGGTTGCATACCGGCATTTATTGCACTTGCAAGGGCATTGCGTTCCGCACATTGGGTCAATCCGTAAGAAGCGCTCTCAACATTGCAGCCACTATGGACATTGCCTTCATCATCCAATACGCAGGCACCTACCCTGGCGCCGCTGTAGGGTGAATACGCATGCTCACTGGCCGTGCGCGCTTTGGCGAACAGCTGCGCAACTACTTTTTTCGTGTCACTGACAGGCCGGGTCATGTGCCTGGCCCCGTTTCGAGTACGGCGTCAAGTACCATATCAATCACGGTACTAAAAGCATTCTGGCGAGCTTCATGCGACGCATGCTCGCCGGTCGGAATCACATCACTGACTGAAAGTATGGTCAACGCGCGGGTACCGTGCTGCTGTGCAAGCGCATATAGAGCGGCTGACTCCATATCGAGGGCCAGCATACCCACTTTCTGTAACTTTTCGATAAATGCATCATCGGGATGATAAAACCAGTCTGTTGCGAATACGTTGCCGGTACGGATTTTCAACCCGTTTTTCACGGCCTTTTCATGCACTCGGCTCAACAGACCAAAGTCTGCAGCTGTGGAAAAATCCCAGCCGCCAAGGCGTTGCCGGTTCATGCCGGAATCCGTGCTGGCAGCGGCTGCCAGGACCAGGTCTCCGACCTGCATATCTGCCAAAAGACCACCACAGGTACCGACACGGATGATCTGCTTCACGCCATAATAGTCAAATAATTCATGGGCATAGATACTGATGGACGGCATACCCATACCCGACCCCATTATTGAGACCGGCTTGCCCTTATAAGTACCGGTAAACCCGAGCATGTTACGGACGCTGTTGACCTGTCTGACTTCATCGAGGTGATTTCCAGCCAGCGTCTGTGCCCTCAAGGGGTCACCTGGCATCAACACGGTTTCAGCAAAATCACCCCGCGCTGCTTCAATATGCGGTGTTCCGGTCATTTCTTCTCCTTCCGATTCACAAACCCGGGTTTTAGTATCGTTCGTAAACAGCCGGCAGGGTATCTGTCTTGCGGCCCACTGTGATTGCCGCAGTCAATGTTTTAGCTGCAGCCTGCCAGGCTGTTTCGTCCGCTGCATGGATAATCCCCAGCGGATCGCCTTTATTGACCGGGTCGCCGACACTGCATAGTTCCGATAGCCCCACACGGTGATCTATGCGATCTTCCAGATGGCGGCGGCCACCTCCTAATTGTACAACGCACTGGCCGATCGCCCGTGTATCGACGTATTCAATGTACCCACTTGTTGGTGATTCCAATGCCCGGATCACCGGCGCTGCCGGCAAGTGTTTTGCAGGCTGATCCAGCAAGTCGGCAGGACCACCCTGCATGACCACCATACGGGCGAAATGCTCGGCGGCCTTTCCGTTTTCCAAAACGCTGACCAGTTCCCTGCGGGCGGTCTTTGCCTTGTCAGCAAGACCACCCAACAGCATCAACTCGATGCTTAGAGATAAAACAACTTGTTCCAGCCTGGCGGGGCGGCGGTCCGCTCTCAAAAACTTGATTGCTTCATGTATTTCCAACGCATTCCCGGCACTACGCGCCAGCGGCTGGTTCATATCCGTTATCAGCGCACGGCAAGGCAGACCCGCCAATTCAGCTACTTCGACAAGATTTGCTGCCAGGTCCCTGGAACGATTGCGTTCAGTCATGAATGCACCATTGCCAGTTTTGATATCGAGCACCAGGCCATCAAGCCCTTCAGCCAGCTTTTTTGACAGGATAGAAGCCACAATCAAGGGTACCGAGTCCACCGTGGCGGTAACATTACGGACCGCATAAATCCGGCCGTCTGCAGGGGCCAGGTCAGTGCTTTGCCCGATCATGGCCAGACCGGTTTTCCGCACGGTTTGACTGAACCGCTGCCGGGACGGGTTGACGTTGAAACCGGGGATGCTTTCCAGTTTATCCAGCGTACCGCCGGTGTGCCCAAGGCCGCGTCCGGAAATCATGGGAATATATGCGCCACAGGCCGCCAGCATGGGAGCCAGGACGAGGCTTACCAGGTCGCCGACACCACCAGTGGAATGTTTGTCCAGAACCGGCCCGTTGAGGTCAGGCCAGCTGAGACAGCGTCCTGTGTCACGCATGGCCAGCGTGAAGGCTGACTGCTCAGCCATACTCATGCCCTGGCAATAAACGGCCATGGTAAAAGCACCTATCTGGGCATCGCTCACCTGACCGCTGGCAACACCATTCACAAAGTCTTGCAACCTGTCTTCTGTTAGTGCCAGACCGTCGCGTTTCGCTCTTATCAATTCCTCGGGCAAAGCCATATCCTTACTATAGCAGTGAATGCGGGGATTTGTGGCCTGTGTCCTGGTGCTCCTTCAATGTGATAACTACGGCTGAAACCCTTAGGCCTGGCGACCAGGATTTCTCAGGCTCTACCGCCAACTTCCGTGTTGGCGGAGGCCATAGAACTCTTATGTGCGGTGGACATGAACGTCCACGTTACCCGCACCTGGAGTAACCGCACGACAGGCAGGTGGCACAATTATCCATAACAATCACGGCCTTGGTTTGGCATTTATTGCACAGGGTAGCCGAGGCCGGGTATTCAGCATCCTCTCCGGCTGCATCAGTCAGTGTTTTTTTTTGCGCATCGGCTTCTGAGCGTTTCTGGTCAAGAATCAATTGTTGTTGTTCCGACAAGGTGTCTTTCTCCATCAAGCCGATTTTTTGCAAATGGTGCTCTATTACTGCACCGATCTCGGCGACGATGGATGGCATGAATTTACCGCCGGGTTTGAAGTAACCGCCCTTGGGATCAAATACAGCCTGCAATTCCTCGGGCAGGAAAGTCACGTCCCCGCCTTTGCGGAAGACTGCGGACATCAAACGCGTCAGGGCCACAATCCACTGAAAGTGGTCCATGTTCTTTGAATTTATGAATATTTCGAACGGCCTGCGCTGTTCGTGCTCGGTACCGATGTTGAGTACGATGTCATTGATGGTCACGTACATCGCGTGATCATCAAGTGGTGTCTTGATTTTGTAGGTCGATCCTTCCAGCGCTTCCATGCCTTCCGGGCGCAGGACCTTTTCCGTCATACGGATGACCTTGGCTTTGGAGCGGGCTAGTTTCTCCTCTTTGGCAGCCTTCCTGGCGGCCATCTCCTCTTCCGGCTTGACGACTTCGTAGCCGGCGATGTTTTTGGTGATTTTAATTGTCATGTTCTGTGGCCAGCCTAGAATTTTCCGTAGTAACCCTCTTTCAGGGCGTCAAACAGATTGGCCGCGGTGTGCACCTCGCCATCGTATTCAATCTCTTCATTGCCCTTCACTTCAACCACTTCGCCGTCATCCAACACAAAACGGTAGGTGGTATTCGCCAGGTCTTCCTCTTTGACCAATACACCCTGGAAAGCTTCCGGGTTGAAACGGAAGGTCGTACATCCTTTGAGACCTTTACCGTAGGCATAGGTATAAATATCTTTAAAATCTTCGTATGCGTAGTCAGTCGGCACATTGGCAGTTTTGGAAATTGATGAATCAATCCACTTCTGTGCCGCCGCCTGGATATCAACATGCTCTGTCGGCGAAATTTCGTCTGCCGCTATGAATTGCTCTGGTAGCCTGGTTTTCTTATCTTCTGAACCCGGCATTGCATGCGGATTCACAAATTCACGATAGGCCAGCAACTCGTAGCTGAACACTTCTACTTTTTCCTTGCTCTTCTTGCCTTCACGGATCACGTTGCGGCTGTAATGGTGGGCAAAACTTGGCTCAATTCCGTTGGAAGCATTATTTGCCAGCGAAAGTGATATCGTTCCGGTGGGCGCAATGGAAGTATGATGGGTGAAACGGGCGCCTTCTTCTGCCAGTGCCTCGACCAATTCCGGCTCAACTTCTGCAACCTGCTGCATATAGCGGCTGTATTTTGCATGCAGTACCGAACCACAGATGGAATCCCCTATTCTGAACCCGTCTTCGGCTATTTCCGGCCGTTTGCGTAACATCTCTGCGGTGACCTCGAACGCTTCTTCCATTATCGGTGCCGGTCCTTTCTCACGACCCAACTCCAGTGCTTCCTGCCATCCTGCAATGGCCATTTCGCGAGCAATTTTTTCTGTAAACTGCAGTGATTCTTCACTACCATATTGCATACCCATCAGGGTCAGTGCCGACCCCAGGCCAAGGAAACCCATGCCATGACGTCGCTTATACTCAATCTCATCACGCTGCTTCCCTAATGGCAACCCGTTGATTTCAACGACATTATCGAGCATACGGGTAAATATCTTCACTACTTTCCGGTATTCCCCCCAGTTAAACTCAACAGTATCTGTAAATGGCTGATCAACAAAACGGGTCAGGTTGATGGAGCCGAGCAAACAGGCTCCATAAGGCGGCAAAGGCTGCTCACCGCACGGATTGGTTGCGCGAATATTCTCGCAAAACCAGTTGTTATTCATTGCATTGATGCGGTCGATCAGGATGAAGCCCGGCTCCGCAAAGTCATAAGTGGATGACATGATCATATCCCACATGCGGCGTGCGGGTACTTTCTTGTATACCTTGCAGGCCACCAGGCCGTCTTCACGTGTTACATAATCGTCGGTCAGGGGCCATTCCCGCCACAAGACCTGGTCCGGATCGTCTATATCCAGTCCCACAACTTCCTGCGGTGTGATGGGAAAGGCCAGTGACCAGTCCTTTTCATCGGATACGGCCTGCATGAACTCATCGGTAATCAACAAAGAGCAATTGAATTGCCGCAGGCGACCGTCTTCGCGCTTAGCCCGGATGAATTCCATCGCATCCGGGTGGCCAATTTCAAACGTTGCCATCTGGGCACCCCTGCGACCACCGGCGGAAGACACGGTGAAACACATCTTGTCATAAATATCCATGAAGCTCAGGGGGCCGGAAGTATAAGCACCTGCGCCGGATACATATGCACCTTTGGGGCGTAGCGTTGAAAATTCATAGCCAATACCGCAACCTGCTTTCAGCGTCAGTCCAGCCTCGTGCACCTTATCGAGAATGCCGTTCATGGAATCCTTGATCGTTCCTGAAACGGTGCAATTAATCGTGGAGGTCGCCGGCTTATGCTCGCGCGCGCCGGCATTGGATATAATTCTTCCTGCGGGTATGGCGCCACGGCGCAGGGCCCATAAAAACGACGCATACCATTGTTCGCGTAATTCCCTGGTTTTTTCTGTTTTGGATATTGCTCGCGCCACCCTTTTATAAGTGTCATCAATACTGGTGTCGATACTCTCGCCGACTTTTGACTTTAGCCGATACTTTTTATCCCAGATATCAAGCGATGCTTCCTGGAAAGGAACTGTTTGAATATCAGTGCTTATGGCGTCAACCCGAACACTGCTCATGAATAATCCTGTATAATTATTTGGTTTTATTTGAATATAGACACAAGTTATTGTGCCTTTCCCACTCGCGAAACACAATATCTTGTGTTTGAGGTGATAAACGATACCGGCCGAAACCAACACTGTCAAATGTACTTCAGCGTATGGTCAATTCGGCTATGATCCCGGAATAATTTCACCAAATCATACGGTTATAAAACTTGCGACGTTTTTCCACAGGTCAGCGTCATGTAAGGGAGGCACGCAAACCTTGGTAAATCAGGCTTTCGTTTCGTCGCAAAATTTGAAAAACATGGAGATTCACTAATGAAACGCTATTTGAAACCCGTTTTTACCATGGCCGCATTTGCGCTGCTGGCAACAACCAATGTGCAGGCAGATACCGAAGAAAAAATGATAATTGCACTAAAAACTGATGATTTTGAACTTGCACAAACCGATGTCAGTGCATTGGCCGTTGGAGAGGCGCAAACCATTGAAACCGACAGCGGCAAGGTCATTGATATTTTGCGGACCACCGATGGTGTTGAAATTTATGTGGATGGTGCATTGCTTGAAATGAGTTTTGCCAACGAGGGCCTGCACGAAGATCACATGATCAAAAAGCATGTGGTTATCGAAGACTGAGTTTTTATCGAACGGCAACAGAACAGGGATTTCTCAGGCTGTGTGCTCTGCTTTCTGCTCCCTGGCCAGCAAACGGGCTACACCTTCTACCGGGTTCCATCCCCTGTGAATGATGCCATTGACCTGTTCCGAGATCGGCATAGTTATTTTATGGCGGTTTGCCAGACGCTGTACTTCGGCGGCACTGTTGACACCCTCAACGACCTGCCCGATTTCATCCAGCGCCTGCCCCAGTGTTTTGCCCTGACCAAGCAGCAGTCCCAGTTGCCGGTTGCGTGACAGGTCACCGGTACAAGTCAGAATAAGATCGCCCGCACCCGCCAGGCCCACTAATGTTTCGGGCTTGGCATTCAAAGCTGTGCCGAGCCGCATCATTTCCGCCAGGCCACGGGTGATCAGCGCTGCGCGGGCATTGTCACCCAGTTGCATGCCATCGCAGATGCCGGTCGCCACCGCCATGACATTCTTGGTAGCTCCGCCAAACTCGGCACCGATCATGTCATCGCTGGTATATGCGCGGAAGCGCCCACCGTGCAGCGCAGCAGCCATAATGCTGGTAAAACGGCTGTCAGACCCGGCTACCGTCACGGCCGTGGGCAGGTTCATGGCAACTTCTTTTGCAAATGAAGGTCCGGTCACAATGACCAGTGGTGTACCCGGCGGCAACAGTTCAGCTGCAACCTGATGTAATAATCGACCACTACCCGGTTCGAAACCTTTGCATGCCCAGGCAACGCCCTGCCCGGCCGCCAATACCTCGCGGATGGCTTTGATGGTCGCGGCAAAGGCATGACTCGGTGGTACCAGCAATACATGGTCAGCTGCCTTCACGGCTGCGGCTATGTCAGTTTCAAGTTCGATGGATGCCGGTATTTCAATCTCCGGCAGATAGCGGCTATTGCGACGGCTGGATCGAATCTGCGAGATTTGCTCTGCATCCCGGCCCCACAAGATACTGCGGGAGCCGCTGCGATCCAGTTGCAAAGCCAGGGCGGTTCCCCAGGAACCGGCCCCCAGCACTGCGATTACGGGTGCCTTGGTCCGCATATGGCATCAGCCAAATCAGGCGTTACCCTGGACTTCAATATCACCACCGCCATTGGACTGTGCCTGTGCTTCCTGCAATCGTTGTGCATATATCTGATCAAAATTGATCGGCTGCAATACCAACGGCGGAAAACCACCGTCCGCGACCATATCGGTGATGGCCCGGCGGGCATACGGGAACAGCGTATGCGGACAAAGCGTGTTCAAGGCCGCGTGTGTTGCCTGCTCGTTCAAGCCAGCAATTGCAAAAATTCCGGCCTGCTGCACTTCGGCCAGGTAGGCTGTTTTCTCACCAAGGCTGGCCGTAACCGTCACGGTCAAAACTACTTCATGAACGCTGTCAGCAAGATTTTCCACTCTTTGGGCGAGGTTCATCTTGATCTCAACCTGTCCGTCGTCCTGAAAAATCTGCGGAGCATTGGGGAGCTCAAAAGAAACATCCTTCATATATAGTTTCTGGAGCTGAAATTGCGCTTGCTGCTTTTCTTCTGCAGCTGCTTCCGGGGTCTGTTCTTCTGCCATGATTGTCGTTCTCTTTTAGTCTGAATGCTTCGATCACTCTTTGCACATCATGGAGTGACGAAGGAAAATTGGTTCATTTTGCCATATGCTTGGCCAGATTGCCGGGTTAGGCTCCTGGTTTGCCGGATGATTGATTACTTACGTTCCAGCGGGAACTCGTCCGCCTTCCATTGGGCGGTTCCGCCTTTGAGGACAGCCACATCAGACGCACCCAGTTTAACCAACCGGGCCGCGGCCTGATGCGCAGCGTTGCCGTTCTTGCACACCACCAGTATCGGGCCGGTCTTTATCTTATTTACTTCCGGATCAGAATCATTGATACGCGACAGCACAATATTCTTGGCGCCGCTGAGGTGGCCCTTGGAAAACTCTGCAGTCGTCGATAAATCTACCACGGAGATTCCTCCCTGATTCATCTTGCGTACGGCCTCCAAAGGTGTCAGTTCTGCATAACCTCGCGTATACCGACTGATCTCAGTCCAAACCAGCAACAGTGTGACAATGGCAAAACCGGCAACCAGCGCTCCGTGGTTACCGGCAAATTCAATCAATTGTTCCAAGTTCCAGTACTCCGTCAACGCGACAAACCGGTTGATGTGAAATAATATGTCTACCATCATACCGGTTTGAAAAAACCGGCGACACACCCCTGGTGCCGCGCCACTGACATGTTGTGGCACAGGCCTTAATTTGCAAGGTATAAGACCAAATATTTAGCGGAAGTTGCATGAACAACAGCAAAAACCAAACGTCAACAGCTAACCCGTTGGTACTCATGATACTGGATGGCTGGGGTGCCAGGGAAGATGCCGCCGACAATGCTGTAAGCCAGGCTGACACACCTTGCTGGGATCAGTTAAACAGACAGGGCTGCCATACCACCATCGAAGCTTCCGGTGCATCTGTAGGGCTACCGGTCGGCCAGATGGGTAATTCCGAGGTCGGGCATATGAACATTGGTGCCGGTCGCGTGGTGTACCAGGACTATACCCGTATCAATACAGCGTTAGAAGACGGCAGCCTGGCCGGCAACCCGGCGCTGTGCAAAGCAATACATGCCAGTCGCAGCAATGCTTCCACATTGCACATCATGGGTCTGCTCTCACCCGGCGGGGTGCATTCCCACGAAGATCATTTCCTGGCAATAGCGCGCATGGCTGCCGAACAGGGAGCCCACAGGATCCGTGTGCATGCTTTTCTGGATGGGCGTGATACGCCGCCCCGCAGTGCCGGGCCTTCCATCGGTAAAATGCAGGAATGCCTCGACGGTTATGACAATGCCGCCTTCGGCATTGTTTGCGGCCGCTATTACGCCATGGACCGCGACCGGCGCTGGGACCGGGTACAAAAAGCCTGGGACGCGCTGGTGAACGGCCGGGGGCTGTTCGGCAGCAATGAGGCTGGAGCTGCACTGCAGTCTGCCTATGATCGGGGTGAGGATGATGAATTTGTCAGCCCGACTGTTATCAATGGATATGCAGGCGTCGAAAACAATGACGCCGTCATTTTTATTAACTTTCGTTCTGACCGCGCCCGGGAAATCAGCCAGGCATTTACCCAACATAATTTTTCAGGCTTCCTGCGCAGGCAGCCGCGCCTGTCAGCCTATGTTTGCATGACACAATACCAGCAGGGACTGCCGGCAGAAGTCGCCTTTCCACCAGAACAGCTGGAAGGACTGTTGGGAGAAAGCTTTTCTGAGCACGGTTTGGCACAACTGCGAATTGCAGAAACAGAAAAATATGCACATGTCACGTTTTTCTTCAATGGCGGTGAAGAATCACCATTCCCCGGAGAACAACGCTTGCTGGTGCCATCACCCCGTGTTGCAACCTACGATCTGCAACCGGAAATGAGTGTAGAAAGACTTTCCCGCGAGTTGGACATAGCCGTGCGTAGCGGCAATTTTGATGTCATTATCTGCAATGTCGCCAATCCGGACATGGTAGGTCATACCGGGAGTCTCAAAGCGGCCGTCGCTGCTGTTGAAGCAGTTGATGCTTGCCTGGCGACAGTTCTCAAAGCAATCCAGGCAGTTAACGGTGAATTATTGATCACTGCCGACCACGGCAATGTGGAGCAAATGACAGATCACAAGAATGGCCAGAAGCACACCGCACACACGACCAACCCGGTCCCCTTCGTCTACTACGGCCGCAATGCTCAAGCCGTTGCCGGCGGTGCACTCAAAGACATAGCCCCCACCATGCTCTACCTGCTCGGTATCACGCCGCCACCTGAAATGACCGGCCATTCCCTGCTGAAACTTATCGACAGGGTTAAGGAGCAGTGAGGACCAGAACCTTAATCTCAACAGGCCTTGCAACCTGGTTAGCGCTGGGTTGGTTAACCGCACTGGCAGGGGAAAGCCTGACTCAAGCGGAAGCAGAATCCCGGCTCAAACGCCTGAGAACAGAGATAGGCAGCCTGAAAAAAGACCTGGAAAGTAACCGCAAGGCCTATTCAGAGGAACAAAAATTACTCAGGGCCGCCGATCTTGAGATTCAGGCCAGCGTTCTGACGCTGCGCAAACTGGATGCAACAAGGCGCGGTCATGAACAGGCGCTGGCAGGTCTGTATGGCGAGCGACAGGACTATCTTGATAGCCTTGAGCAGCGCAAAGAAGCGCTCGCGACCCAGATCATGGCAGCCTACCGCCTGGGACGTGAATCCCGTCTGAAACTCGTGCTCAACCAGGATAGCCCAGCCAAATTTTCCAGAACACTGGCATATTACGACTATTTCAGCCGCTCACAGGCTTTGCAGATTCAAGAACTGAGGCAGGTATTGCAGACACTCGACCTGATGCGGGCTAAAATCAATGCGGAACTGTCTGCACTTGACGTGGTTCAAAGGAACCAGCAAGCGACGCTGGATGAAGTGAAAAACCAGCGTGGAGACCGAGAGGTCGTCGTCGTTCGCTTATCCAGCCAGATAGGCTCAGATGAAGCCCGTTTAATGGAATTGCAGCAAAACATAAGGGCTCTGGAAGTGCTGCTGGAAAAACTGCCGAATGTGCTGGCTGACATTCCGGCGGACCTGGGCAAGCGGTTGGGACTAAAGGATCAAAAAGGGAAGCTGCCGTTACCGGTCAAGGGCCGCGTCAAACATGCTTACGGGAAACCAAGGTCAGCGGGATTGAACTGGCAGGGTTGGCTGATTGCTGCGGCTACCGGAAGCGAAGTCAACAGCATCGCCTATGGGCGGGTTGCATTTTCTGACTGGCTCCGGGGTTATGGATTGCTGCTGATCATTGACCACGGCGACGGTTTTATGAGTCTTTATGGCAATAACGAGAGCCTGTTACATGAAGTGGGAGACTGGGTAGAACCCGGTATTGCTATCAGCACGGTGGGTTCCAGCCCCCAAAGCGGTGCCGGATTGTATTTTGAGATCCGCAAAAACGGTAAAGCGCTGGATCCCGCTGCCTGGCTAAACCGATGACAACGAAGGATATTGCGGCCCGCAAAAAGGCCCTGGAAAAATGACAATGAAGCGCATTTGCCGATATTTGCTATCCCTGATACTGCTGTTATCAACAATCACAGTAGCTGCGGATGAAACTGCAAATGAAGATGAGGCGTCCTCCGGGACACAATTGTCCCTGGATGACCTGCGTACTTTCACTGACGTTTTTAACCTGGTACGTGCCAACTTTGTCGAAGAAGTGGACGACCACACACTGTTGAAAGCGGCAATCCGGGGCATGCTGTCTGAACTGGATCCGCATTCCTCGTACATGGAAGCAGATGAGTTCCGCCAACTGGATAACGATTCACGTGGCCGTTACAGCGGCATCGGGGTCGAGGTAGCCATCCGCGATAAACGCATTAATGTGGTTACTGTTATGGATGACGGGGCAGCTTCCCGGGCCGGCGTCGTTGCCGGCGACATCATCACCTCGATCAATCGAAGCAGCGTGCGCAACCAAAACCTGCAGTCTGCCATCAACAGTTTACGTGGTGAGGCGGACACCGAAGTGCAGGTCACTTTTGAACACGTGAACGGAGAGGTGTCAGAGCATACGCTGGTGCGCGATTATGTGCGAGTTGCCAGCGTCTTCAGCCGACTGCTGGACGGCGATTACGGTTACTTTCAACTTACCCATTTCACCCGGCAGAGTGCTGAAGAGCTGCAGCAACAGATTGAGACCATGAAAGACAAGCGTGGCGGTCTGCTGCAAGGTATTGTGCTGGATCTGCGCAATAACCCCGGCGGCGTTCTTAAACCCGCCGTCACGATGGCCGATGGTTTTCTCGATGAGGGATTAATTGTGTATACCAATGGACGCACCGACCACCGGCAGGAGTATTCGGCAAACCCGGGCCAGTGGTTGCAAGACACCCCTATCGTGGTGCTGGTGAATCGCAGTTCCGCATCGGCTTCAGAAGTTTTAGCCGGTGCCTTGCAGGATCATGGACGCGCCCTGATAGTCGGCGAAAGAACTTTCGGCAAGGGCTCGGTTCAGTCAGTACTGAGTCTGCGCAACGGCTCCGGTATCCGTCTGACAACCTCGCGTTATTACACGCCTTCGGGTCGTTCAATCCAGGCTGAGGGGATTCAACCAGACGTGGAAATCCCGCCGGTGGAAATTGTTAAAGATGGTGACCCGCACGAGCGTGAAGCGGATCTCGATGGACATCTGGAAAGCGAACCGGAGACGCACGCGGGGACTTTCGGTTCTGAAGTGAGTGCTGCTGACGACTATGCGTTGTACCAGGCGCTGATCTTGCTAAAAGGCGCCAGGCTGCTCACAACTGCCAGTAGCGAGTAGTACCGGGTCAAGGGCGTATTCGAGTGCCTGGCGGAATGGGAAAAGGTGTGACTTTTTCACCGCTTTCGCGGTCGCGGATAACGGCCTGGCCTTTCTTCCGAACCTGCTCTACGCGCAGTACACTGTGCATGGGCAGGTGCAGGATCTCAACGCCATCAAATTCATCGCGCATTTTTTCTTCTGTCGGATCAATCACCAGGGAATCTTTTTCCCCGAACACCAATCCGGAGACTTCTACGAATCCCAACAAACCACTGCTACAGACACCGCTGCAAAAAAGTTCGTAAACCTTGCCGTGGTTAAGGAAGGCAACTCGATACAACTTCTCTTTGTTCGCTTTAGCCATGTGCTGCAAAATCCTTATCGGGAAATTCTTATCTGGCAAATCTCATATGGGCTGTAGCACGTACCAGCAGGGCAAATATCAAACCCAGTGTAAAACCGGCCATATGCGTCCACCAGGCCACTACCCCCGTTATGGGGCCTAAGATGGTATAAACCAACTGCAATGTGAACCAGGAGCTTATAACAAGCGCTGACGGTACACGCGCAAACTGCAGGTAAAGACCCAGTGGCAACAACATGCCGATACGGCGAAAAGGAAACATCCCCAGGTAGGCACCGACGACCGCAGAGACCGCACCGCTGGCACCGATGATGGGGGATGCCAATTCAGGCAAGCGCAGGGATACCGACAGGTTGGCCAGCGCACCGCCGAACATAAAAACAATGATCATGCCCAGCCAGCCGAGGCGGCGCTCAAGCGGAATCCCAAAAACCCACAGATATGCGACGTTTCCCAGCAGGTGAAGCCAGTTGGTGTGAATGAACAGCGCGCTGAACAAGGTCAGTAGCCGGTAATCAGCCCACTCGGATACCGGGGAGTTCAAGACCTGTACAATCTGGCTCGGAAGCATACCACCCAGTTCCAGCATGGCATCCTGGCCCGGCGGGGGTAGCGCTGAATGCAGCAACTTCGCAATGACAGCTATAGAGAATATGGTCAGCGTCACCCAGGGAAAACGGGGTGCCGTCTTCGACCAGTTTGTGACAATGCCGGTGTCCACCTGGTTAATGCGAACGCTATCTTTCTACAAGGAACTGGTAGAGACGGTAACTGAACACCACGCCATCACGCCGGATTTCCTTCACAACGAGCCCCTGCCGGTAGCTATCGCCCTCTTGCAGGCGCTTGCCGTTCACCAGCACAAAACGGTCGGCGGGCCGGTTAGCGTAGACCAATACACTGAAGCTCATTTCCGGAACATCTGCACGCACAGTATCGGGTAACTCCCAATAACTGATAGGTTCCAGGCTCCTGTCTGTACCACGGACGTCGCCGGCCGGCTTTGTAGCTGGTACCTTCGTGGCTGCGTTAACAATGGTGTTTGC
Organism: Gammaproteobacteria bacterium; assembly: GCA_036986175.1. Lineage (GTDB taxonomy): Bacteria > Pseudomonadota > Gammaproteobacteria > Xanthomonadales > SZUA-36 > SZUA-36. Next base: position 14,565 of record BTRB01000023.1, read on the forward strand.
GGGCCGGGGTTTTGACCTGCCCGCATTTGACTTATTAATAGCGCTGATGGCCTGCTGGTAACTCTCAACCGGTGTTCGCTGCTGATTTGCGCCATACTTGGCGACGTTGCCTAAATTTCTTTTGGAATCAGTGGATTGCAGAGATGATACGGGCGTAGTTATCGCACTATCGCGTTTGGCCGGTAAAGTAACCGGCGGCTGGTAGCCACCGGTTGGCGGCTGATACTGACGCCAGACTGTCCAGGCGATCAGTATCAACGCAACAAAAAGCAACAGCGCCAAAGGACCCTTTCTGACAGGTTCTGAAGCCACTGCAGTTTGTTGCTCCGCATGAATTGTAGGTGCCTCAAGCGGCCGTTTGCTCTGTTCAGATTTTCGAAGTGCTTCAAGTAATATGGACACGGCTAGTAATCCCAGGTTTGCAACAATTGTGGCTCTTCTATTGACGCTTTCATCAGGTAAAGTAAGGTATGTCTGCCAACGATACCATCAGGTTCCAGGCCATTGCGCATCTGGAAACTTCTAAGCCAAAGCTCAAATGCTGCATCAAACAACTGGCCACCCCGATACGGTACATCAACTCGAGTTGCCATTTCTATAATTGTCGCCACCGCCGGGCCATTGTCACCCCGGCCGACCTCTGCGGGCCACCCTCGCGCCTGTGGCCACGCCACAAGATAAGTGCCCAGCCAGCGGCTATCAACGGCTTCCCTTGCTACCGTCAGTGGGTTCCCGGAACCCCCTATAAGCAACCGGTCTTCACCCATGCCACGCAGCAATAACCTGGACGGGTACTCTCCTTGCAGGACCAGCACGACGGGCAGACCCAGGCGTTTGATCTTTGACCAACTCCCCTGGCTGCGTAAGCAGGCATAGCCACGGCCGTCAGCACCATTGCATGCTGCCCGCACCGCATTTGCTGCGCCTTCGTCATGCCATACATCGGCAAGCCCCTGCCAGACTTCCTGCTGGTGGTTCTCGAGCCAGGCTGAATCCAGTGTCGTCGCGAAAACCTGATCCCCAGGGGGCACCTTCAGCTCTGCTTCAGCTGCCTGAATGACCACGGCTTGCGGTGTTTGTGCCTGCACAATCGGTGGTAAAACGATATTTTCCGCTGGCCCGCCATTTACAGCTGTCGGGCTTGCTGCTGCCGGGCTTGTGTCTGCCTGAAAACCAAACCCTGCGAACAGGGCGACCCCCAGCACGACAACCGCCAGTACGCCGACCGCACCCGCCAGCCACGGCCAGCGCAGGGGTTTGACCTGTCGCTCACCCAACTGCACCTCATTGGCAGCTCCATGCACCATGGCAGCGGTTACTTCAGTGCGCTCCTTCGCATACGCAGCAGCCAACGACCTGTCAGCAATGATATTGATCAGCCGCGGTATACCCTGGGAACGCCGGTAAAGTACGCTCATGGCACTGCGCCTGAAGGGGTTCCGCTGCGCGCCGGCAACCTGCAAGCGATGGCGAATATACAGATGGGTGTCTTTTGGCCCCAGCGGGCTCAGGTGGTAGCGGGCGGTGATCCGCTGGGCCAGCTGGCGCAGGTTACGGCGTTGCAACAACTCTCTTAACTCGGGCTGGCCCAGCAAAACGATTTGCAGCAGCTTTTCCTTAGCCGTTTCAAGGTTGGTCAGCAGCCTGACCTGCTCCAACGCTTCAGGACTAAGCACTTGCGCCTCGTCAATCACGACCACCACACGTTCACCACGCGCGTGTGCGTCAAGCAGATAGTGATTCAGCCTGTCCACCAGCAGTCGGGTGCTGTCACCCGACCCGGAGGTATCTATTTCCAGCTCTTCACTGATAGCGGCAAGCAACTCACGGGGAGTGACCAGGGGATTTAGCAACAGTGCAATGCGGGTGCCTTCCGGTATTTGCTCCAACATACATCGGCACAAGGTCGTCTTGCCGGTGCCGACTTCACCGGTAAGCTGCACAAAACCACCGCTGCCTCCCTTGCCAATGCCGTACAACAGGTGCGCCAATGCATCGCGATGACGCGAACTGAGGTAAACAAAGGCCGGGTCAGGTGTGATTGAGAACGGCGCTTCATGCAGGCCAAAATAGCGTAAATACATAGTTCAGATCCTCAGCATCTGTAAAAAACCAACCTATTCACCCAGGCCGAGCAGGCTGGCATTACCGCCAACCGCAGCCGTGTTGATCGTCAGTGTCCGTTCGGTCGCAAATCGTAGCAGGTAGTGTGGCCCGCCTGCCTTTGGCCCGGTGCCGGACAATCGCTCACCGCCAAATGGCTGCACACCCACCACCGCGCCGGTCATGGTGCGGTTGATATAACAATTACCAACTCTGGCACGGCTGGCGATAGCCTGCTGGGTTTTGTCGATACGGCTGTGCACGCCAAGCGTCAGGCCGTAGCCGGTGTTGTTGACTGCCTCGAGCACTTTATCAAGATCGCGGGCCCGGTAACGGATTACATGCAACACGGGGCCAAAAACTTCCCGCTGTAATTGCCCGATTGAATCGATAGCGTAGGCAGACGGTGCAAAAAAGTAACCCTGCAAGTCAGGATTCATGGGTACCCGTGCGATCAGGCGCCCCTCTTTGTCCATGCGTGCGGCATGCGCTTGAAGGGTGGCGAGCGCCTCGGGGTCGATCACCGGACCGATATCGGTATTGAGCATCCTGGGGTCACCGACAACCAGCTCCTGCATCGCGCCTGCCAGCATGTTTTCAATTTTGTCAGCCACATCTTCCTGCAGGTACAACACGCGCAAGGCTGAGCACCGCTGTCCCGCACTCAGGAATGCGCTGCTGATAGCATCTGCAACCACCTGTTCGGGCAAAGCTGAGCTGTCAACCAACATGACGTTCTGCCCACCGGTCTCAGCAATCAGTGTTGCCAGCGGGGCATCCCGGCCCGCCAGGGACCGGTTGATTAACCTTGCCGTTTCAGTTGAACCGGTAAATGCCACCCCATCAATCCGGGAGTCTGATGTCAGCCAGGAACCAACGCCGGCACCCTCCCCGGGCAGCAGTTGTAACGCTTTGGTCGGAATACCGGCCTGATGTAATAATTGCACAGCCCGGTAGGCAATCAGCGGGGTCTGTTCCGCAGGCTTGGCCAATACCGCATTGCCGGCAACCAGGGCGGCACCGACCTGGCCCATAAAAATGGCCAACGGAAAATTCCATGGACTGATACAAACAAACACACCCCGGCCATGTAAGGACAATTCATTGTGCTCACCGGTCGCTCCGGCGAGCGTTTGGGGCGTTCCGAATTGCTCCCGGCCCCGGGCAGCATAATAGCGGCAAAAATCTGCTGCTTCGCGCACCTCGGCAATCGTATCTTTAACCGTCTTGCCTGCTTCACGCGCACACAAAGCCATGAATTCGGCCAGGCGCTCCTCCAGCAAGTCTGCTGCCCGCTCCAGCGCTTTGGCCCGCTCATCCACGCCGACGGTATCCCATGTGCCGGCAAATTTACGCGCAACTGCAATCGCTGTGTTTGTTTCTTCTTCACTGGTATCGCGTACATCAGCCACTACTTCCGAAGGGAAAGAAGGATTGGTATCCACCGTGGTACCCCCGGCAGTTGCTGTGTCCGTTTGCGTCGCGAGCAGCGGTTCAACCCCGTACCGGTCCCGGGAAAACGGCTGCATGTCCCCGGCCAGGCCACGCAGCAGACTATGGTTTGCCAGGTTAACACCACGTGAATTTTGCCTCTCGTCCCCGTAACGGCTGACCGGT